>CAZPVY010000034.1:0-16612 GCA_964590265.1 uncultured Aquifex sp. | reverse complement strand
ACAGATGCAGGAAACAACGAAGAATATTGAAAATGTTCAAACTATTTCTAAGGCAGCAACGGATGATAATGTTTCACCTCCTCTGGATAATTTAAACCTCTTCTTTTAGAAATGATGTGCTCCGTGGATGCCTATATTAAAGGTAAGCTGGAGGAAAAATTCCCTTATTTTCCTGTTCTCATACTTGCCATGACTGTAAGATAACCTGATCCTTGAAAACTTCGTGGATTTAAACTCAAGTTCAGGTGATAGTCTGTAAGATCCATCACTGAGGTAACCGTATCTTATCCCCAAGCTCCACCTTTTTGTAATAATGACGGCAAGTTGAAGGTAAAATCCCTCCTCATTTTTCTGGGAAGGATTGAACATGCATGAAGTTTCATTGCAGTAAAACTCAGTCCCTCTAACCTGCCTCCTTAGATACTCACCCTCAAAGGTTATGACTCTGTCCTGCTCTAAAGGATACTTGACAGCTATTTCAGCTCCGGCAACTACAGTTGAATCACCGAAAAACCCTTTGCCGTTTTCATCTATCCTTGTCTTTCCTACTGCTACAGATACGCCCGTAAAGAGGGAAGTATTTCCTATGCTGAAAGAAGTCTTGATAAAACTAACAAACAGTGAAGGCGATTTTACTCTACTGGCAACATTTCTTATTTCTCTGTTTCCGAAACTACTTTCGTTTTCACCCTGAAGTATTTCAGTCCCGAGAAGTGTATGAGTGTTTGGAAAGACGAGCCAGCTTATCTGAATACCCTTTTCTATAAGCCCTTCCTCTCCAAAGAAATTCTGGTACACAAGGGGAGGATCCGGGAAGCTCCAGCTATGGGCATGCTTTGAATTATGCCTTCCAAAGTTGCTTCTGAACTTTCCCACCTTTATTTGAAACCTGTAGGGAAGCTTTTTTGTTTTAATGAAAGCCTCATCTATCTCCACACCCTCTTCAAAAAAGTGAAGTGTTGAGAGGAAATCAAAGTAAGGGTCAATGGAAGCATCTATGAGTAGCTCAGCATAGTTGAAGTTAAATCCTTTTTCCTTGTTAAATCTTTCTCTCTCCAGAAAATTACCTTTAAGAAAAGAAAAATCAATTGTCAGGTTTACGTCAGGATTAAACTTTGATCTACCGAAAGATTCTGAGTCCTGTGCGTATGAAAAAAAGGACAAAAGTATACTCAATATTAGAATTAAAACTATCAGCATCATGAACCTCCTATATTGATTTCTAGATTTTTTAAAGGTTGAATTTACCTAGGTGGTGCTCTAGTATAAAAAAGAGGTGAAGATATTTTCCCTTTGTAGAGTTTTATTGGAGATATTCTGTCTAAGTAAAAAGCCACTTCTTGTGTGGATATTAGATTGTATGCACTCGGTACATCACTCTTTGAGATCTTGAATATACAAACTGGACAGTTCTTATTTATTTTTCCCTCATCATGTGTATGAACTGAACTTATCTCTAAACCTATGAAAAGGAAAAACACAAAGATAAAGGTAAAAACTCTTCTTATAAACATCGCAACTATTTTAGTAAAATTCTTTCCTATGAGACTGGTAGCCGCCAACTGGAAGATGAACAAGACAGTAGGTGAGACCGAAACCTACATCAAGAAGTTTCTTAAGTTTGTGGAGCATCCTGAAAGTAGGGAAATACTACTTTGCCCTCCGTTTACAGCTCTTTATGCGGCGGGAAAACTCCTTGAGGGAACTGGAGTAAAGCTCGGAGCTCAGAACTGCTACTATGAAAAGAGTGGAGCTTTTACGGGTGAGGTCTCAATTCCTATGCTCAAAGAACTCGGATGTTCTTATGTGATAATTGGACACTCTGAAAGGAGGCACATCTTCGGTGAAAGCGATGAGCTGATAAACAAAAAGCTGATAGCCTGCCTTGAGGAAGGCATAAGACCTATACTCTGTGTTGGGGAAAAGCTGGAGGACAGGGAGGCGGGAATGACCTTTAAAGTAGTAGAGACCCAGATAAGGCTTGCTTTCTCGGGTATAGAGGAGCATACCGATAAGATAGATATAGCTTACGAGCCTGTATGGGCTATAGGAACTGGTGTTCCAGCAACGCCCGAGGATGCGGTCAGTGTTCACAGGTTCATAAAGGAACTTTTAAAGGACATCAATCCTAAGAATGAAGGCAAAACTCGGATACTTTACGGAGGTAGTGTGAAGCCTAACAACGCCAGCGATTTTATGAAGTATTCGGAGATAGAAGGTCTCCTTGTAGGAGGAGCGAGCTTAGACCCTGAATCCTTTGCCAAGATCGTATATTCCTTTTGAAAGATAAACTGAGAATAGCGTATAAGCTGCAAAGGCATAC
This sequence comes from uncultured Aquifex sp., assembly GCA_964590265.1. GTDB lineage: Bacteria > Aquificota > Aquificia > Aquificales > Aquificaceae > Hydrogenivirga. The sequence continues at coordinate 14,289 of CAZPVY010000034.1, read as the reverse complement.
TGAGGTGGTAAATTAGCCTTATCCATTAGCAGTTTTGGGCTTATAATCACAAGCCAGCCTATTAAAAGATGGATGAAGAAGGAGACTATCCCTGTTCTCAGCTTCCTGTATTTGAAGAGATGCACCAGAAGAGGAACCATGACCATAAAGGGCAGAAGAGACATACCCACTCTGTAGAGAACTTCCGACAGGTATCTGTCCGTATCAAGCCCGAGTTTTGAACCCTTCGTGTAGAGAGTTAGTAAAGAGGACATACGAACGTGGTCTATCTTTTCTGCAAAGAGACCCACTTCGCTTGACCCTATCTCCGTTCCAAAGGAAAAGTTTTTAAGCCTCTTGATAAAGTAGCCCTCTCTGAAGTTGTAAGCCGAGCCTGTATCCACGTAGATTGTATTTCCCTGCCAGCGTCCGCTTTTCCCTTCTATGATCTCAAGAACTTCTCCTTCGGAAGAAGTCTTCAGCATGAACAGATCCGCAAACCTCCCAGTCGTCACTTCAAGACTACCAACATAAACAAAGTACTTTCCCCTTTCAGTTTCCTTCACAAACCAGAGTCTTTCCACAAGCCTTCCTATCTCCTGCTTTTTTTTAAAGGTCTTTTCTATATACCAGAGTCTCTTGAACATTTTAGGAAAAAAGTTTTCATTCAGAACCAGAAATAGGGAGGAGAGTATTAAAACGCCTCCTATGAGAAATAACGAAAATCTTAAAGGCGAAATTCCGAAGCTCTGAACTGTAAGATCTATCTTCCTGGCAAATAGCCTCCTGAAAAGGATGAGAACGGATAAGTTAACAAGAATAGAAGAGAGGATGTAGAAGCCTACAGGTATCAAATAAGCTACATACTTAATCCCTACATCCAGTTTGCTCTCCTTAAAGCCCAAGAAAAAATCAGTCAGGCTGTACACCACTATCAGGCCGACGGATACGAAGGTTACAACCGAAAATATCTTCAGGAAGTTGACTGCAAGGTATCTGTCAAAGATATTCATGTGGTATATAATTTTAAAACTCAGGAGAGGTGGCCGAGTGGCCGAAGGCGGCCGCTTGCTAAGCGGCAGAGGGTTAACAGCCCTCCGAGGGTTCGAATCCCTCCCTCTCCGCCATAAAAGGAGGTTGCTGTGAACCTTACCATATATCTCATTACCGATGATAAGTATTTCAAAAACAGAGACCTTTTTGAAACTATAGAGCTTGCCCTTCAGGGTGGTGTGACCGCTGTTCAATACAGGTTTAAGAACAAGACCACACGCCAGATGTATGAAGAACTTCTAAAGATACGGGAGATAACGAGAAAGTATAATGCAGACCTCGTTGTGAACGATAGAGTTGATCTTGCACTTGCCGTAGATGCTGATGGTGTTCACGTGGGAAAGGAAGATCTCCCTCCTGAGGTGGTGAGAAAGGTTGTCGGGGAAAAGATGTACATAGGATATACCGCAAACAGCCTTGAGGAAGTCAAAAAGGCACAGAAGCTACCCATTGATTACATAGGTTTTGGTTCAATATATCCAACCACTACAAAAGAGGATTACAAACTCGTCGGTATTGAAGCACTGAAAGAAACTGTCAGGATTTCCGAAAAGCCTATTGTCGCTATCGGTGGGATAATGCCTTACAGGGTGGCTGAAGTGCTAAAAGCGGGATGCAGGAACTTAGCAATATCCGCAGGAATTTTGGGTTTTGAGGATGTGAAGAAAGCTGCAGAGGAAATCCAGAGGGCGTATAAAGAAACCATGAAACAACTGATGCTCTTAGGACAAATCTAAGAAGGAGGGGAAAGATGCCTTTAAAGGTAGGGGATAAATCACCAGACTTTAGGCTGAAGGATGCTGATGGCAGAGAGTTTAAGCTATATTCTCTTGAAGGCTTCAAATTACTGACCTTTTACAAAGTTACATGTCCCACCTGTCAGCTAACCCTACCCTTCGTGGAAAAGATGTTTAAGTCTTATGGAGACAAGATATACTTTCTTGGAATAGTACAGGATCCTCCGAAAGAAGCCAAGGATTTCATGAGCAAATACGGACTCACTTTTCCTCAGCTGATAGATGCTCCGGACTATGGAGTGTCACTCGTTTACGACGTTCAAGTTGTTCCGACCATATATATGATTGATGAAAACAACGAGGTAGTTTTTGCGGAGGAAAGTTTCATCAAGAAAAGCCTTGAAGAGCTCAATTCAAAGCTGGCAGATATCGCAGAGAAAAAGGTAAATCCTCTCTTTGAGGATGTGAGTGTCCCTCCTTTCAAAGCGGGCTGAGGTTCCAGAATCAGGCGCTAGGTTAGCGCCTCAGGCTATGTAGCTCAGATCAAGCTTAGCACCGTATCTGTACAGAATTATATCCTTTAGATCCTTATACTTTTCAAGTCTTGGATCCTCTTTTAATAGCTTTTCTGCATCCTCCCTTGCGCTGTGCAGAACAGCTCTGTCGTGCGAACGTGCAAGGTTTGCAACGTTAAACCCGAAATATCCAGACTGGGAAACTCCTAAAAGTTCTCCGGGACCCCTCAGCTTCATATCCATCTCAGCCACTTCAAAACCATCATTTGTCTTAACGAGAACCTTAAGTCTCTTTATAGCATCCGCATCGCCTCTTCCGAGCCCATCCGGAACCACAAGATAGCAGTAAGAGGGTCTGTCTGATCTTCCAACCCTTCCTCTGAGCTGGTGTAGCTGGGAGAGTCCAAATCTGTAGGCATCCTCAATTATCATCAAAGTTGCCTCAGGGATGTCTATTCCAACCTCAATCACCGTCGTTGATACGAGGACATCTCCCTCTTTCTTGAATTTTTCCATCACTTCCTGTTTCTCCCTATCGCTCATTCGCCCGTGAAGGAGGAACACCTTCATATTAGGAAGAGACCTCTTCCACTTTTCATACTCATCTGTAGCAGCTTTGAGCTCCATCTTCTCGGACTCTTCAATCAACGGATATATTATGTAAACCTTGTTTCCCTGAGAGACTTCGTTCTTTATCGCTTTCAAAAGTTTTTCCTTTTCACTGTCGTACAGGAGTAGTGTTCTGACCGCCTGCCTTCCCGGGGGTAGCTCGTCTATGACGGATATATCAAGGTCTCCGTAAATTGATAGGGCAAGGGTTCTCGGTATGGGCGTCGCGCTCATAACAAGACAATGAGGGTAAAGTCCCTTCCCTTTATCCAGAAGCAACTTCCTTTGCATTACACCGAACCTGTGTTGTTCATCAATTATCACAAGCCCGAGTCTCTGGAACTCAACCTTATCCTGAATCAGGGCGTGTGTCCCGACCACTATCTTTATGTTTCCTTCCCTTATATGTCTGTACACACTTCTTTTCTGAGCGGGAGTGAGACTACCCGTCAAAAGTCCTACCTCAATCCCCTCTCCACTAAAGAACTCCTTAAACTTCTTGAAGTGCTGATGAGCAAGTATTTCTGTTGGAACCATAACGGCAACCTGATAACCAGCCTTCACCACGGCGAGAGACACACCTATTGCCACAACCGTTTTACCGCTTCCCACATCTCCCTGAAGGAGTCTGTTCATCGGATGTTCCTTATTTATGTCCCTGAGTATTTCCCCAAGAACCTTCCTCTGGGCATTTGTAAGTTTGAAACTTAACTCTTTCTCAAAGCTTTCTATGAAGCTCTCAACTTTAACTTCAATACGAGGGGATTTCTCCTTTTCAGTTTCCTTTTTCTTCAGAAGAAGTGCTAACTGGAACAGAAACAGATCATCATATATCATCCTTCGGTGATACAGGTCTGAGAAATCGTTCAGGCTCTTTATGTCTATACCTTCGGGTGCGTGCAATGCCTCAACAGTTTCATCAAGTGGAGGGAAACCGTGCTTTTTTAAAATCTCGTCAGGTAGGTATTCAGGAAGAAACTTTGCGGTTCTCTCAGCGATCTTTGTTAAAGCGTTTCTTATTCTCTTCTGCCTCGTTTTTGAAGATATCCGAGATACCTCTCCCTTCATCCTTGCGTAGTAAACAGGAAATATTTTTCCGAACTCTCCCTCCTTCAGAATCTCAGGATGGACTATATACTTTTCTCTCTGAAAGGATTTGATCTTTCCCAGAACTATAATCTCACTACCTTTGCGGTAGAGAGCATGGATAAAATCAGATTTTCTATATCTAAATTTCAGTTTTATCTCGTCAGAACCGTCCGTGCATATTACCTCTGCCGTGTATCTGCCATCGTTTACCTTCCTCGTTTCCTTAACCTTCAGTTTTAAAACAACCTTCTCACCTACCTTTGCGAATTTGATTGAATTTAATACTCTCCTGTCCTCATACCTGAGGGGAAAGTAGAAGAGGGCATCAAGCAGGGTTTGCACACCAAGAGATTTTAAAACTTTCACCTCCTTACTATCCAGAAGCTTGAGCTTCTCTAAAGGAATCATGAAATCCTTTATAGGTCTCTTCTTCACATTCTCTCTGCTTCTTTTTTTCTCCCGAGCAGACCGGTACTCGTTTAGAAATCTTCTCACTTCAAAAAGTATGGCTTTCTTCTTTTCAAAGGGCATACGGTCAAGGATTTGAAGATTCTCAAGAATATAGGAGGGTGCAAAATCCCTGAGCTGATTATAGAGGTAAAGACCTATACCGAATCCTCTTCGGAGTTTTATACCTCCGTTCTCAAATAGACTATCTATAAACTTTGTGAGTTTTCCTGTATCCGTCATTTCAAAAGTCAAACTTCCTGATGAATCTTAATTTTAGCTCTGAGCTTTTGTTAGAGAAGACCCTTCCGTAAAAAGAGAAACCTCTGGGTAGAGATACACTTCCGCCGTAATAGGTAGCTCTCGGATCTTTCAAGGTGCTCTGCTGATACTCAACTGAAAGCGCCCTCGCTATCTTCTTTCTTATGTTTACGTTAAATCCTATCTCTCCTTGACTTCCTGTCTGGGTAGAGAATGTTATTTCCACGCCGAGCAAACCTGCAAGACCGCTTCTTATGTTTCCGACGTAGCCAAGCTGTTTGAAGAGAGTTTTTGCGACAGGTATCATACCTTCCGCAGTACTTCCTATTATCAACTTTGTCAGTATCTCCTGTGTACTTCTTGGAGGTTCTGACCATACTATAAGTTTTAGATCTTCCATACTACCCTTAAGATTCAGATATATATTCATGTCCTCAGATGGGTTTACGAGCGATATGTCTATTACCTTTTCTTCCTCCCCTTTTTCCTTATTAATGACCAATGTTCCGCTTCTGACAAGAAACCTCCTGCCAAAATAGGTTAATTCTCCAGATAGAAATTCAATTATTATGCTGTACTCGGGATTGTCAGCCTTACCACCAACCCACCCCTTGATTTTTACATACAGATTTCCTTCTGGAAGAAATACCCTGAGAGGCTTATCTGAAGCAAAATGAATATCAAGAGTTATGTTTCGCGCTTTTCTGTCAACTTTCCTTTTCCCTTTACTCTTGGATTTTCCTAATTCTACATCTCCACTTATGAGTGCATCAAGACGTAGTTTTACATTTCTGAGATCTTTTATATCAATCCATCCTTCGGAGCTAACCTTCAGTGAAGCAAGTATGTCCTTTTCTCTGTATAAAACAGGTAAATTTCTTGAGATCACATACACATAATAGTTTTTAAGATCCAGCGAACCAACGTTAGCGGATAAACCTGCATCTTCCTTCCAGACAGTTAAAAAGGCTGAGAGATCTTTGCTGATAGCCTGGAGTTCAAACCACATGTTCATAGGTAGTGCCATATACCTTGAAAAGGCTACAACTTTTCCTCTATTCTTAAGCTCCAGTTTGAAGAGCCCGTTCACATAAGAAAGGGAGTAATTCAAACTGCCCTGTGCTTTTCCTCCAAGGGGGGTAGATGTAAAGAAGGATAACCTCTCCAAACTGATTGAACCCTGTGAATTAATTTTAAAGCCTCCTTTTGGTGATAGGTCTATGACAGTCGTTCCAGCAACCGCCCCCGAGGATGTGAATTCAAGCGTAAGATTCCTTCCTGATATGCTGAATCTCCCGACTTTTTCCTCTATACGCACGATCGGTTTACCGAAGAGGTTTATTAAAGTCGGTGCAAGCCCTATTCTCCCCTCATTGATGTTACCCTTTATAACTGCGCCTCCGAATACAAGCTCAGCTGTTTTGTATGTGTAACTACCCGGATTTATCTTTATCTCAAATTCACGGTTTGTATATGTCGCAGTGCCTGTCAAATTGAAAGTTTTATTCTCAAGAGTTAAGCTTGCTTTGGCTTTTAGCTCTCCCTCTTCCGGATTTCCCCTGAACCTATATTTGAGAGCCAGATTGTTCTTGCTCAGAACTCCTGCTGCTGTGAGCATTTTATTCCTGATGTCAAGAGTAAATGTTCCTTTCAGCAGGTCTGCAACTTTGTAAGTTCCTCTTAGAATATTCTCCTCTAAATCTCCTTCAATGTAGGTACTACCAAATTTTGAATCCCCAAAGTCAATCCTCCGAGCGTGCACTTCAAAGTTGCCCCTTAGCTTATCCTCTTTCACAACCTTGATTTTCATGGATACGTCTGCCACTCCCTTATCCCGCGAGATAGAGCCGTTTGGTATATCAACAGCTAAGGTTAACCTTTTTCCTATCAGTGAAAGCTCAACTTTACCCCTTTCTACAAAAATATTAAAGCTTCTAACTTTTCTCCTTAAATCGGATATATCGTTAATTGATACAAGCTCTCTTTTGAGCTTTCCTTTCACGAATCCACTAAATCCTTCTCCGCTGTAAGTGAGATTGATTTTCTCTCCCCTTAAATCCACCCAGTAAATACCACCTCCCACAGGGAAATCTCTGAAGAAGAGATCCTTGAATCTTCCATAACCCTTCATGAAGAGATTCTCTCTGTACTCTATGGTTCCGTTATAGGAAAGGAAGAGAGACATGTTGCTGGCGATGATGAATATATCATCTATCTTCAATCTACCGATAAATTTGTTTTTCTTAATTGTTCCCGATAATCTCACGCTTCCGGGATCGTAAGAGAAAATTTCCAGCTTGCCTTCGGAGGAACCGTAATTGTATAGGAGATCTAAATTAGCCTTTCCAAAGCTTATGCTTTCAATAGCAAGATTATCTGTCTTCAAGCTCAACTTCAGCTCTTTGCTATCCAGATCCAGATCCAGATTCCCTTTGACCCAGGCAAGCAGTAAGGGAGATATACCTAAAAGAGGTGAGTCCACCGGAAAGCTGTTTATCTTTACGGTCAGAAACCTCTTAGGTATAAGCTCAAGGTTGTAATCACCCGATATATCCTCATTCCATATCTTTCCGCTAAGCACCAGCCCTTTACCGAACCTTAGATCAACGTCTGCTGTTGCCATCACGTCTTTAAATCTTTTTCTTCCCTTTATATCTACTTCCTTCGCTTTACCAACGAGCCAAACTTTCACGCCCCAGTAATCAGCAACTCCCTCTCCTCTGAGCTTTACAGGAGACACCCTCACATGCAGGGAGTCAAATTCTCTAACTGTCCCTTCCACTTTGAATTTTGCTTTTAGATCTCTCTGGGTAAGAAATCCCGCGATCTTAAAGTTAAAACGGTCGGAGAAGAGCCTAAGATCCCCTATATTCATGTCTGTTTTTCCAAGGTAAGCATCTTTAAGTATCGCTTTTACCTTTGTTCCATTAACAAGTATGTCCATATTAGCTCCGAGCGTGCGATTCTCTAATCTCATGTCACTTACCAGAACAGTTATATTTCTTTTGCCCTGTATAGTTACAAGAAACTTATCTACCTTTATGCTTGATTCTTTAAGAATCTCAGGAATGAATACTTTGGGTATCTCTCCTTTCCTTTCAGATTTTTCAGAAAGCTTATATATAAGAGTAAACATCCCTTCCCTGAGCGTGAGCTTTGGTCTATTTTCCAGAGAGAATGTAAATCCATTCAGCTTAAGAAAGTAATAATTTCCACCGTACGGAATGTAGATGTAAAAATCCTTTATAGCTATTTTGAAAGGAGATATATTTATGGACGCTCCATCTATGTGATAGAAGATCCTTTTAAAAGAAAGGTAAGGTTTCAGGAAGAGAAAGTAAAGGGAGAGAAGAAGCAAAAAGAAGAAGGCTACATAGCGCATTAACTCAGTCTATTCCATGCATCTTCAAGTTCTCCTTTATTCTGTGAAGAAGTTCAGCCGGGTTTTTAATAGGGTATTCAAGCTCAAGGGCTACCTCTTCGGCTTTCCTTCCCTTTATCATCACCCCAGAGAGCTTTTCTTTTATGTCTTCAGCAGATTGTATGGGAAAATCAGTCCCCTTTATCCTCTTCAAAACCATGTAAGCCCAAGGTATATCAAGAGCTACTGCAGCCTGTGTGCAGTACTCAAGGAATATCCTCGGTTCTTCATGTCCCTCTTTAACAAGTTTGTAAGCGAGTTTTGCTATACCACCTGCTGTATGAACCCTAAGCTCCTTCTTTTCCTCCTGAGTAAGCTCATCTATGTGCTGAATCTTGTACATTGCAAGCTCAGGATCAGCCCTGAGTATATTCCTGACGGTTTGTCTTGTTAAACCTACCATTTCAGCTATCTCTTCCTCAGTTTTCAAATACTCTTCTCTAAGAACAATTGCGAAGGATGCTCTCGCAAGAGAAGGTAGCCACGTAAGGGTTCTGTACTCAGCCAGTTTTTGAAGCCCCCCCAAGAGGTCAATGGCTTTCAGAAATACCCTCGTAACGAGAGGTTCAATATCTACCTCTACAGGCTGAAGCTCTATGACCATATCTCCACCTCCTCTTCTTTTTATAAAATCGGGGTGACGGGACTTGAACCCGTGACCTCTGGCCCCCCATGCCAGCGCGCTGCCACCTGCGCTACACCCCGTTATTTAAATAATTATACTTTCTTTAATTTAAGTTCAACCAGCTCTAAAAGTTTCTTGCTGGGTTTGAAAATTATCACCCTTCTGTCCGGAACAGGAACTTCCTCCCCAGTCCTTGGGTTTCTTCCTATCTTTCCTTTCCTCATTTTGACTATAAACGTTCCAAAGCCGGATATTTGAACCTTCTCTCCCCTGTGAAGGGTATCCTCAATAATTTGAAATATTTCGGAAACAATTTCATAGATCTCTTTTTTAGTTATCTTGAATTCCCCTTCACACCTCTCATAGATAATGTTTGCTATATCTTTCTTGGTCATACCAAGGCTCCGGAGAAATTCACAACTTCCATTTCTTCTTAAGAATCTCTCCCAGCTTGAAGCCGGCTGTGGATACTTCCTCTTCTCTTTCTTCAGCTTTTTCCTCTTCCCCTTTCAGTGCTTTGATTGAGAATGTTATCTTACCTTCCTTAGGATTCAAATCAATTATCTTAACCTCATACTCCTCACCGGCTTCTATCTTTACGGTTCTTGGAACCTCTGAGAAGGGAAGAAGGCCCTCAACACCCTCCGGAAGTTCCATGAAAGCTCCAAAAGGCATTACCTCCTTTGCCTTCAGAGTGATAACATCCCCAACCTTATACTTCTCCCGTATTATCTCCCAAGGATTCGGGGTAAGCTGTTTTATGCCGAGTTTCACATACTTGCCGTCAGAGCCAAGAACAACGAACTCCCTTTCCTCTCCTTCCTTGAGAACCTCTTCAATCCTCTTTGGCTTTGTCCAAGAAAGATCGCTCCTGTAAACTATGCCCTTAACTTTACTCTCTCCTAAATCTACTATAGCTCTGCTTCCTTCTATCTTCTCAACCTTCGCAGTTATCTTAGTGCCAACGGGATACTTCTGGAGGAACTCTTCCCACGGTTTGGGCAGAGCTTGTTTTATGCTGAGCAGTATTCTCCTTCTCTTGGGCTCAATCTTAAGTATCTTTGCCTTTACTGTATCTCCCTTATGGGGAGACTCACCGTTCCAGCTCACCTCATCTGCAGGAACGAACCCTTCTAGACCCTCGTCTATATCAAGAACAACACCCTTAGAAGTCGTTTGGAACACCTTAGCTTCTATTATGTCTCCGGCTTTATGCTCCTTGGTGAACTTTTCCCACGGATTCTCCTTCATCTCCCTGAGGGAGACTATCAGAAAATCTTTATCTTTACTCTTCTTCTTGACCTTTACCTTTATTACCTCATCAACCTCTGCATAGTTGAATGGATTCTTATCCCTTCCCCAAGAGAGTTCCTCTCTGGGAAGAAAGGCTCTCAGAACGTTGTCTATAAGCAACGTTATCCCTTTGTTCGGGTCTATCTTTATAACCCTTCCCTCGACCACATCACCTTTCTTGAGACTTTTAAGGAGTTCCTGCTTCCTTCTCTCTCTCTCTTCCTCAAGGTAAGCTCTGTGGGAGACAACAACCTTAGGTTTGCCTTTCTGAAGGCTGACTTCAAGGATCTTCACCCTGACAGGTTTCCCAACGCTAAGCTTTTTACCCGTCTCGCTTGAGGGGAGGAAAGCTTTAATACCTTCAATATCAACTATGAAGCCTCCCCTTGTCCTCTTTTCAAGGTTGCCTACAACGTCCTTGTTTTCAGCGTAGATCTTCTGGAGCTTCTCAAGACCCTTCTGCTGAGCTATGACCCTGTAGGACAGAAGGGGGTGATCCAATCTCGGCGATATCTTAACTATAACAGCTTGTACTTCATCACCTTCCTGCACATCAGGAACTTCTTCTCTTGGGATAACACCTTCCACTTTATAGCCAATGTCAACGTAAGCAAACCTATCATCAACCTTAACTACCTTACCAGTTACTATCCTTCCCTTCCTAAAGCTTTCCTCTTGAGGAAGTGCTTCACTCAGGAGTTTTTCAAATTCGTTCATTTGATCCTCCACGGGAAAATACATTATATCAAAATTTACCAGGTATCAAATTTCTGGATTATATTATTAACCTTAATAGGAGGAAAGATGGAGTTCTTTTTTTTCCTTGATGTTTATGCAGACAGACAGCTTATAGACTACTACATACTATCTTTCAGGCTCGGTAACATAAAGTCCGTTGAGCTCAAAGAGTGGTCTGGGAAGAGCTACATAGTGGGTATAAAGGATTGGGAGAAGTTCAGGAAGACTACATATGACATAGTTCTCTATGAACTCGGGGATGAGATTGAGAGATTCAAGGACATAGAAACAGCCTTCAGAGAAGGTTACAAGATAGCATACAGGGAAGCTGCAAGAAGAGGAGCTAAGAAGATACTTCCTGCGATAGGCTACGGTAATCCTCCTGTTGAGATCGTTCGCAGGTTCTTCCCCGTTGAACCGGAGTTTGAAAAGTTCCCTGAGGATATAGACAGCTTCCTTGAAGATATCATCAAAAACACTCCGAGAGAGATGACAAGGAGAGGATTTGGCGATGATGATGAAATCCCTTTCTGATCTTTTAGAAGATCTCACTCCAAAGAGAATAGTAGAGGAACTCAATAAGTACGTAGTCGGTCAGGAAGAAGCTAAGAAGGCGGTGGCAATAGCTCTCAGGAATAGATGGCGCAGACAGAAGCTTCCAGAGTATATAAGAGATGAGGTAGCTCCTAAGAACATTCTCATGATAGGACCCACGGGTGTGGGTAAGACTGAAATAGCGAGAAGACTTGCAGGACTCATAAAGGCTCCCTTCGTTAAGGTTGAAGCCACGAAGTACACGGAAGTGGGATATGTGGGAAGGGACGTTGAATCCATGGTGAGGGAACTTGCAGAGGTCTCCTACCAGATGGTCAAGCGTGAGAAGATGGAGCAGGTAAGGGAACGGGCAAGAAGGCTCGCTGAAGAAAGGATACTTGATTACCTCGTTCCTCAGCAGTTCACAAGCTTCGGTATAAGGGAGGCTCAGGATGCCGGAAAGAGGGAGGACATGAGGGAGAAGCTCAGGAAAGGGGAGCTTGATGATAGGGTTATTGAGATAGACGTTCAGGAAAAAGCTATCCCTATGATAGGGATAGCCGGACCTCCTGGTCTTGAGGAGCTTGAGAACCAGCTCAGAGAGATGTTTTCAAACCTGATGCCCTCAAAGAGGAAGAGGAAACTCAAGGTTAAAGAAGCTCTTCATCTCCTTGAACAGGAAGAAGCGGAAAAACTGATAGACATGGAGGAAGTTGCAAGGGAAGCCATATTCAGGGCGGAGAACTTCGGGATAATTTTTATTGATGAGATAGATAAGATAGCGGTTAAGACCCCCGGCACGGGACCAGGTGTGTCAAGGGAAGGAGTTCAGAGAGACCTACTCCCCATACTTGAGGGAACAACAGTTAACACTAAGTACGGACCCGTGAAGACGGATCACATACTTTTCATAGGAGCGGGAGCTTTTCACATAGCAAAGCCCTCGGATCTCATACCCGAGCTTCAGGGAAGGTTTCCAATCAGGGTTGAGCTAAAGCCTTTAACTAAAGAGGATTTCGTAAGGATACTCACGGAACCTGAAAATGCACTGACAAAACAGTACATAGAGCTGTTAAAAACGGAAGGTGTTCAGATAGAGTTTACGGACGATGCGATAGAAGAGATAGCGAGAATCTCAGAGGAGATAAACAACAGAACTGAAAACATAGGTGCAAGAAGATTACACACCGTAATGGAGAAACTCCTTGAGGACATATCATTCAACGCTCCTGAGATGAGCGGTCAGTTCATAATCATAGACAGCAGGTTCGTCAGGGCTAAGCTTGAGAACATAGTTGAGGATGAAGAGTTAAGCAGATACATCCTTTAGGAACTCTCTGAGCCACCAGTGAACATCCTTTTCTCTGACGACTTTCTTCAGAGCGTTCATCCTTTCTATCTTTTCTTTTTTCTTCATACGAAGAGCTATGTATATAGCCTCTGCTATCTCATCCTCATCGTAGGGATTCACTATAAGGGCACCTTCCCTGAGCTGGACACTCGCTCCCGCAAACTCGCTTAGGATCAAGACACCGTCACTTTCCTTTTTGGAAGCAACGTACTCCTTTGAAACAAGGTTAAGCCCATCAATCACAGGTGTGATGAGGGCAAAGTCAGCCATCATGTATAAGGAAGCGAGTCTCTCGTCTCCGTAATTCTTATAGTAGTAGTATATAGGTACCCACCCTGGCTCTCCGAACCTCCCCTCAATCATACCTACTATCTCATCTGTCTTCCTCTTAATATCCATGTAATCCTCAAGCTTTGTTCTGGTAGGAGCTGCTATCTGTATGAAGGAAACTCTTCCTCTGAAGGAAGGGTACTTTTCAAAGAACCTTCCGATTCCCCGGAACTTTTCCTCAAGTCCCTTTGTGTAATCAAGTCTGTCTACCCCTATTCCTACGTACTCAACTCCGAGTTTCTTTCTCAAATTTCTTGCGTATCTTACTACTTTCTGATCTGAAATAAGCCTTTCCCATCTATCAACATCTATACCTATCGGCACAGCTCTAACCTCTATTCTTCTTCCATTCCAGTACACTGTATTGCCATCTGAAAAGGCTCCCAGTATCTCTCTGATACACTCAAGAAAGTTATTTACATAGTGCTGAGTATGGAATCCTATAACATCAGCTCCGAGCATTCCTTCAAGGATTTCCCGTCTATAGGGTAGAAATCTGAGCATAAAGTAGGGGGGGAAGGGAATGTGCCAGAAAAAGTATATTTGGTCTGACACGCCGGTTTCTCTCAAGAGTTTGGGAACTAAAGCAAGATGGTAATCGTTTACAAGTATCTTTGAACCCTTTGTATAGACTTCTGACACAGCCTTTGCAAACTTTCTGTTTACCCTTCTGTAACCGAGCCAGTACTTGTTGTAAAAGTGAGTCTTTGTCAGGAACATGTGACAGAGAGGCCAGAGAGTTTCATTTGAAAAGCCATAGTAGTAATCCGAAACATCAGCACTTGTTAAAGGAACTTGTTTCATGACAAAATCTCGGGTGATTCTAACTTCCAGAGGTGTTTTCTGTCCTTTTCTGCCCCAGCAAATCCATATGCCCCCGTTCTCTCTCATTATCGGTTCAAGGGCTGATACAAGTCCTCCAACTGTCTTTTCAAATCTTGCCCTCCCTCTTGATGGTTCAATTCTATAAGGTTCTCTGTTTGATACTACTATTAATTTCATTAATTTTTAAATATTAAAGTCTGTACAATAACTGTCAAGCACATTATCTTAAAATGAAAGTATGATCATACTTCTGGATTATGATGGGACTCTTGTTCCGATAGTTCAGCACCCTGAGGAAGCAAAAATTAACAAAAACAATAAGAAATTTCTGATAGATCTTTCTAAAAAGCATACTGTTGCCATAGTGACTGGAAGAGATATAAGAAGCTTCAAGAAGGTTTTTGGGAACATTCCTAACACTATTTATGTAATAACATCTCATGGTGCAAAGATATATCGCAATGAAACTCTTATAAAGGACT
>CAZPVY010000033.1:0-16948 GCA_964590265.1 uncultured Aquifex sp. | reverse complement strand
CCTCTCTAAGAACGGGAGGGTGTTCATTCGCATCTATAAAGTACATGTGAGCTTTAAGTCCGTTTTCCTTTATGTAACTCAGTATAAGTGCCGCTCTCTCATATGGTGCTGGAGGGCACCTGTAGGGCATTTTCGGGACAGTGATAACTATTCTCTCACCTTCAAACTCTTCCAGCAGTCTTTTCAGATAGAGATGTTCACTACCCGGCTTAAACGCCCCCGGAAAGTGCCAGATAGCTTCCATGTAAAAAGGATAGGATTCTATGTCGTACTCAATGCCGGGAGACAGAACAAGGTAATCGTATTCAATATAACCATCAGATATGTAAACTCTCTTCTTCTGAAGGTCTATATCGGATACGAAGTCATTTATCACTTTTACACCGTATTTTGTGTAAAGCTTGTTGTAAGGAAAGCAGAGATGTCCGTAATCAATCAGATCAACAAGGTAGTGGTTGCTCAGGGGACAGGATACAAAAAGCTGATTTTTTTCAATCAGAACAACTTCTGAATCGGGTGCTTCTTTCTTTATATACTTTGCAGCAGTAACCCCCCCGTATCCTCCCCCAACAACGATAACTCTCTTTCCTTCCGGAGAGCCTAAGATCCTGCTCCTGCTTTTTGCTATCACGCCGGGAATACCCGAAAGGATGAGGGCTGAACCTACAGCACTGCCAAGCAGTACATCTCTCCTACTAACACCTGATGACTTCCTTTGCATACTCCTCCACCTCTATAACCTCACATTTATCAACGAGCTTCTTTGCCTTCCTTGTAGAACGGTAAATTTTCCTCAGATCGGGTTTGTAAACATCAAAGAAATCTTCGAACATTTCCTTTCCGAGAGTTCCCACGGCATACAGCTTTCCATCTTCGTAAGTCAGCACTATTGCCGTCAAGGGAAACGGTGCGGGACCGTCAATTACTGCACCACCCTTTTCTATATCAAACACGGATAGATGGGCGCAGCACTGAATGACCCTACCTCTTTTAACTATCTTTGAAGGGATGCTCTCAGGGTAGTAGTTTATGAAGGAGTAATCGGGTGTAGGATAACTGAGCTGATGGGGGCATATAGCTGAGTAAGCAACTATGCTCTTCTGAGGACCTACTCCTCCCTGCCACTGGTAGGTTGTCCCATCTGACAGTTTCACAAGGGCAGGCTTTACCTCTTTTCCGAGATTTGCAAGTATGCACGGAGTCGCCCGATGGGGATAGAAGAAGATATACTGTTTTTTCGGATCTATCTCTTCAGGTTTCAGAGGTAGGCCATCTTTTTTAAGAAGTATAGCTTTCTTGTACGCCTTGAATTTACCTTCCTGAGCTTTCAGCGTATTAACAAAAAGGGAAGGGGAAGCGAAGGAAGCGGCGGCGACGGCAGTGCATGCTTTTAAAAAGCCTCTCCTATCCATTCCTACCTCCATAAAGCGGGGCGCAAGACCCCGGACTGGAAGAGGAAAATATCAGCCGAACATATCCCTGTACATTGCCTTTGCCCACTCAAGGTAGGCGAGCCAATTCTTCTTAGTAGGATTGTTATCCATCTTTACGTTGTGGAAGGCGAAGGAGTTCTTCTTAGGATCGTACTTGTAGGTTAGATCAACCCAAACAGCCTTTCCTTCATCAACTCCTGAGTAACACAGGGTTCTCGGAGGTTTGTAATCCATGCTCTTACCTTCTATCAGGTGGAGTATTAGCTGGGCAACGTTGTGAGCTTCGGAGTTTGCGGTATTTCCGCTCTTTGAGAAGGGATGATTCCTTGCATCACCCGTGCAGAATATCCTCTCATCTGCCTGTGCCATGTACCAGGGCCATCTCAGAGCAGGCCATCTGTCTCCCTTGGGAACGAGACCCGCTTTATAGACGAGGGGTGCGGACTTACATCTCGGGTAGAGATTCAGGTCATCAAAGTCAAAGTCTCCCATATTCGTAACTATCCTCTTCTTTCCGAAATCAACGTGCTTTATCTGAGTCTGCGGGTAGTACTCTATGTATCCGTTCACGTACTCATCCCAAGCTTTGTGGAATCCTTCAGCCTTGACCGGCGGGTCGTTGTGAGGATCAAGGAGGATGACCTTTCCGGGAATATCATTCTTCTTAAAGTACCATGCGATCATCGTAGCTCTCTCGTATGGACCGGGCAAGCATCTGTAATCCAATCCCGGCGGAACGGTTATCACGAAGTTACCCTCTTCAAACTCCTCTATCTTCTGTTTAAGTCTGAGATGCTCATTTCCGGGTTTGAACGCTGCAGGATACTTTGTCATCGCTATCTCTATGTCTCTGGGATCGTTTCCCACCCACTCTGAGTAGTCGTAGTCAATTCCGGTAGCAAGTACAAGGTAGTCGTAATGGATTTTTCCTATGTTTGTGTAGACATACCTTCTCTTTCTGTCCACGTCGTAAGCCATCGCGTTTATGAAGTGGTATCCGTACTTATCCGCAGGCTTGAGATGGTTGTGGATCAGGAAATCAAGGGGAACAAGTCCTACAAGCCACAAGTTACTGACAGGGCAGGACATGAACATAGCCCTTCTTTCAATGAGAACGACGTCAACGTTCGGATTGCCTTTCTTGATGTACTTGGCGAGAGTTGCTCCTGACCACCCGCCTCCGACTATAACAACTCTCGGGGAGCCTTTTGAGGGCTTCGGTAGATGTATGGTTTCGCTTTGCTTTGCGAATGTAAAGTTAAAAGCCCCGCTCCCAGCAGCAGCTGCTGCAACGGCTCCCACTCCAGAGGCTTTCAGAAAATCTCTCCTACTCAACTTACTCATACTACACCCCCTTTAAGATTTTTCCTTCCACTTTTTAAGCAACTTGTGTGCCAAAAAGAAAGTTGTTCTCTTTCAAGGTTTATGGGAATTTCTGCAAGAAATGCATGGTGTCAGAATTGGCACTCAAGGGACAGTTGTGTCAGCTTGATGATCTGCAAACAGGTTTATAGATATTAAAGTATGGATTTCTCCGTATTTGATCAGTTTGAGGAAGAGGTTGTCATTATAGACAGAAACTTTCGCATAGTCTATGCTAACCAGAAGTACGCTCAGGATATGGGCTATAATTCCCCGGAGGAGGTGATAGGGAGTTTCTGCTACACAATTTCCCATCATCAGGACGAACCCTGTGAGGGCGAGTGCCATCCGTGTCCCATCAGAGAGATAGAGAAGAATGGAAGATCTGTAAACGTCGTCCACACTCACTATACGCACGATAACAAGGAAGTTCCCGTTGAGATATGTGCCTTTCCGATAGAGAACGGAGAAAAGATAATCCAGATAATCAGGGATATAAAGACCGATAAAGAAAAGTACTATCTCTTCAGCCTGTCTCAGAAACTAAGCTCTGTGGGTTTTCTCGCCCTCGGAATAGCCCATCAGCTGAATACTCCTCTCAACACGATTCTTCTGGCTCTTGAAGAGCTTGAGGACAAACTTGGCACAAGCGAGGAGATAGAGATTATCAGGAATGCGGTCAGTACGTGTAAAGATTATGTAGACAAGCTCCTTTTCTTGGTGAAGAGGAATTCCGCAAAGGACTTTGTGGATATAAAAAAGGCTGTGAAGGATTCGGTTGATATTCTCAAAATATATGCAAAAGAAAAACACGTGAACATAGATCTTGATCTTGAAGACGTAGGTTATTTTCTCGGAAATGAAACGGACATAAGGCATCTGGTTTTGAACCTCGTCCTGAATGCTGTTCAGGCATCCCCTCCCGGAGAAACGGTATATGTAAATCTAAGACGGGATGAGAAGACGTGGATACTTGAGGTAAAGGATAACGGTCCGGGAATTGATCAGGAAGAGCTCAGCAAGATATTCATACCCTTCTACCAGGGAAAGAACAAGAAGGAAGGTTCTGGGCTCGGGCTTGCGATTGTTGACAGCATACTCAGGGAGTACTGCGGTTCAATTGAAGTGAAGAGTAGCCCCGGAAAGGGGGCTACTTTCAAGGTTTCCATTCCTTTCTCTTAACTCCTTTAGCTTCCTGAAAACCGTCCTTCTGCTACATCCAAGAACCTTCGCAACCCTGTCAACACTTCCGAGCTTCCTGTAAAGGAAACCGATGTACATAAGCTCAAGATCCTTCAGAGAGGGCATCTTGGAAAAGAGAGCTTCAACACAGGACTCGCTCTGTCTGTCCACCGAAAGGCAGAGATACTCATCTATGTACTCTCCCTTGGCTAAAAGGGAAGCTCTTTCTATCATGTTCCTGAGCTCTCTGATGTTCCCGGGCCAGTCATAATTCATAAGATTCTTGATAGTCTCCTCTCTTATCTTCTTCTTGTACTTTTTCAGAAACACTTCAACGAGAAGAGGTATGTCTTCCTTTCTCTCCCTTAAAGGAGGTATCTCTATCTCCATAGTGTTTATCCTGTAAAGAAGGTCGCTTCTGAACTCTCCTCTCCTTACCATCTCTTTCAGGTCTCTGTTTGTTGCGGACACTATCCTGACGTTCACCTTTATTTCCTTTAAACCTCCAACTCTCCTGAAACTCCTCGTCTCCACAAATCTGAGAAGTTTTGACTGCATGGGTAAAGGTATCTCACCTATTTCATCAAGGAAGAGGATTCCTCCATCGGCAAGCTCAACGAGTCCGAGCTTCCTTTGGGTCGCACCTGTATAAGCGCCTTTCTCATGACCGAAAAGCTCGCTCTCAAAGAGATGTTCAGGTATAGCGCTGCAGTCAACCACTATGAAGGGTTTGTCTCTTCTGTCGGAAAGCCTATGGATGTATCGTGCCATTACCTCCTTTCCCGTTCCGGTTTCACCTCTTAAAAGCACATTTATATCGCTCTTTGCAGTGCTCTCAACCATATCAAGCACGTTTCTGAAAGCGGGACTTCTCGTTTCAAAGGTGATCTCATGTTCCCTTTCAAAGAGAAAGCTTTTTAGAGCTAAGTTTTCTTCTTCAAGTCTCTTTTCCTTGAGAGCCCTGTCTATGCTTACCTCAAGGATGTCAAAGCTGAAGGGCTTTTGTATGAAGTCCACGGCACCTGCCCTCATGGCTTCAACTGCCGTATTTATATCTCCGTAGCCCGTTATAACTATGAACTTTGAGTTTACAGTAGGGGCAAGTTCTCTTAATAGATCAAGACCGTTCATATCGGAAAGGCGTATGTCTAAGAGAACTATATCGTAGCTACTGCTGGTAAGCAGAGCTCTCGCTTCTTCACCGCTCCTTACGGACTCTACTCTGAAGCCTTTTCTTTTAAGCTTTTTCTCAATCAACTTGCTGAGACTTGTGTCATCCTCTACGATCAGTATCCCTCCCATAGGTGTCAATTTTGACACACTTTCGGGTAAAGTCAATTAAAACTTCATTTGGCGAATTAAAATAAAACTTATGGAAAATTTTGTGCTTGATACGAGCGTATTTACTAATCCCGATATATACACAACCTTCGGAGAATCTGATCAACTCGGAGCAATAGAAAACTTTATCCACCTCGCGATACATTCAGGAGCTTCCTTTTATATGCCCTCTTCGGTTTACGATGAGATGCTCAAGATGGTGGATCTGGGACCTTTTGCGTCCGAGTTTGAGATGATAGTAAAGATCAGATCCCCGAGGAAGTACTCTATAATGATACCGGGCGAAATACTATATGAACTTATTGAAGAAATAAGATACAGGATAAACAAAGGACTCAGGATCGCGGAGGAACACACGAAAGAAGCAGGTAGGATGACCGAGGAAGATGTGGGCAGGGTTATAAACAGACTGAGGGAAAAGTACAGGGAAGCACTCAGGCAGGGAATTATAGACAGCAAAGAGGATGTTGATGTCCTGCTTCT
Source organism: uncultured Aquifex sp. (assembly GCA_964590265.1). Classification (GTDB taxonomy): domain Bacteria; phylum Aquificota; class Aquificia; order Aquificales; family Aquificaceae; genus Hydrogenivirga. Next base: position 11,147 of record CAZPVY010000033.1, on the reverse strand, counting down.
TGCTTACGAACTTGATGGTGTAGTTGTTACCGGGGATGAAGGTCTCAGGAAGTGGGCTGACAAGGTAGGTATAAAGATAATAAACCCAAGGAATTTCAGAGGTATTCTTGAGAGCCTAATCAAACACAAGTCCACCACTAAGTAAGTGTCCCAAGAGTCCTGTCATGTTCAGAAAAACCTTATCAAAGGTTAGGATCCAGTAATCATCTTCCTGTTTCAACTCCCTTTCTACCACCTGAATGTGTTTTGAGGTTCTGTGCAGAAGCTCCATCAAGGCTATTGCGTTTTCTCTGCTTCTGAACTTACACCTGAAGGTTCTGTAAACCTTGTGTTCCTTCTTAAATTGCTTTATTGCATCAAAGAGACCATCTATGAAGGCTCTTCCAAGCTCTTCGTAAAGATGTCGGGTTCTATCTATACCTTCCTCTTCCATAAAAAGGACGAGCCTGAGAATTCTGTTCGTATAGTACTCAGGAGGAAGTTGGAGCATATTTTTGGCGGTAGCCTTTATGTCGCTGAGGTTCGCGTAGCTTGTTATGTACTTGGCTCTCTTACCTTCCTCAGAGTCTTCCTTGAAGACAACCCCTTCTCTTCCCTCCCTGTTCAGCTTCAGAAAAAGCTCCTTGAGCTTATCTATCTCTTCATGTGTGTATTTTCCAAATATATTTACGCTCGGCAGTGAGTATTTTTCAATAAGTGAAAGCTTCTCTTCCTGACTCAAAAACCCCTGTGAGTTCTTTTTCATTATGTCAAACACAAAAATCTGAATATCCTCCTTTACAAAGGGTGGACTCTCATCTATGTAGGGATTTTCCGGACCAGCTACCTCGGCACAGAGCACAAGATCGGGATTTTCTTCAAAAAAGCTTAGATCTATGAAGTCGGGCAATCTATCCGTTGTAAAAGGACACAGATACCCTCCTCTTGATAGTGCTATAACCTTATCTCCTATCTTGAATATTCTCACGTTGTAGCCATCAACCTTTTCCTCAACCCAAAAGGGGTTCTTGAACTGTTCCCTAAGTCCTTTTTCAAGCATAAATATCCTGCCAATATGAGGGTAACCCCAGATTATCGTATCCTGAAATATCGCTGTTCCACGAGGTATGTCTTTATAGTCGTCAGAAAACCTTAGATACTCAAAGCCAAGAAATGATTCCGACCTTGCCTTTCTCTGCCGAATAGCTTCCTTTACAAGGCTTACCTCAATCACTTATAAGAGAATACCACAGCATCAGCCCATCGTGGCTTCCCAGAATATCTTCGGAAGCTCTTTCAGGATGGGGCATCATACCGAAGACATTTCCCTCCTTGTTCATCACTCCTGCTATGTTTGAAACCGAACCGTTTGGGTTTGCTGATTCTGTTGCATCTCCGTTCTCATCAACGTATCGGAACAGGATCTGTCCTCTCTCCTCCATAACTTTTAGTTCCTCTTCTGGAATGTAGTATCTACCGTCATGATGAGCTATAGGAATCCTTAAGACCTCTCCTCTGTCAAGTTTTTTTGTTAACGGTGTGGTTTCGTTTTCAATCCGAAGATAAACATCTTTGCAGACAAATCTCATGTTTAGGTTGGGTAAGAGGGCTCCGGGCAAAAGATGAAGCTCCGTAAGAATCTGAAAACCGTTGCATATACCTATAACGAGCTTTCCTTTCTGGGCGAACTCGCAAACAGCCTCTGCAAGGGGTGTCTTTGAGGCAAGCGCTCCTGGTCTTAGATAATCTCCGAAGGAAAAACCTCCCGGAAGAACAACGCAGTCGTACCTCGTCAGATCCTTTTCATCATAAAAAACAAACTCAACCTCTTTCTCAAGGACATCCCTTATTACATAGTATGTATCGTAATCGCAGTTTGACCCCGGAAAGACACAGACTGCGAATTTCATCAGAGTTCCTCTATCTCGTAATCCTCTATCAATGGATTTATTATGTATTTCTCAACCATAGCCTTTATGTCTTCTCCCTCTTCAGCTTCAAACTCAACAAGCTTTCCTACCCGGACATTCTGAACTTTAAAGCCGTTATCTTTCAGCATCTCCTCTACCGCTCTTCCCTGCGGATCAAGAAGACCTTCCTTAGGTGTTATTAACACTCTCACCTTTCTCATCAGTCTTCCTCTCTGATTTTATAACTATCTTGTGAATCTCATCATCTCCGAGTTTCCACCTCTCTCTTGCAAGCCTTGATCTTGTGCTGAGGGGTATCTCATCAACCTTTATCCTGTCATAGAAAGCTCTTCCAGACTTTGTTGTTATCAAGAGTTCAAGATCTTCCTTTATCGGGAGAAGGTCTGTAAGTCTCTCTCTTGCGGAACCGAGAACGTTAGTTCCCTTGATACCCCTGTTTCTTGTCGGTATTTCCTGCTGGTATATCTTCTTCACCTTCCCGTCTGGAGTTACAACTATGATAAAGGGTTCGTCTTTGATTATCCTTGCTCCTACAACTTCATCTCCTTCTTCTACCTTTATACCCTGCAGACCCTTCGTTCCCGGTGTTGCAGGGGGTATCTCTCTTACACTGAACCTTGCAACCTTACCTCTTCTTGTGAACATGAGAATGTCGCTCATGTCTATGGATTGGGCTATTCTCACCACTTCGTCATCTTCTGCAAGTTTGATGATCCTCATTCCTTGAGCTTTGTACTCAAACTCAACGAGAGGAATTTTCTTTATAAATCCGTTTCTCGTGGCAAGGAGAAGCCTGTCAGCGAACTGCTCCCTTATGAAAGCTCCTACTATCTTCTCCTCAGATTCTTTGAAATTTACTCTGCTTCCCTGAAGTGCCTGCGAACCTGCGAGCCAGTAAACTCTGCCTTTGTTTGATACCAGAAAGAGACCTTCGGTGAAGGGAACGTCAAGGATATTCACAACGGGGGATTCGCCTTCAGGAATGTTTTCAATAGGCATGACCTTTCCGTTCTCAAGAACTGCAACCACAAGAGAACCTTCTTCAAGCTCTCCTTCAATGCCCTCTATGAAGGTTCTTCTCGGATCTCCATACTTTTTAATCAGATACTCTGTCTCCTCTATGAATATTCTGATCCTCTCTTCTTCGCTTCCTATGACCTTTCTGTAATATTCAATCTTCTGAATCAGTTCCGCTTCCTCTTGCCTGAGCTTGTCCCTCTCAAGGGATGTAAGTCTGTGTAACCTCAGATCAAGAACCGCCTGAGCCTGCCTCTCGGTGAGACCGAACCGAGTCTGAAGCATCTCCCGTGCCTGGACAGTATCTTTTGACTTCCTTATTCCATCTATCACCTCATCAAGGTTGTTAATCGCTATCAGTAATCCCCGAACTACGTGAAGCCTGTCCTCAGCCTTTTTGAGAAAGTACTTGGTTCTTCTGAGGATTACACTGAGTCTGTGTTTGATAAATTCTCTGAGAAGATTCTTTATTCCAACGAGTTTTGGCTCTCCGTTGATAAGGACAACAAGGTTTACGGGAAATCCCTTTTTAAGCTGAGTGTATTTGAAGAGCTTTTTCAGAACTTTTTCTCCTTTGGCTTCCCTCTTCAGCTCAATTACTATCCTTATGCCTTCTTTGTCTGATTCGTCCCTTATGTCTGAGATCTCTTTAAGCCTTCCGCTTCTTACATTATCGGCTATCTTCTTTATGAGCTCAGCCTTGTTTACCTGATAGGGTATCTCAGAAATGACTATCTGTTCCTTTCCTCCCTGAACCTTCTCAACATGAGCTTTCGCTTTAACCTGAACTATTCCCCTTCCGGTCTCGTAAATTTCCTTAAGATCCTTTGAGTTCTCTATAACACCTCCAGTGGGAAAGTCGGGACCCTTTATGATTTCAAGGATTTCCTCGGTGGTCATATTTGGGTTCTTCGCAAGCTCTATCAGAGCCCTGCCAACCTCTTTGAGGTTGTGAGGTGGTATAGAAGTGGCAAGACCTACTGCTATTCCTGCAGCCCCATTACATATTAGGTTCGGAAACTTTGAAGGAAGAACCGTCGGTTCTGTCAAGGATTCGTCAAAGTTTGGGACAAACTCAACGGTCTCCTTATCTATATCCTCAAGCATCTCAAGGGCTATCCTTGAAAGTTTCGCTTCAGTGTATCGCATTTGGGCTGCCGGATCACCGTCAACCGAACCGTAGTTCCCCTGACCTATGATCAGAGGATACCTCATAGAAAAATCCTGAGCCATCCTCACAAGAGCGTCATAAACCGCCTGATCACCGTGAGGATGGAACTTACCCAGAACCTCCCCGACAACCCTTGCACTCTTTTTAAAGGGCTTGTCCGGGGTAAGCCCCATTTCGTACATCGCATAAAGAATCCTTCTCTGAACAGGTTTTAGACCATCTCTAACATCGGGAATAGCCCTCCCCACGATAACGGACATCGCATAATCTATATAAGATTGTTTGACCTCTTCCTCTATGGGGATCTCTATGATTTCCATTTTTCAAATTATATCACAGCGGATACTAATCCTTCTTACCCCGCCTTCTCCGTAAGAACCTCTAAGCTCAAGCATTGTTTAAAATTAAAGGTATAATGCTCCGCAGATATATAGTTATTCCCATTCTTATCGGCATAAGTGTGGGTGTGTCTGCAATCCTGTTTATATATTTACTTGACCTTATTACTAAGATTGTTCTTGAGGGTATGACGGGTTACATTCAGCCCCTACCTGCAGGGGAGGGGAATTACAAAGAGTACACATCAGGTCCCTTAAAACCCTATCTTCTCCCTATTACGGTAGCTCTGGGCGGTTTGGTTTCCGGATTGCTCTCTTATTACTTAGCTCCCGAATCTGCTGGAGTCGGTACGGATGCGGCAATAAAGGCGTATCATAACAAAGAAAAACTTTCCATCAAGTCTTCCATCATTAAGCTTATAACCTCAGCTGTGACCATAGGAACTGGGGGAACCTCAGGAAGGGAGGGACCTATAGCTCTTATAGGAGCGGGAATAGGGTCAACGATAGCGGATATCTTCAAACTATCCGAGAGAGAAAGAAAAACCGCTATCGCGGTTGGACTCGGTTCTGGAATAGCAGCTATATTCAAAGCACCGCTGGCGGGAGCTATAATCAGTGCAGAGGTCTTTTTCAAGAGAGACTTTGAGATTGAAGCTATGATACCTAGCTTCATAGCTTCGGTAACCTCTTACAGTATTTTCGGTATGGTCTTCGGATTTCAGCCCATATTTTCAACCCAGATACCCGAACTGGTGAACGTGAAACCAAATATACTTCCGTTTTATGTAGGTCTCGGTATTCTCTGTGCCCTCGTGGTTAGGATTTATGTTCTTCTGTTCTTCAAGGTTAAGGAGAGCTTTGACACGCTTAAAGTCCCGAAGGTTCTCAAACCGGCAATAGGAGGTGTTTTTGCAGGAGCGGTTGGAGCTTTTGTTCCAGTAGCTATCGGAAACGGTTATGGCTGGCTTCAGCTTATGATGGACGGAGAGCTCAGGGATCCTGTGTTTGCACTGGCAGGTGCTGTTGCGGTTATACTCGGCGTCTCCTTCACCATAGGTTCGGGAGGTTCGGGAGGTGTATTCGGACCTTCTGTCATGATAGGAGGACTTATAGGAGCTTTCTACTCTCTTATGCTGAACGATGTGTACTCCCTGAATCTCCATGTTCCCTCTTTCATGATTGTAGGAATGGTTTCACTGTTTGCAGGGGCTGCCAAGGCTCCCCTCTCTACACTGATACTGATAGCTGAAATGACTGGAGGATACGATCTCCTCGTTCCGGCTATGACTTCTGTTTTTGCCACTTACTTCCTCAGCGGTAGGAGGAGCATATTCCCAAGTCAGGTAGATACAAAGCTGGATTCTCCAGCGCACATAGACGAGTGCGGAATATATATATTGGAAAGACTTAAGGTTAAGGACTACATGAAAAAACCCATAACCGTCAGACCCGATATGTTCCTTGATGAGGTTTGCAGACTTATGACTGAGAAATTGATTGGAGGCTTTCCGGTTGTCAATAAGGATAGGCTCGTAGGCATAATAACGAAAAGCGATCTGATGAAACTCTCGGAGGAAGAGAGGAAAAGGAAGAAAGTTTATGAGGTTATGACAAAGGATGTGATAACGATCACAGCGGAGGAGAGCCTTGCGGATGCCCTTAAAATAATGTCAGGGAAAGGAGTGGGTAGATTACCGGTAGTTGATAAGAAAGGGAGTAGAAGGCTAATCGGGATAATCGCAAAGACGGACATAGGAAGAGCAATAAGGGAACACTTAGGCTAAGCGCACATATATGTAACCGTCCTCAATCTTAGCTCCCTGAGGTTCTAAATTCCTGAGCTTTCTCGGCAGAAGTATGTGGCTCTTAAAGTTTCCTACTCTTACAACTATCTCATCTTCACCCTTAAGAAGGGATACCGTTTCCTTCTTTACAAAGGGTGCCCTTATCTTTATTACATAGTGTTCGTTCTCCTGAATAAACTCATAGGGTTTTTCTTTAAAGAAAATCTCGGAGGGATCCCTGTCCCTGTATATGATGTCCGACAACACTTCAAGTCTTTCAAGACCGAAGACCTCCTCCTCAAGCAGAGGAACCTTAAACACTGGAACGGGTGAAAAGAAGTCCTCTATCTCCTCTATATACCCCTTCTGTATCTCTATCCACTTTCTTAAATAGGAACAATCTCCCGCATCCGGCGGGATTATCTTGTTCACCACAACCGCATCAACGTTTACACCGAAGAGGTTGAAGTACATAAAAGCTCTCTGGCTTTCTCTTAGAACCATCTTCTCGGGGTTTGACACGAGCCTTACGGAAGTTATCTCAGGATCAATGAGTATCTCATCAACACCTTTCAGCTTTTCATAGAAGTTTTCAAGAGCTTTAAAGTAAGACTCATCGGGCAAAGGAACGTCTGTAAGCCTCCCCACCACTGGACGGGCAACCTTCATAACGAGCCTTTCAGTCTTGAAAATCTTCTTCATGTACCATTTCAGAATTACTGGCATTGACACAAACCTGAGAGATTCGCCTGTCGGGGGAAGGTCAAGGATGAGAATATCAAACTCCTTTTCTCTGTAATACTTGTTCACATAGAGAAGACTCGTTACCTCTTCCATTCCCGGTAAGATAGCAAGTTCCTCGGCAAGAACATCACCAAGCCCTGTTGTGTTGAAGAGGAGTTCAAGGAATCTGTAAACGTCCCCCCAGTATCTGTCTATTTCTTCCTGAATATCTATCTCCTGAATATAAAGGTGCTCGTTTATCTTTATAGGAAGTCCCTTTGCGGAATACTTCTCTTCATCGGAAATATCAAAGGAATCTGCAAGGGAATGGGCTGGGTCTAAAGAAACAACTATGGTTTTGTATCCAAGTTTGGAAAGCCTGTATCCGGTGGCAGCAGATATGGTTGTTTTCCCTACCCCACCTTTTCCAGAAAAAAGGATTATTCTCATAAAACTATTTTAAGCTCTGTGTTCTGTTATAACAATCAAAACTTAAATTTAGTTGCAAAATATTTGCAAATTAGTATAAAATCAAATTTGCTATTAAATAACATATAGGAGGTGAGAAAGATGAAGAGAAGATTAACCGTGGTAGCTGTAGCAGTGGGGAGCTTGTTCCTGATGGGAGCGGGTAAGTCCGAAGATATTAAGCTACTTAAGGAGGCAAGGAAATATTTCGAACCTCTACCTGAAGTTGCAGATAGCAAAGAAAACCCTGTAACTTCAGAAAAGGTCAAGCTCGGCAAAATGCTCTACTACGAACCAAGACTTTCCAAAAGCGGACTGATAAGCTGTAACACTTGTCACAATCTCGCAACCTACGGTGTGGATAATCTCCCTACTTCTGTTGGACACAGGTGGGCTATCGGACCCAGAAACGCACCTACAACTCTCAACGCTGCCCTTCACGTAGCCCAGTTTTGGGATGGAAGGGCTAAGGACGTTGAGGAACAGGCGAAGGGTCCCATACTGAATCCGATTGAGATGGCTATGGACTCTCCTGAAGAGGTTATTAAAAGGCTGAAATCTATACCCGAGTATGTGAAGCTCTTCAAAAAGGCTTTCCCCAATGAGAAAAATTCCCTTACATACGATAATGTGGCAAAAGCCATAGCAGCTTTTGAAAGAACTCTGATGACACCCTCCAGATTTGACAAGTTTCTGAAGGGAGACCTGAACGCGCTGACCAAAAAGGAAAAGGAGGGTCTCAGAACTTTTATAAAGGTCGGGTGTGCAAACTGCCACAACGGACCAGCTCTTGGTGGGAATATGTTTGCGAGGTTTGGTATAGTGGAGGCTTATTGGGAGGCGACAAGGGAATACGTTACGCTTGAGAAACCCACCATGCCTATGGATGTAGGAAAGTTTGCGGTTACCCACAAGGAAGAGGATCTCTATGTGTTTAAAGTCCCCTCCCTCAGGAACATATCCAGAACCTACCCCTATTTCCACGATGGATCTATATGGAATCTTGAAGATGCGGTTCAGGTGATGGCTAAGGTTCAGCTTGGTAAGGAGCTAACAAAGGATCAGGTAGATAAGATAGTAGCGTTTCTGAAAGCTCTTGACGGAGAGATACCCAAGTATGCTCTTGAGCTACCGGTATTACCCGCATCAACTTCAAAGACTGCAAAACCTGTAAGGTAAACTGTTACGCCCCTCTGGGGCGTTTTTTTAATTAAACAGAAACCACCCTTTTGTAAAGGGCTTTCACAAGCTCAAAGTTAAGACTGTGCCCTCCTTTGTATGATATAAACCTTCCTCTTACAGACGCTCCGAGGAGATAAAGATCTCCTACAAGATCTAAAACCTTGTGTCTTACGGGTTCATCCTGATACCTGAGACCGCCTCTGTTATATATCTTTTCCCTCCCTATAACGAGGGTGTTCTCAAGGCTTCCACCCTTTCCGAGACCGTTCTTTCTTATGAACTCTATCTCGTGATCAAAACAGAACGTTCTCGCAAGGATTATGTCCCTTACGTTTCCTCTGAAGGTATATCTTTGCTTTCCGAAAAAAGTCTTAAACTCTCCCTCATAGGTTACCTCAAAGCAAGAGCAAGGAAGGGCTTTTATGTAGGAGTCCCCCTTCTGAACTGTTATTTCTTCTTCTACATAAAAAACTTCTGCATCTTCGTTCTGTTTCAAGACATTATTCTTGAGTTCTCTATAGAAGAAGTATCCGCTTCCGTCAAGTATGGGTATCTCACTTCCTCCCTGAACCTCTATGGTGAGGTTTGTAATGCCCAGCAGGTGCAGTGTTGCGAGAAGGTGCTCAACGGTTTTAACAACCGTTCCGTTTACTCCAAGGTCTGTTGAGTGAAAGGTGTTTACTACATATTCCGGACTTACGGGTATCTGAATTCCATTTCTGTAAAAAGAAATTCCGCTATCTTCCTCTTCTGGATGCAATATTATCCTTGCTTTCTCGCCGGTGTGTATTCCTATACCTTCAAACTCAAGCCTGTCTTTTATAGTTCTCTGTTTCATCGCATTATGAATTTAAGCAATTTTCTTGCCAAAACTCGTGAATTTTACCCGCAACCTCTTCCATCAAAGGTTTCACAGGGATTATATCCGATTCTACACCGAACTTTTCTAGTGCTCCTTTTGTAGTTTTACCAATTGCGACCACCACAAGATTTTTGAAAATACTAAATTCCATACCGCTTTGCAAATTTGCAAAAAGTCCGCGCACGGCAGACGGACTTGCAAAGACTATAAACCCTCCCTTTTTAAGGATGCTCTTTATTTTCTGAGGGTTGTACTTTACATTCACGGTTCTATAAACGTTCAGCGGTATTACCTTGTATCCTTTCTTCTGTAAGCCTTTGATTACTTCTTCTCTTCCCTGCTGTGATCTTGGTATCAAAACGATCTTTCCTTCGCCCGCAGGCATGGCTTTTACTATACCTTCCGCACTGTTACTGGTAGGAAGCATATGAACATAGCACCCCATCTTTTCCAGTACCTTTTTGGTCTTTTCTCCAACAGCAATGATCTTAGTTCCCTTATTTATTCTCATTTTTTTCAAGAAATATTTAACCGCCTTTGCACTCTGAAACACTATGTAGTCCGGCTGAACATCAGGAGGTTCAAAATCCAAAGGTTCGGTTTTTATCAAGGGTAATGAAATTACTTCAAATCCCAGTCTTTCAAACAAATCCCTATCCTTTTCTATGTCTTCTATACTTCGGGTGAGGATGACTCTTTTAATACATTTAAACTTCCTGTCCATTCTCTCATTTTATTAATAGCCCTCTCTGCAAGGAGTTCTTTTCTCCTTTTCTTATCCTTGACTTTTTTTTCAAGGGATGGCAGAAGACCAAAGACAGGATTCATAGGCTGAAGCTCTCCTTCCTTAGAGGTTATGTATCTAACGAGCGATCCGAGCATCGTCTCCTCAGGAGGAACAACAAGTTCCTTTCCCTTTGCAAGTCTTCCCACATTTATGCCTGCAAGTATCCCTGTCGCGGAAGAGGCAACGTAACCTTCAACCCCTGTTATCTGCCCTGCAAAGAAGATGTTCTCCCTTTTCCTCATGTTTAGAAAGGGAGTAAGAACTCTGTTTGACTGGATAAACGTGTTTCTGTGCATGGAACCGAGTCTGACAAAGACAGCATTTCTGAGACACGGAATAAGTCTGAAAACTCTTTTCTGTTCAGGATAGGTAAGTTTCGTCTGGAAGCCTACAAGGGACAGCAGACTGCCTTCTCTGTTCTCCTTCCTGAGCTGAACCACGGCAAAGGGCTGGTCTCCAGTTTTGGGATCTTTAAGCCCCACGGGCTTCATAGGTCCAAACAGAAGAGTTTGGAAACCCCTCTGTGCCATTTCTTCTATAGGAAGGCATCCCTCAAAGTGGACAGCTTTTTCAAAATCTTTGGGCTGAACTTTCTCGGCTTTGATAAGCTCCTCGTAGAATTTTCTGTACTCTTCCTCCGTCAAAACACAGTTAAAGTAATCATCTCCCCCTTTCCCATACCTTGAGCCCCAGAATCCCTTTGAGAAATCTACGCTTTCTGCCTCAACAATCGGAGATATAGCATCGTAAAAGTAAAGGGTATCATATCCAACAAGTTCCTTTATGCTCTCTGTGAGCTCTTCTGAAGTGAGAGGTCCCGTTGCAACTATCACTATTTCATCTTCGGGAATTCTCTTTATTTCTTCCCTTCTCACTTCTATATTTGGATGTTCCTCTATTCT
>CAZPVY010000032.1:0-17486 GCA_964590265.1 uncultured Aquifex sp. | reverse complement strand
AGAGCTTATCCTCTCAACAAGAACTTTCCTTACGCGCCTGTCGTCGCTTGCCACTATCTTGAACCTGAAACCGCTCACTTCAAACACCTCTCCCTCAGAAGGAACTCTTCCCGCAAGGTAGGAGAGAAAGCCCCCAACAGTACTGTAATTACCCTCTGGAATTTTTACTCCGGTTATCCTGACAAGCTCATTCAGTTCAAGTTTCCCATCAACTATCCACCTCTCCTTGCTGATTTCCTTTATAAGCTCCTCCTCTCCCTTATCTGTGTGTATGCTCCCTACTATCTCCCTGAGTATATCCTCAAGGGTTACTATTCCGATTATCACGCCCCTTTCATCAACGACCACCGCAATATGTTCTCTTTTACTTTTAAACTCCTTGATAACTTCTGGCAAGGGCATGTATTCAGAAAAAACAAGGATCTTTCTAAGGTACTTCTTTATGGGTTCTTCTGGTCTTGCACTCAGAAAGTCATATGCGCTTATGTAACCTACAATGTCGTCAACCCTTATTCTGTAAACGGGTATTCTTGAATAACCACTTTCCTTTATCTTTTCAACAGCCTGCGCGACGCTTGCATTTTCGGAAATCATAACTATCTCGTAAAGAGGTTTTACTATCTCTCCGACTCTCCTTCCCTTGAAGGAGAGTATGTTTGAGACTATCAACCCCTCGTATTCTGCAAAGGTTTTCTTCTCTCTCAAAAGCTCTATGATGTCTTCCCTTCTAACACTTACATGGGATCTTGCGAACCGTTTTGATATGAACCTGCTTATTACTTTTGAAAGTGCAAGGAGAGGCTTTAAGGGAAGTCTTAACTTGTCAAGAACGAACAGGCTTGGCAGTGCAAGTCTGTTTGCATGGTGCTGAAAGAGGCTTTTGGGAATTATCTCACCAAAGGTTATCGTAAAGATCACCAGAGTTTCTGAAAGCAGAACCTCATACCCTGAAATCTCGGGTATGTATTTAGCGAGGGATATGAGTGCGAGTGTGTAAAGCGTAGCTGCAAAGACTATGCTCACCGTATAACCGAGCATAGTAAGGGTTATGTATTCCTCGGGATTTTCGAGAAAGTGGGCTATGTATCTGTATTTCTTTTTTCTAAAAACCGCTCTTAACGTCCCTTTATCCGCACTCAGAAGGGCTATTTCGGAGCCTGCAAAGAATCCTTCAAGGGCTATAAAGAAGATAACTCCTATAAAAAAACCTATCAGCTCCATCCTATTACAACTCTATCCTGTCCTGAATAATCCTTATATATCATAACTTTGAACCCTACCTCTTCAAGGAGCTTCTTTACAACATTTCCCTGATCGTGTCCTATTTCAAAAGCAACGAAACCTTTTTGTTTCAGATATTTCCTAACATCCTTTGCGAACTTCTCATAGAACTCGTAACCCTTATCTCCACCTATCAGTGAAGAGTATCCTTCTCTCTTTACCTCCTCGGGTAATTTATCCCACATGCTTTTGGGTATATAAGGTGGGTTTGATATTACGAAATCAAACTTTCTGCCTCTCACAGGCTGGAACATACTTCCTCTAAGGATCTCAATCCTGTCTTCAACATGATGCATTCTGGCGTTTTCTCTTATAAGCTCTAATGCGGTTGGGTTTATGTCATCAACAACCATTCTGAGAACAGGTCTCTCAAGGAGTAAAGTTATTGATATACATCCTGTTCCTCCTCCTATTTCAAAACCGACCATAGCTGTATCTTTCGGGATAAGATCAAGAGCCTTTTCTACAAGCAGCTCGGTTTCTGGTCTCGGAATTAGAACATCTTCCCTGACCTTGAAAGTCCTTCCGAAGAAGTCCCACTCCCCTATAAGATAGGCTGTCGGAATGTGAAGCTTTCTTTTTTCTATTAACTCTTTGAACTTTACTTCCACTTCGGAAGATACTTCACTTTCCAGAAGGAGCGGGAGCTGACCTGCTGGTACCCTGAGAAGGTGAGCCAGAATTATCTCCCCGTCTCTCCTGAGGTGGCTCTGAAGGTTTTGCAGGAGCTGTTTGACTTTCATTCTGCAGTTCTTTTTCTATGATAGAGCCTTTTTCTCCTCTCGGAACAATGGAAAGGAGAATGGCAAGCACGAGGAATATTCCTCCTAACCAGTATGTGGCTTTGGTCAGGATCGTATCAACCCCTCCAGCACCAAAGATAGACTGACCCATCGCCCCGCCAAAAGCTGCACCCACATCACCTCTTCCCTTTTGAAGAAGGGAGAGTATTATCAGCAGGAGCGCAACGATTACAAAGAGTGTCAGAAGAGCATAGTACATGGTGAATATTTTAAACTATGAACCTTTTATAAGTTTGAGGAACTCCTCTCTTGTCCTCATATCTTTCAGGAAGACACCTCTGAGGGCGGAGGTTGTAGTAATGTGTCCAGGAGACATGGCTCCGCGCATTGACATGCACAGATGTTCCGCCTCTACCACTACCCCTACCCCTTTGGGTTTAAGCTCCTTTTCAAGGAAGTCAGCTATCTCTTCAGTGAGTCTCTCTTGAACCTGAGGTCTTAGGGAAAGCGCTCTGACAGTTCTCACGAGTTTTGAAAGTCCGCAGATAACACCATCAGGTATGTAGGCTATGTGAACCTTTCCGAAGAAGGGAAGCAGATGATGTTCACAGAACGAGTAGAACCTTATATCCTTAACCAGTACCATCTCATTATAGTCTCCGAACTCTTCAAAGAGCTTCATGTCAAAGCTGCGCATATTTTCAAACTCTTCCCACATACGGGCTATTCTCTCAGGAGTTTCTCTCAAGCCCTCCCTGTCTGGATCTTCTCCTATACCTTCCAGAAAAAGCCGAACAGCTTGCTCTATCTTCTTCTTGTCAATCATTCATTCCACCTGTTTGTGAAAAGATACACCGAACAGAATCCGTTTTTTATGATTCTGCACATTCAACGAGACTGCTCCACAGAAGCTGTGCTGTTCTTTCCTTAACATCCGCTCTTTTTCCCTTTATTATCCCCATGCTCTTATAGAGAAATATCCTTTCAAGTGTTCCCGTAACCATTGCAAGAGCATACTCAGGCTCAACTTTCAGTATGCCTTCCTTGTAGAGGTTATTGATCAGCTCACTAAGAAGAACAAAGGGTATCTTCTTAAACCTCTTGACATCCCTCTCTCTTAAGTAATGGAATATGTTCAGGTATCTGAACGCATCGGGATTCTTAAACGCAAACTCAAGGAAGGCAGAGATGACCTTCTTGAACTTCTTTTCCTCATCTTTATACTTGATTAAAACTTTTTTAATCTTTTCATACAGCTCTCCCGAGTACTTTTCAAATAGTTCATAAACTATCTGATCCTTACTCTCAAAATGCCTGTATATGGCTCCTTCGGTAATACCTACTGCTTTCGCAATATCCCTTATGGTGGTTTCCTTTATGCCTTTTTCGGAGAATAGCTTTAAAGCTTCCTCAAGTATGAGATCCCTTGTCCTCATCATGTATAAACATTGTAATACCAGCAACTCCGTAAGCACCATTTTTGTAACAGAGCTTTATCCTGTCCCATGTTACACCGCCAAGAGCGTATATGGGAATGTTTACTCGCCTTGAGATCTCCCTCAATTTCAATGTTCCTATAGGTCTTGCTTCGGGATGGGAGCTTGTTTTGAATATTGGGCTCAGAGTTATAAAGTCTGCTCCCTCTCTGTTAGCGTACTCTGCGCTTTCCAGAGAGTGAGCCGAGAACCCAACTATCATTTCAGGATACAGCTTCTTAACCACGCTTGGAGGGAAGCTGCTTTCGGGAAGGTGCACGCCGTCGGCTTCTACAGCAACCGCTATGTCAAACCTTTCATTGATCAACAAGAGAGCTCCATACCTGCTTGTTAGTTCTCTCACCTTCAGAGCGAGCTTGTAAAGCTCTCTTCCCTTTAAATCTTTTTCCCTCAGCTGAACCATCCGAACACCTTTTCTGAGTATATTCTCCAAAGCTGACAGAAAATCCTTTCCATACTTTCTACGATCCGTTATGGCATATAGTCTTGGCAGTTCACTCACGGTGGTATATAATATAAAACTCCGATCCAGCCGGAGTGGCGGAACTGGCAGACGCGCCGTCTTGAGGGGACGGTGCCCGTAAGGGCGTGCGGGTTCGACTCCCGCCTCCGGCACCATCGGTAAATAAAAATGCATGTACTCCTCATAGGTCTCGGAAATATGGGAATGAAATATCTTGCAAAACTTGAAGAGCTTGAAGAAATCCCCGTTTTGTGTGATATAGATCCTTATAAAAATATTAATAAGTACCCATTCTACAGCCATTTCGGGGACGTGAAAGAGGAAATAAAAAGGGTCATAATTGCGGTAAATCCGGAGCACCATGTTGAGATTGCCCAGAAATTCCTTGAAAAGGGTATTCCTGTTCTCCTTGAAAAACCACCGGCTAAATCAAGCAGGGAGTTTGCAAGGATATGTAACAATCCTAAGCTTGAGATCTCTGAGATAGAGCTTTACTCATTTCCAGTAAAGAATTTTCCCAAAAACGTATCCGTGAAGGAAATTCTGATTGAGAGACTTAACAAAGGGAAGGGATATATAAACCCTTTGTGGGATTTGGCTTGGCACGATATGTATATTCTTCAGTATCTTTTCGGGGACATAGAGCTTCTGGATGTAAAAACCGGGGAAGTGTGGGAGCTTGAAGGAAAAGCTGGTGGAGTTCCTTTCAGGCTCAGGGTTGCATGGGAATACAAGGGAGATGTTATAAGAAGATGGAGGTTAAGGACAGCAGATGCGGGGGAGATAATTTTGGATTTCCTGAAGGAGGAGCTGATCTACAACGGAAAAACTTTAAGAAAAACCCATGGAGATAAGTTAAAAGAGATGGTAAGCGACTTTCTTGAAGGCATGAAGCGCGAGGGTTCAACCCTACGCGCTCTTAAAAATTTAAAACTACTTGAATCTCTTAAGGATTCTCTTCCTTCTTGACCTTCTCGTAAGTAGCCACAACGTAGCCAAGAAATGCATTTTCGGGCTGAGCTCCTACAAACTCTGTAACTCCGTTGTTTATAACTATTTTGGGAACACCTACCACCTGAAACTTCTCAGCAAGATCAGGATTCTCTGAAGCATCTATTACCTTTGCGGTTATGTAGTCACTTGCAAGAGCAAAGTTCCAAGCCATCACTGCCGCTGCTGGACAGTATCCACAAGAAGTTGTAACAAAGACCATAAGCTCAATAGGAATGTCTATCTGCTTTACAAGCTCAAGGGTTTTCTCAGACAGGTTGGGTTTCCTTTTTGACACCTGAAGGATACCCTGAACAAGTGTACTGAATTCAAGACCGGCAGGAAGACCTACATACCTTATTCCATAATCTTTATCCCCCTCTATCACTATCGTTGGAACCCTGTCAATACCGTACTTCTGGGCAAGCTCTTTATCAAGAACCGGGGTGTGAACCTCATACTTTATTCTGTCTTCGCCAACAACTCCAACAACTTCTTTTAGAAGCTCCTCAACAGTCTGACAACTATCACATCCTATAGCCTGAGAGAATACCCTTACAGTGACAGGCTCTTTAAACTCTTTCTCAAATATATCCTTAAGTTGTGTTCTAACATCCAGTCCCAGTAGCATCCTTTCACCTCCTGTCTCTATTATTAAGAATATAAATATATTCTAATTTTCTTAATTTTCATCTCCTTAGAAGAGACTCTCTCTTCTTACCCTCTGGAGCAAGTTGTGTGCAAGCCTGGTTGGCTCCGGAATTCTGTACTTTGATGTTTTCAAAACAAGGTCAATAGCAGTATTGAGACTAATTCTATGTCCCACAGAGACAAAAACTGGAGCTGTGCTCTCTTTTGTCCTCACCGCTGCTCCTACTATGTCTTCCCGATATCTCAGATACGTATAACTTCCTTTCTTTTTATCAGGTTCTTTATAGTAACCAAAGAGTTTCGTTTTAGCAACTCCAACGCTTACTTCCCCGGTTTCCACGCCGAAGTGGGAGGCAATACCGCATCCTCGGGGATGGGCAACTCCCTGACCATCTATAAAGAAGACGTCCGGCTTCATTTTAGCTTTCTCATAGAGTTTCAACAACAATGGCATCTCTCTGAAAGCTAAGAAGGTCGGTATATAGGGGAAACTTACCGTATCTTCAACCACGAGACTGTAAATTGGTTTAAGAGTTTTCAGCTCTATGATGACAAGGCTTGCCCACGCTTTTGTAGGATTCTCGTCTATCTTCTCAAAGGTCAGATCCATTCCTCCGATGGTTTTAATATCTCCGAAGTCATCTTTCCTGATTACCTTCTTTGCACACTCAATCTGAATTCTTTTTAGTTCTTCTATCCGCACTTCAACATGTCTACCCTTATCACTTCGCCCCAAGGCTGAGCCTCCTCATATATATCGCTTTGAAATTTATAAACTTTTACATCTTCTCTCTTCCAGCAGTCTTTATCAAGACCTGCCTTCAGACAAGTTAAGCTCAAGAACTCTTCCACAGACCAGTCGTATCGTACCGGCACCTGAGGTAGCAGTAAACCTCTCTTACTTCCCCTCTCAACGATGAGACCGTCCTGTCCTATTTGGATATCTGAGGGAAGAAGGGATTTGTCTATCTCTCTAGGTTCTGTAAGCACCGAGATCTCCCATATCACCTTATCCATCTCCCTTTCTCTGAGTGGAGGGAATCTCGGATCTTTGAAAGCAGCGCTTACCGAAGAGTAAACTACTGCCTGCCAAAGAGGATATACAGGATAGTGGATACCAATACAACCTCTCAGCTCTTTTTCCGGATACGTCAGAATAGAAGTAAAGACTCCTCTTCTGAAAGAGAACCTTTCCTTTAATTTCTTTGATACATGAACTTCTTTACCAGAAAATATGCTGAGTATGGCATTCCTGCCAAGAATAATAAGTTCCTTAGCCTCCTCTGAGCTGAGCATAAACCTTCTCCTCTAATTCTCTGAACTTCTTCTCTTCTTCTCCTCCGAGCTCGTGATCGTAGCCAAGCAGGTGAATGATTCCGTGTATTAAGAGACGCTCAACCTCTTCGTCCAAACTATGTCCGATTTCCTGTGCTTGTCTCTGAGCGGTCTGAGCAGAAATGACAATATCTCCAAGTATAAGTCTGTCTCCTACTCTGTCCCCCATAGGAAAAGAGAGAACGTCGGTGGGTTTGTCCTTGTTCCTGAACTTTCTGTTAAGTTCTCTTATCTCTTCATCGTTCGTTATCAGGATGCTCAGTTCAGCATCCTTTATTTTAAGGATGTTCAGGATTTCCTCAGCCTTCTTCCTGAGCTGTTCCTTCCTGAGCTTCCTTGTCTTGATCTTTATCTGTATCTCGTTCATGGGCTTCATAGGCTTCAATTATCCTAGCTACTATCGGATGTCTGACAACATCATCCTGAGAGAACCACACGAAATCTATACCTTCAACCCCTCTAAGAACCCTGAGAGCTTCAACAAGTCCTGAATGTTCCTTTTTGGGAAGGTCTATCTGAGTTATATCTCCAGTAATAACCACCTTTGAACCGAAGCCTATCCTCGTGAGGAACATCTTCATCTGTTCCTTGGTAGCATTCTGAGCCTCATCAAGGATTATGAAGGCATCGTTCAATGTCCTTCCTCTCATGAAGGCAAGAGGAGCTATCTCAATTATGTTTCTCTCAAGCATGTACATAGCTTTATCGTAGTCTATCATGTCATAGAGGGCATCATAGAGAGGTCTGAGATAAGGGTCTACCTTCTCCGCTATGGTTCCGGGAAGGAAGCCGAGCTTTTCACCAGCTTCAACAGCAGGTCTTGTGAGGATTATCTTATTTACCTTCTGCTCCTTGAGGTGAGCAAGGGCCATAGCCATCGCAAGATATGTTTTTCCTGTTCCTGCTGGTCCTACACCAAAGACGACATCGTTCTTCTTTATTGCTTCCACATACCTCTTCTGTGTTTTGGTCTTTGGAACTATTGCCCTTCTCCTGTGGGTTATGAGAATTATCTCCTCTTCTTCCTCAACACTTTCCTGACCTTCGGTTTTCTCAAGGAAGTCCTTTGCATACTCCCTGACCTCTTTTGCGGTCAGCTTTTCTTTTTCAAGCCTTGACATTACAGCTCTGAGGAATGATATGAACTTCCTTACCTTATCGTCATCTCCTTTAATTATCAGCTCCGTGCCTCTGGGGACGATGCGAATATCAAAAACCTTTGAAAAGTATCTTATGTTCTCGTCACCTCTTCCAACTATGGCGTAGAACCTTTCGTCGTACCTTCCTAAGTCTATCCTTTCTTCTAAAGCAATCTTACTGATCATTTTCACTTGACTTCTAAAAAAGCTACTGATAAATATAAGATCTCTGAAGTAGAATTACAAGCCTAATGGAGGATATGAGGATGGGATACATGATAAGAACTGCCATACTGCTCGGGCTGCTTACAGGGATACTGCTCTTTATAGGGAACGCGATAGCAGGTCAAACTGGAATGATCATAGCTTTTGTGATAGCTGCGGTAATGAACTTTCTCTCCTACTGGTTCTCTGATAAGATAGTCCTGTCCATGTATGGAGCAAGAGAGATAAGCTATGAAGAAGCCCCTTGGCTTCATAGGATAGTTGAGGAGCTTGCGAGAAAAGCTAACATACCCAAACCTCCTATATATCTCATCCCTATGGAACAGCCAAATGCCTTCGCGACCGGAAGGGGCCCTGGACATGCTGCTGTTGCAGTAACAAGGGGGATACTTGATATCCTTGACGAAGAGGAGCTTAAAGGTGTTCTCGCTCACGAACTTGCCCACGTAAAGAACAGAGATGTTCTGATCGCATCAATTGCAGCGACAATAGCAGGTGCAATTTCCATGATAGTGAACTGGCTCCAGTGGGCACTTATATTTGGATGGGGCAGGGATGAGGAAGACAATAACCCTCTCTCCATAGTAGGTAGCATACTCCTGATAATTGTCACTCCTATAATAGCAGCCATCATTCAGATGGCTATTTCAAGGTCAAGGGAGTATCTCGCCGATGAAACAGGAGCCTATATATGCGGATGTCCTCTTGCTCTCGCGAGAGCTCTTGAGAAGATACACAACTACGTGATGCAGGTTCCCGTAAAGGTAAACGAAGGGACAGCACATCTCTTTATAGAAAATCCCCTAAAGGGAGAGGGGCTTTGGGAACTCTTTTCAACCCACCCTTCAATGGAAAAGAGAATTGCAAGGCTTGTGGAAATAGCAAGGAAGATGGGTCAGACGGTGTGATAAAATACAAACCCTGTAAATGCTGAAGCTCGTAATTGTCAGACATGCGGAGAGTGAATGGAATCCCATAGGTCGCTATCAGGGCTTGCTTGATCCAGAGCTAACCGAAAGGGGAAAGGCACAGGCGCAGGCTCTTGCAAGGGAGCTCAAGAAAGAGAAGATAGATAGAATCTACTCTTCTCCTTTGAAGAGAACCTTTCAGACAGCCGAAATATTGGCTCAGCACCTCGGTGCTCCTCTGGAAAAGGAAGAAAGGGTGATAGAGATAGACCACGGAAAGTGGTCGGGACTGCTGGTTGAAGAAGTGAAGGAGAGGTTTCCTGAAGAATTTGATCAATGGATCAGAGAACCCCACAAGATAAAGTTTGAAGGTGGGGAGAGTCTGGAGGAAGTATACAGAAGAGTAAAGGAGTTTTTAAATGATCTAAAAGATAGACACAATAACGAAACCGTCGTTGTGGTCTCCCACACAGTACCAATAAGGTGTATGTACTGTGCACTTCTTGATGTTGATCTTTCAAAGTTCTGGAGTTTTGGGTGTGACAACGCCTCTTATTCGGTTGTCCTTATGGAGGATGAGAGAAATGTTCTTCATAAGCTGAATATGACCTGCCATCTGGGGGATCTCTATGTTGAAGCTCATAAAGCTCTTTAGTTTCGTAGTTCTAATCCTCAGCTATGCCTTTTCCAGCGTTCTAACGGAAAGCATAAGTCTCAGGGTAAAGGTTATAGGGAAGATACAGGAGGAAAAGCCAAGGCTTCTTCCACCGGAAAAAATAAACCTTGAGGAGAAAGAGGTCTACCTTGATCTGTCCAAAGAGCTTCTTGAACCTCCGCAGTATCTTGAGGAAGCGGTTATAGAACCTGTTCAGGAAGGGAAAGGGTGCGGGGAACCTAAGGACAGAGTGTATTATCGAGCTGGTGTGAACTATTATCTGAAGGGAAATTTGAAAAAAGCAGAGGGCAAGCTTCTTGATGTTCTCTCCATTCAGAATTCTGCCTTCATTCCTCAGACCGAGTATATACTCGGTCTGATTTATTCCAAAACTGGTAGAGAGAAAGAATCCGTAAGTTTTTTTAAAAGCTCCTGCTTCTCTCAGCATCCTTACAAAACTCCTGCCTGCGAGGCTCTTTACGCCCTTGAGTTTAAACTGAAAGGTCAGCCTGCTGATGTGGACAGTCCCGATCTGTGGAACAGGGTTTACAGAATCAAGATACATGGGGATCTGGAAGCGCCGAAATGTGATGACACGGTGTTCAAGACCTACTGTAAATATGTGACGGATTTCGTGGAGGGAAGGGTAAACGATGAATACAGGGAATCTGCAGAGCTGAGAAGAGCCATTATCCTCTTAAAGGAAAACAGGCTGACTGAGTCTAAGGAACTGTTAGAGAAGTACTCACAACCTCTGAGCAGATACAGGGATATAGCGTTCTACTATCTTGGAATCATAGCTTATAAGGAAGGAAATCGGCAACAGGCGTACAGATATGCTTCACTTTTGGAGATAAGCAAGCCTGAATATTCCAAGAGCCTTTATCTGCTCCTCTCTAAAAAGGATATCCTTTTTTCAAGGATAGCCTACAGATTGACAGGCTCCAGCAAGGCTCTCAGAAATTCGGGAATTCTCTCTTACAATGCAGGAGAGTATAAAGTCGCCTATGCGGAGCTCACCAAAGCAGGAGAACCTCTCCTTGCTGCATGGGCTGCTATAAAAGAGGGAGATTATGGAAGGGCTTACAGCTCTCTAAAAAGGGTGAAAGATAAGAACAGGAACTATTATCTGTGGCTTCTTGAGATTCTTTACTGGCTTGGGAAGAATAATGAGATGGAGAAGGTCCTCAAAGAGATAAAGGATAAGTATCCGGACATATACAGGGAGTATATGGGATGGTTGATGTTTCGCAAAGAAGACTGGCTCAACGCATACAGATATTTTGAGGATCCCTATCACAGGGCTTTAGCTCTCTACAACGCGGGAAGATACAAAAATGTAATAGATATCCTCAAGGAACGTAGAAGTTTGAAAGAGAGACTCTTGAAGGCTAAGGCAGCTATATCAATGGGAAATGGAGAGCTTGCAAGGAAGTTTCTCACGGATGAGAGTGACGAGGAGATATACCTCACAGGAATGAGTTTCTTCATTGAAGGAAAGTATAGAGAGGCGATCAGATACTTTGAAGGACTATTAAAGAAGGGAGCACTGAAAAGCAGGGCAATCTTGAGGATTGCGGATTCCTATTACAATCTCGGTGACTACGAAAGAGCTAAGAGATATTACAAGGAGATCCTTTCCCTGTATCCTGATTCAAGGGAGGCACTTGATGCTACCCTTGCCCTCGCCCAAATAGAGCTTCAGAGACCGAGCAGTGATCTTAAACATCTGATAAAGGAGTTTGTGAAAAAGTTTCCTAGCTCCCCCATGATCTCGGATCTCAAATATCAGCTTGCGAACCTGTATATAAAGGAAGGGAAGAAGGATAAAGCAAAAAACATTCTCAAAGAACTTCTCCAGAACGACACTTACAGGGCTAAAGCACTCATAAAGCTTGCCGAGGTGGAGGAAGACCCAAAAAGGAAGGAAGAGCTCCTTAAGGAAGTTATTATCACAGGTAGCGGTGAGGAGAAGGAAAGAGCGACAACCCGACTTATGAATTTATACTTGGAAACAAAGGAGTTTGAGAAGCTTGCAGACTTTTTGAGCAAGGGCAGTTATGAAGATAAGAAGAGAGCTCTCGGGATATACATATCCGAAAATATTGAAAAAGCGATAAAACTGTTTGATGAGCTTGTGAAAGAGAACCCCGACGATGAAGAATTAAAAGAGAAAGCTCTGGAGCTTTACGATAAGACGAAGGGAAAGAAGTTCCTATTCTATGCAAAGGACAGCCAGAATCCAAAGGTGAGGGCTAAGGCTCTGTATGAACTCGGACGCTTTAAAAAAAGGAAGGATAAAAGGAAGGCTCTTGAGTACTTTGTTGAAGTGATCCTTTCAGCACGGGGCGTTCAGCCTTACTACAACAGGAGCATCCTTGAGGCTGTTGACATACTTCTATCCCTGAAAGCTCGGAAGGATGCCTCATGTTTGCTTGAAAAGCTTGATCCGAGATACCTTACCAAGAAGGAAGCAAAAAGGGTTAAAATCTTGAGGAAGAAGCTTCCAAAGTGTGAGGTGAAAAAGTGATGGAGGGAGCATTTAATCTTTACCAAATCATGGATCTAATAAGGAAAGGGGGTATAGTTATGTACCCCCTGATAATCCTTTCCATCATATCTTGGGTGTTCATAGTTGAGAGAGTTATAAACCTGAGAACATCCCTGTTCCTGCCTTCAAACCTTAGCGAGGTAAAGATCCTTCTTCAGAAGATGGACGTGGACGGTGCATACAAGGTGCTTTCCATAAACAAAGATGTGTTTTCAAAAGCTTTGAGCGTCGTCCTTGATGAGTATCTCAAGGGAAACAGAAGGAAGGCGGATCTTGTTGCTTTGATGGAGAGTGAGCTTTCCGCTGTAGTCCCCGCAGTAGAGAAGAACCTCATGATCCTTTCTGCCATAGCATCAATAGCTCCACTGCTCGGTCTGTTTGGAACCATTACAGGACTTATAAAGGTATTCTCAGCCTACGCTTCGGTTCAGACAGAAGAGGCGATGCGCCTCCTCGCTGCCGGGATAGGAGAAGCTCTTACGGCTGCGGCAACAGGTCTGATAGTTGCCATTCCTGCTCTCTTTGCCTACTGGATATTCCGGAATCTCGGAAACGACATAATAGAGAAGGTTGAGAAGGAGGCAAGGGATATAATCAACCTTCTGGAGTGAAATATGAACCTCAGAAAAAAGGCACGTCTCGGAGGGGATGAAAGAGCTTACATAGATGTCGTCCCTCTCGTAGATACCCTGCTGGCGGTCTTCCTGTTCTTGGCTGTCCTTGCCTTTCAGGCACCCCTCACCTTTTTAGCGGTCAGACTACCCGAAGCGAAAAAGGGAGATACTCAGAGGATAAGAGCGGCTCGGGTTCAAATTCTCAAGAATGGATCGCTCTTACTTGAGGGCAAACCTACAGACATGAGGATGATAGAAGGCTTTCTCAGGGATAAAAAGCCTCCTTACCTGATAATTGAAGCGGATGAGGACACAAAGCATAAGTTTGTCGTTTATGTGATGGATGCTGCAAAGAAAGCTGGTGTTGAAAACGTTATAATAGCTGTAAGAAAGAAGCGCTAAACATGTTCTTTCTGAAGAAGTTCATTTCCTATCTAATTCTACCTCCCGGTATTTTCATCGCCCTTTTCATACTTATTGCCCTAACATGCAGGAAAAAGAAAGGGATCTATCTCCTTTCCTTAGCAGGTGCTCTTTCCATGTATCTGATATCCATTGAGCCCTTCAAGGATCTCCTCTTTTATCCACTTGAATCAAGGTATAAGGTGCCTGAACACATTAAGGGAGATGTCATAGTCGTTCTGGGTGGAGGAGCCTACAATTCAGGATACCTGAAGGCAAGCTCTTACAAGAGATTGATAACAGGATTTCTCCTTCACAGGAGGACGGGCAAGCCCATTATTCTGTCAGGTGGAGCGGCTATCGGAGTTATACCAGAGGCTAAGATAATGAGAGAGCTCCTCCTTGAGTTTGGAGTTGATGAAGGAAGCATCTACGCAGACCAGAATAGCAGGGATACATGGGAAAATGCCCTGTATGTGAAAAAGATATGCGAGCGCATAGGTTGCGAGAGCATAACGCTGATAACATCAGCCTTCCATATGCGAAGGGCCCTGATGGTATTCAGAAAAGCAGGTTTTGATGTTCAGCCTTATCCTACAGACTTTAAGTTTGAGGGTAGATACAACCTCTATAGCCTATTTCCGAAGTACAGCGTCTTTTACGACTCGTCCATAGCCATAAGAGAGTATATAGGTCTCATCTTCTACAAGCTGGCTTACTGAAAAACTACCAGATTGTCTCTGTGGATCACCTCTTCCTTTGTTGTTTTAAGCATCTCCTTTACTTGATAACCTTTTAGTCCTTTTATCTTATCTATTTCCTCCCTTGAGAAGTTAACCCTTCCTTTTCCGATCACCACTCCTTCCAGACTCATTATGCTTACGACATCTCCTTTTGAGAAGTTCCCCTCAACTTTTATAACACCAGCGGGAAGGAGGCTCTTTCCGTTCCTCAAAGCTTTTACCGCACCTTCATCAATGAATATCACACCTTTTGGTTCTTCTATCATGGCTATTGATTTGAGCTTCTTCCTCAATCTGCGCTGGGCTGGTTTGAAAAGAGTTCCTTTTGTCTTTAAATCTCTCAACCAAATAAGATCATCATCCTTACCCGTTATTATCACGGGAATTCCGATTGATACCGCAAGACGGGTAGCCTCCAGCTTGCTCCTCATCCCTCCGCTCCCGAACTCACTACCTGTTCCTTTAACATAAGGAAGCACCTCTTCCACGTTTTCCACTTCCTTTACTACTTTCCCCTCGTTATCAAGAAGCCCACCTGCTGAAGAGAGAATGACGAGCATATCCGCATTTATCATGTAGCTCACATAAACCGACAGAAAATCGTTATCTCCAAAGACGAGCTCGCTGACCGCCACCGTGTCATTCTCGTTTATCACAGGCACAACACCGAGTCCAATCATCTCTTCAAGGGTGCTGTGGGCATTTTTGAATCTGTCCTCGTTTCCTTTTTTAAAGATGTCATTCGTGAGAAGAACCTGACCTACGGTCAGACCGTAGCTTGAAAAGATCGTATCGTACAGATGCATGAGGTATGCCTGACCTATTCCTGCAAGTGCCTGCCTGAGAGAGAGCTCCTTAGGTTTTTCCTTGAAGCCCATCTTCTTTGCTCCGCACAGAACAGCTCCCGAGGAGACTAGAAGAACCTCATCTCCCGAACTCCTGAGTTCCTTCACCGATTCAGCCAGCTTGGATATAAACTTGAGGTCAATATCTCCCCTCTCTGTCTGAAGGAGATTTGAGCCTATCTTAAAGACTATTCTCATCCTACCCTTTCAAAGAGCTTCAGAAAAAACATCGTCATCTTCTCAAGATCATCAACACTTATGCTTTCCCTATCGGTGTGGCTGTCCTTCAAGCTCCCGTGTCCAAAAATCACACAACTGTATCCAGCTTTGTGATAATTAGCCGCATCAGTCCAAGAGGGCATCGTTCCCCTTTTAATAGAGTCTCCGACTGCCTCTCTGTAAACATCCTCAAGCATTTCAGCGAACCCCTCGCACCTGAAACTCAAGAAATCCTCTGCATCTTCAAGCCTGTACTCAATCTTGCAAGAGGTATTCAGCTCCTTTATCGCCTTCTTTATAGTCTGCTCTGTATCTTGCCAACTTTCTCCTTTAAAAATTTTAACCTCCATTAGAGCGTAGCATTTCCTTGGTACTATATAGTGTTTAGACCCACCTTTTATCATTATCACATTCACCGATCTTGAAAGCTTGTTCTCAATGAGCTCTATGAGTTTCAGACATACCTTTACGGGATTTTCGGTCTTTTCAAATTCGGCTCCGTGGACGCTCTCACCAGTTACTGTTATGGAAAACTCTAAAGCTCCATGCTGGGAAGTGCAAAGTAATCCGTATGTGGGTTCCAGAATAAGACAGTACCTTTCATTTTCCATAAGCTCCGTTACCTTCTCAGAACCAAGGGCTGAATTGTTCTCCTCATCAACAACAAAGGCAACCGAAACAGGGATTTCCTTATCAGGGTATCTCTCCTTGAAGATCTCCATAGCGGTAATGAGCGCCGAAAGTGCTCCCTTGACATCGCTCGCCCCTCTTCCGTATATTCTGTTACCAACCTCTTTAGGCTTAAAAGCATTCTTCATGTCTATGGGAGGAACGGTATCAACGTGACATGATATCAGATAGGGAGATTTGCCCTTGTAAAAGAGATTGTATCTCTTGCCGTCAACATACTGTTTCCTTAGCTTTATTCCTTTGGCTTTCAATCTATCCTCTATATATCTCTGGATAGACTCCTCCATACCCGATACGCTTTTTATTCTTATAAGCTCCTTCAAAATCTCTTTAACCCTTTCTCTAGTTTCCATAGAAATATAGTAATTTAAATTGAAGTGAATTATAGATTGACAACCTTTTTCTTAGCAGTGGGATCGGTTCTCCTAATGTACATGCTCAAGATTTCATTCGTAGAGCACATAGCTCTCAGGATAGAAGATATAAAGTTTCAAATAAGGGAGACTCTCGGACTTACCCCTCCTGTATCAGAAAATGTTGTCGTTGTAGCTATTGATGAAAGGAGTATCAACGAGATCGGCAAGTGGCCTTGGAACAGAAAAGTCATTGCACAGCTCATAGACAGGCTCTCTTCTGCAAAGGTAGTTGCCCTTGATATAGTCTTTTCCGAACCGGAAAACAGCGAGAGCGACCGTGTGCTTGCGGAAAGTATTAGAAAGAGCGGTAACGTTATACTCGGGTTTTTCTTCCGATTAAACTCCACTCAGAAGGAGAACTCTGAGGCTCTTAGTCTTTTAAGAGAGAGCGAGTTTCTAAGATATAAACTGCTATCTCAAAATATAGGACTCCTTGATATACCCTACGTAGAGCTGAACCTACCAGAGTTTATGTCAATGTCCTTAACTTCGGGGTATCTGAACATAGAGCCTGATGTGGATGCGATCTACAGGAAGTACACCTTAGCTCATCTTTACAGGGGAAGTGTTTATCTGCCCCTTGCCTTGCAGGCTTTACGTTTCTTTGATGGCAGAGACATATACATGGAGCTTTCCTCTAAAGGAATTGAAAAGCTCATCGTCAGGAGAAAAGAGGTTCCGGTTTATGAAGGGAGATTTCACAGGATAAACTTTTACGATCCTGCAGATGTAAAGATTGTATCTGCTGTTGATGTTATAGAAGGCAGGGTAGATGAAAAGCTATTGAAAGGCAAAGCGGTATTCGTGGGAGCAACGGAAATAGGAATATACGATGTTAGACCTACACCGATTGATCCCGTAACCCCTGGAGTCCTGCTCCATGCATTTACCTTTTCTAACTTTGATAAGGGACACTTTATACTCAGTTACACACCCGTTGATTTGATCTCTATCTTTCTTCTCGCATTTGCACCCTTTCTGATCTCCTACAGGAAAAGTCTCTATGAGAGGCTCGCTCTTTACTCAATTCCTTTTTTTCTTTACCCGTTCATATCTCTGCTTCTTTTCAGCTTTCTGAGCTATGACCTTAATCTGTTTTATCCTTATATTGGATTTCTCC
>CAZPVY010000031.1:0-17813 GCA_964590265.1 uncultured Aquifex sp. | reverse complement strand
ATCTTCATGAGGTAAATTTTAACTTAATGGGAAGAGGTTTATAGTAAAGAACGGATGGTAAACATAGGGTGAAAGTTTTATAATATATAATCCAGCGGGCGTAGCTCAGTGGTAGAGCGGCTGCTTGCCATGCAGCAGGTCGCGGGTTCAAGTCCCGTCGCCCGCTCCAGAAAAAAAGTAGGCTATATAAAAAGGCGACGTGGCCGAGCGGCTAGGCGAGGGACTGCAAATCCCTTTTACGGCGGTTCGAATCCGCCCGTCGCCTCCATAAAGTCATGAAGAAATTCCTTGTATGGGGTCTGGGAAAAAGCGGAAGATCCGCTGCAGAGCTACTGCAAAGCAAAGGCTTTCAGTCTTTCTCCGGAGACGATGCGAGAGGGGACAGGTGGGAAGAGTTCATAGATGAGGTTGACACTATTGTACTCTCACCGGGTATACCTCCATCGCATCCACTCTGGAAAACCGCTCTGAGAAAGGAGATAGAGATAATTGGAGAGCTTGAGCTCGCATACAGATTTTTTGAGGGAAGGGTTATCGCAATTACAGGAACTGATGGAAAATCAACAACCACACGTCTGACATATCTAATGCTATCTTCACATTTTGAAAACGTCCATGAGGCAGGAAACATCGGAAGACCTCTTTCGGATGTGGTTCTTGAAAATCCCGACGGAATCGCCGTTCTTGAGGTTTCCTCCTTTCAGGGAAAAACTCTCTCAACCTTCAAACCTGAAATAGGGGCTTTCCTAAACTTTTCTCCAGATCACCTTGACTGGCATCCGGATATAAAGGACTACCTTGAGAGCAAGTACAACATCTTTGTACGGCAGGAAAGCACAGACTATCTTCTGATTAACGGAAATCAAGATGAGGTCAGAAATGCACCTACAAAAGCGGAAAAGATAGATGTAACCTCAGGGGTAAGGATAGAAAGAGGTAAGGTTCTCTTCAGGGACAATCTCCTTTTTGAACTCTCTGATCTGAAGATGAGAGGACAACACAACTTAATGAACGCAGTATTCTCTTCTCTGGTAGCTTTCCTCAAGGGAGTTCCTGTGGAAAAGATAAGGGAAGTTCTCAGAAGCTTCAGGGGTCTTCCCTTCAGAATGGAACATATCGCTACCATAAACGGTGTGGAGATCTACAACGACTCAAAGTCAACCACTCCAAACTCCCTGAGGGCAGCCCTTGAAAGCTTTCCCGACAGATCAATTATTCTCATAGCAGGTGGCAAGGATAAAGGAGCAGACTTTGAATCTTTAAGAGAGATCGCTCAGAGAAAGGTTAAGGCAGCCCTTCTGATAGGTGAGACAAAGGACAGGATAAGGAGCGCCTTCGGCAGTGATTTAAATACAAGAACACTTAATTCCCTAGAGGATGCTGTTAAGGAAGCGCTGAGGATCGCAGAGCCGGGGGACTTTATCCTTTTCTCACCCGGATGCTCTTCTTTTGATATGTTCTCAAGCTATGTGGAGAGGGGAGAGGTTTTTAATAAACTCATCAGGAGTGCTATAAACTATAAGTATGTCTGAGATGGGGAAGCTTTTAGTATTTTTCGGTGTTATCCTCATAGTTTTTGGACTTCTTCTGATGTTCTTTGAGAAGCTTCCTCTCGGATTGGGAAAGTTACCCGGAGACATAGTGATAAAGAGGGATAACTTAGTCTTTTACTTTCCCATCGTGACTTCAATTCTGCTCAGTATACTTCTTACTCTGATCCTCAACCTTATCTTTTCACTGAAGAGGTAGCTTTTCTCTCTTTGTATATTCTTGAGAGAACACCGTTTACGAACTTCGCCGCCTTTCTGTCAGAATATTTCTTCACTAAATCTATGTAATCGTTGAAGGCCCTTCCCGGATCAGGGGGACTCATGTATAGGAGCTCCGCAGTCCCCAGCCTCAAAACGTTTCTCTCAATATAGCCAAGCCTATCAAAGCTCCAGTCCTGAAGATACTCGGAGATAAGGGAATCTATCTCAGTCAGCTTTTCCTTCACAATTGATAGCAGGACTTCCATGTAGCTAAGAACATCTTTGTTCTTTATGCTTTTTTCCTCAATCACTTCCTGAAAGATATTATCAATGGAATCACCTCTTATGTCCCATCTGTACAAAACTATCAAACCATTCTCTCTGGCTTTTTTTCTGAATCTCATATCTTACCCAAGCTTCTTCAGGAGATTTGCCATTTCAATTGCTGACAAGGCTGCCTCCCAACCCTTATTCCCCATCTTTGTTCCTGCTCTCTCTATAGCCTGTTCAAGGGTGTCTGCTGTGATGATACCAAAGGATACTGGCTTGCCGGTATCTATTGAAATGTTTGCGATTCCTTTTGAAACTTCAGCAGCTATATATTCAAAATGGGGTGTGTTTCCCCTTATAAGAACCCCAAGGGCAATCACAGCATCTATATCCTCCTTCTCAATGAACTTCTTAACAACAACGGGTATTTCCCACGAGCCGGGTACACGTGCTATCTCAATGTTTTCCTTACTACCACCGTGTCTAACTATGCAGTCAATAGCGCCCTCCACGAGCCTGTCAACGAGAAGATGATTGAACCTTGAGGCAATTATTGCGAACCTTAATCCCTGAGCTTTGAGTTCTCCCTCGTATATCTTCATAATGCTTTTAATTATAATTCTAAAGCCTTTCCCGTGAAGCCGTTTTCCCTTGTTTGACACACATCATAACGGAATTCTTATATATGAATATCCTAAATATGCGAACTCGTAAGGAGGTGACCAGCCATGGCACTTATTAGAGAATTCCCGCCCGATGGGGTGGTTACCATAAACAGAGTCATACTTAAGCCTGAATACACGATTGGTGACCTTGAAGAGAGAGTCGCAGAGCTCTGTGAACACGTTAAGACTTTTCACTCAATAGACGGATTCATAGGTGGCTTTGTTCTAATGAACGCCGGGATGATATCCAAGGAAGGTTCAACTGTTGAAGATAAGGAGGTATCTCCCCTTAAGAATAAGGAAGCTCTTATAGTTACCTTCTGGACGTCCTTTGAGCAGCACGAAAAGTCTCACAGAAGCCCCGAGTTTCAGAGACTCTTTGAAAGAGTCCTTGAGCTCTGTGAGAACGGAAACGAGGAAATAGCGTACACGATGCTGTGGCAGGGAAAGGCTTACGATCCGGAAACCGCTCAGAAAGCTATGGAAGCCAAAAAGAGATTTGCCGCCTGCAAGGACTGCTGACCCCTCCGACCCGCCCTCCCCTCCTTTTATCTTTTTGAAGTAAATTAAAAAGAACAAAAACAGTGAAGGGGGTATGGTATGGACAGAAGGGACTTCTTCAAATTGGGAGCCTTAGCTTTTTCTGTGCCATTGATGTCCAGATATGCATTCGCTGAGGAAAAGGTGAAGCTTCCGAGACTTACCCTTGACGATCTCCCTCAAAAAGAGACGGATGACGCGGTGGTTTATCACTGTGACTTCCCTCAGGAGAACAGGTTCCATGCGATGCTCACCAACATGAGAAATCACCTATCAGCTTACGATTTTGACCCGTTCAGGATCAAGCTCGTTTTAGTTGCTAACGGAGCGGGGGTCAAGTTCTTTATGAAAACACATAAAGGAACTAAGTGGGAAAAGGAAAAAATTGATGTGAAAAGAGCGGAGGAGAGGCTCTCCTATCTGGCTCAGTTTGAGGTAGAGTACTACATCTGTGACATAACTATAAGAAGCCTCAAACTGAAATATGAAAACTTCTTTGACTTTGTAAAGATCGTTCCTTCAGGTGTGGGGAGCATCGGGAGGTTGCAGACCAATGGATTCGGATATATTAAAGTCCTGTAATGGATTTTGGAACTTTTTATTCCTACCTCCTGAGTAGAGGCTTTGAGAGAAGGAAATCTCAGGAGGAAATGATAAAGCTTGTTCAGGAAGTTATTGATGAGGGAGGGGTCAAGCTCATAGAAGCTCCTACTGGAACGGGAAAAACCTTTGCTTACCTGATACCCATAATAACCTCCGGACAGAGAGCGATAATCTCTACGGGAACCAAGATACTTCAAGATCAGCTCAGGAAGGATATAGAGTTCTTAACAGGTCACTACAAGCTCCTTACGGGTAAGGATGTAAGGTATGCAGTTCTGAAGGGAAAGGGAAACTACCTGTGTCTTGACAGATACATGAAGGAGGAAATTCCTCAGGAGGAGCTTGGCAACATACCTGCACTTATAGAAAGTGAGTGGGAGGGTGATCTAACCCTTTCGTCGGTTAGTCCTGAAATTGTCGGCAGAATAAATGTTGATGATGACTACTGCACAACTGCATACAGAGATGTATGTCCTTACAGAAAGGAGTGTTACTACTGGGAGAAGATAAAGAGAAGGGAAAGGAGTGCGGATATCCTTGTAATAAACCATGCTCTGCTTGCCTTAAAGGAGTTTGAGGACATAAGTGAAAGAGTTCTTGTTATAGATGAAGCCCATGAACTTGATAGATACCTCACCCTCGCAAGCACCGGAAGTCTCTCAGTTTACTGGTTTAGGGAATTGATAGGCATTTTGGAAAAGCTCCTTGAGGAGGAAATAAAAGTAAGTCCGGAGGATTTTTTCAGGGAAAACTTTGAAAAGTTCTTCAAAGAAGAAGAAGAGGAACTATCCCTTGATAGTCTGAGTCCTTATGCTGAGAGACTGAAGAACGAGCTGTATTTACCTCTGAGGAATAGCTATATCAAACTCAGAGACAGGTTTTATGAGCAGGCAGAGGAATTCCTTGAACGCAGGTTGATGATAAGCTTCAGGCTCAAGAACTTCCTTGAGAGAACCCTACTGTTTCCTCCTGAGTTCCTTGACAGATTCAGAGCTGGTTACGAAGAGCCGGAAGAAGAGGAGAGAAAACTTATAGAGAAGGTCAAAAAGCTGGAATTCCTTGAAAGGAAGTTCCAGAAGCTGAACACTTTCATCAGAATATGTGAGGAAGACGATCCAAACTACGGCTACAAGATCGCCAGAAAATGGAGCAGGAAACTTCAAACATTTAACTACAGGATTGAGGTATTCCCTGTCTTTCCCACAGGCATAATCCAGACTGAAATGTATAAAGGGGTTATCCTTACTTCTGCAACCATAGACCCGGAAGATATATCCTTCACAACAGGGATTGAGGGAGATTTCTACAAGCTCGGTCACAACTTTGATTACACACATGTAACCTTTATAGTTGCGGATACAAATCCCAAAAGGGACGGCTGGGAGGGAAAGCTCAGAGAGTACTTTGAGAGCATAAGGAGTATGTACGATAGAGTCCTTGTCCTTCTGACGAACAGAAATCATATGAAGCTCTTTAACGGAGATGGATTGATAGCGAAGCAAGGTGAGGACAGTCTGAATGCTCTTATAGAAGCTCTAAGAGAGGGGAGAATAAGGGTTCTTATCGGTCTTGACAGTCTGTGGACGGGTATAGACGTTAGAGGTGAGAAGGGAATTCTTATGTCAAAGCTTCCTTTTGATAGTCCAGAAGATCCCGTAACTTATCACAGGATAAGGTACCTGAAAAGCATTGGAGAAGATCCCTTTGAGTATCAGAGAAGGAAGGCTTTTATAAAGTTCAGGCAGGGTGTAGGAAGACTGATGAGGCAGAGGGATGACGGAGGAACGATAGTTATATGCG
The DNA here is from genome assembly GCA_964590265.1 of uncultured Aquifex sp. GTDB lineage: Bacteria > Aquificota > Aquificia > Aquificales > Aquificaceae > Hydrogenivirga. Next base: position 12,184 of record CAZPVY010000031.1, on the reverse strand, counting down.
ATAACAGAATATGGCGCTATAAAGAGTTCGTAAGCTTTTTAAAGGAGCTCGGCGTTCAGATAGTTTACGAGAAGAACTTCAGAGCCCGAAGGACATGGGAACGTCCATATTGACGTCTTTGACTTCTTTTATCTCTGGAAACTTCTGTTTGAGAGCTCTTTCAATTCCAGCTTTTAGGGTAAGAACAGACATTCCGCAACCTGAACAGGCTCCGATTAGTCTTACAAGCACAGTTCCGTCTTCCTGAACATCAACGAGCTCAACATCTCCACCGTCAAACCTAAGCGCCGGTCTGATCTCATCAAGGACCTTCTCAATTTCTTCTCTTGTGGGCATTCCCATTCTCTTACCTCCTTAGTGCTTTCTTTAATTTAAAAGATACCTTGATATGTGCAAGCCGAGTATGGACTGTATCATATACTTATGAGGCTTCATGTTCCTGCAACAACAACAAACTTTGGGGCAGGCTTTGACACCTTTGGACTCGCTCTGAATCTTTATAACACTTTTGAGTTTAACGAAGCTGACAGATACAGTGTTGAAATTGAAGGTGAAGGAAAGGATTTACCGAAGGATGAGAACAATCTTGTCATTAAGGTTTACAGAAGAGCATGCGAATTTTTCGGCGTGGAGGAAAAGCCATTCAGGTTAAAGCAGACAAACAGAGTTCCTACAGCAAGGGGTCTCGGATCTTCCGCAACCGCGATAGTCGGGGGTATAGAAGCCTGTGTGAAGATGAACTCGCTTAGGGTTTCTCTTGAGGATAAGCTGAGTGTAGCTTTTGAGTTTGAGCCTCATCCTGATAATCTCCTTCCCGCCTTTGTGGGTGGATTCGTTGTGTGTGTATCGGGCGAAAGGCTTGTGTTCAATAAATTGGGCTTTCCTGAGAAGCTATCCCTCGTATTTGCAGTTCCCAACTTTGAGCTTTCAACGGAAGAGGCAAGAAAGGTTATCAAAAGGGAATTGTCCCTGAAGGACGCGATTTTCAACATCCAGAGGGCAAGTCTGTTTATCTCCGCGATAGTCACAGATAGGTATGATCTCATGAGGATAGCTACCGAAGACAGATTACATCAGCCATACAGAGCTAAGCTAATTAAAGGTTTTGATAACGCTATATCCGCGGGTTACTCAGCAGGTGCTTATGCCGTATTCTTGAGTGGTGCGGGACCTACAATATGCGCAATAAGTTCCGAAGACAGTCAGGAAAAAGTCGGAGAAGTTATGAAGGAAACCTTTCAGAGGGAAGGAATTAATGTAGAAATACTTTACCTTAAGGCAAACAACAGAGGTGCATTCTGGGAATGAAAATTCTCACCCTTGATGTTGGGAACACAACTATTGATGCCTGTATTTTTGAAGAGGATAAGATAAATCATCTCGGGCGTTTTCCTCATAAGGATGTAATAAAGCTGAAAGGCGATTGGAACAAGATCGCTCTGGTTTCCGTGAAACCTTCCATGAACGATGTCCTCAAAGATATGTTTGGAGATAGTCTGAAGCTAATTACACTGAAGGATATACCAATTGAAGTTGATTACAGGACCTTAGAGACCCTCGGAACTGACAGGGTCTTGTTTGCTTATGGTGTGAGGGAGTTCTATTCTAGAGATGCGGTGCTTGTGAGTGCGGGAACCGCTCTCGTTGTCGATCTACTCCTTGACGGTGTATTTCAGGGAGGCTTTATCACTGGAGGTTTGAGTCTGAAACTGAAGGCTCTGAGCGAGAGGGCTGAGGGAATACCTTATTACGAACCGAAAGCCTTAGATTTGAGTGTGGGTAAAAGCACCGAGGAGTGTGTTATCGGTGGAGTTTTTAAAGAGAGTTTTGCTTTTATAGAAAGAACCGCAAAGCGGTGGTCTGAAGCCTGCGGAAAAAAACTTCCTGTCATAATCGCGGGAGGAGACGGCAAGCTCTTTGAGAGGCTCGGGATTTATGACCCCCTAATACTCCACAAAGCGATGTACAGGATTATAATTAACGGATGAAATCTACAATTAAAGACTATTACAAGATACTCGGAGTAGAAAGAAAAGCTACAAAAGATGAGATAAAGAAGGCTTACAGGAAACTTGCGAGGTTATATCATCCCGATAGAAATCCCGATCCTGAGGCTGAGGAAAAGTTCAAGGAGATAAACGAAGCTTACCATGTCCTATCAGATGATGAGAAGAGAGAGGAGTATGACAGGATCTTAAGTAGCGGTGATGAGAACAAGTTCAGAGACTTCATGGAGTATATTCAGGAATTTATAGAGAGTATAATCAAGGGAGAGAGGGAAAGAGCAAAGAGACCTAAGAAGGGTCAGGATATAAGATTGAAACTTTATCTATCTCTTGAAGAAGCGGCGTTTGGAGCTGAGAAAGAGATAGAATATGAGCGGTGGATAGACTGCCCGGATTGTGAGGGTAAAGGAGTTAAGGGAAGGGCTGAAACTGTTGTCTGCCATGCATGTGACGGAAAAGGTAAAAGGGTAAGCGGTATCTTCAGCTTTCCAAGACCCTGCTCGGTCTGTAGAGGTAAGGGGTTTATCATTAAGAATCCTTGTCCAACTTGCTTTGGAAGAGGTAGGGTTACCACACACGCAAAGATAAAGGTCAGTGTCCCTCCAGAGACCGACGAGGGAGATATCTTGAAGGTTCCTGAGAAAGGACACTTCGGTATGAACGGAGGAAAGCCAGGAGATCTTTATCTGAGGGTATTTTTGAAAGAGCATCCTGTCTTTAAGAAAGTTGGTAGAGACCTTCACATGGAAAAGCTGATAAGCTTTCCTCTTGCGGTTCTCGGAGGGATTACGAAAGTGCAGACCCTTGAAGGTGATGAAGTGGAGATATTCGTCCAGCCGGGCACGGAGTGTGGTTCCACAAAGACCCTTCCTGAGATGGGATTCCCACATGATGGAAAAAGGGGAAATCTGATAATTAAATTCAGAATAGAGATTCCCAAAAATATCAGCGGAAAGCAGAGAAAGCTTCTTGAAAAGCTTGCAAAGGAACTTGGAGAGGAAGGGATAGAGAGAAGTGAGGGGATAGTTGATAAAGTCAAAGGCTGGATCAGACCTTCTTAAAGATCCTGACCCTGCGTGAATTATCTTCAAGAATATCTATTTCAATCTCCATGTCACACACGTCTTTCTTCTCAGCCCACTCCACTACAACCACTCCTTCTCCAATGAACTCGTCCCAGTCAAAGTCCTTAACTCTGTATAGGTCTATGTGTATCAGCTTTCCTCTCTCGGTGGGATATTCATTCACTATGGTGAAGGTAGGACTTCTAACTTGATGACCTTTTTTTATTCCAAGACCTTTTGCAAGACCTCTTACGAAAGTTGTCTTACCGCTTCCAAGATCACCTTTTAAACAAATTACCTCATTACCCCTCAGCTGTTTTGCGATGAAAGCCCCGAGTTCTTCCATTTCCTCGGGGCTTTCTATCAGATATATCTCCACAAAGATGATATTATGCCATCAGATAGCCTTTGGTTTGCAGGCATCCACAAAGCTCTGCACGAGTTCGGTTGTGGGCTGCTCAACCGCTTTGTATTTTGTTTTTACAAGTTTCATTCTGTCTTCGTATGTTTCTTCTTCCTTCTTATAGAAAACTCCTATTGGAACGGGTGCATCTGGATTGTAGTAGTGGTCAAGGTCGTGGAACGCAAGCTCAAGAGCTTTAGCATAATCAGAGGGATCATGTCCCATATCATTGTTTATATCCTTCGTTCTGGATTTGTAGTATTTGAAGGTATCCACCTTATTGAAAGTGGGACAGGGAGATATAACGTTTACAAAAGAGAATCCCTTGTGTAGGATAGCCTGTTTGATTATCTCTGTCATGTGCTTGGGATTTCCCGCGTAGGTCTGTGCCACGAACGTGGCTCCGTAAGAAAGCATAGTGGCTATCGGATTCAGCGGTTTGTCTATGGTTCCGTAGGGTGTAAGTGAGCCATACAGACCTTCCCTTGATGTTGGAGATACCTGATTCTTTGTGAGACCGTATATCTGATTGTCCATACAAATTACGGTTATATCTATGTTCCTTCTTGCTACATGGGGATTGTGTCCTGCTCCTATTGAAAAGAGGTCTCCATCACCTGTCTGAACCACAACCGTAAGCTCGGGGTTTGCAAGTTTTATACCTATCGCAACAGGTATAGCCCTTCCGTGAAGTGTGTGAACTGAATATGACTTCATGAAGAGAGGTGCCCTTGAAGAACATCCTATCCCTGAGACCTGAACTATGTTCTCTGGAGGAAGCCTCAGTTCAGAATAGACCTTTGTGCAGGCTGCAACGACGCTGAAGTCCCCACATCCGGGGCACCATGTAGGCTCTATATCACTTCTATAATCTGCCGGCTTTAACTGAACATCAAGCTGTTTGAAGTTTTGCATAATTCACCTCCTTTTAAATGAGTCCATAAACTTTCTCTTTCCCAAAAATATCGGAGGCAGTCAGCCTTCCCTCGGTTATTTCGGGGTGCTCAAGGAGGTAATCTATAAAACTTTCAACCTCCTTGGGTATCATCGGTTCTCCCCTATATATATTGAATGTAATGGGTCTTATGTGAGTTTCCTGCTTCAAAATTGATGCGAGCTGTCCGCTCCAGTTTGTCTCGGGCATGGCTATTCTCTCACACCTGCGGGCAAAGTCCTCAACAAGATCTTTTCTTATAGGCCAGAGAAGCTTCATATAAAGAGCATTGACCTTTATGCCTCTGCTTCTCAGTCTTTCAACAGCCTCCTTGGTTACGGATGCGGTCAGTCCCCATGTAATTACTCCGATATCAGCCTTCTCAAAGGGAACATCAAACTCGTAGAACCTTTCAGCATCTTCCTTCAGGAGTTTCTCCAGCTTCTTCATCCTCTTTTCCATCTGCAGAGTTCTTATATCAGGTCTGTTTCTCGGATCGGAGTTCTCCTGATGTTCAAGACCTGTTATCGCATGAACAGCATTCGGATCTCCGGGAACACCCATAGGTGTAAGTCCGTCTTCTGTAAACAGAGCGAACCTCAGAAATCTTCCATGCTTTATGAACTTACCTTCTGGATCTTCTTCAGGACTGTACAGCCACCTGTTTTCTATCTTTATCTTGCTTACATCAGGGGTTGGGAAAGCTTCAGCCCTGAGGGACAGAGATGCATCCGTCAGGAGGAAGACAGGCATCTGGTATTTCTCAGCGAGGTTAAAAGCCTCTATAGTCAGATAGAAGTTTTCCTCAACGTTTGTGGGAGCAAGGACAGCCTTCGGATACTCTCCGTGACCACCGTAAACAGTGTGGTATAAATCTCCCTGCTCGTGTTTAGTAGGCATTCCCGTTGCTGGACCAACCCTTTGAACATCAACAACTACAACGGGTATCTCGGTCATACCTGCGTAAGTGAAAAACTCTGTCATCAGACACATTCCGGGACCTGAAGTGGCGGTCATAGCTTTCACTCCTGCAAAGGAAGCACCGATAGCCATAGCGATGGAAGCTATCTCATCCTCAGCCTGATATAACCACCCTCCTGCCTTTATCAGATCGTTCACTATGTAGTTTCCAACAGTTGTAGCAGGTGTTATTGGGTATGCTGCGTAGAACCTGCATCCCGCAACAACGGCACCCTTAGCAACAGCCTGATTCCCTTCCATTATTACCACGTCCTTAGGCTCCTTCGGAGGCGGGAAAAGGTATTCATCAACCTTCTTGATGTTTTCTCTTACGTAATTCATACCCACTTCAAGGGCGTTGTAGTTCATATTTACAACATCTTCTCCCTTCCTAGTGAACTTTGCCTTTATGGAGTCTCTTATAGATTGCATGGGAATCTTGAAGAGCTCACAAAGAACTCCGAGGGCAATAACGTTCTTTGTAATGTATGCCTTCATAACTTCCTTGGCGAGTTCTGATAGGGGAACAGGATACATTATTACGCCTTCATGATCTTCGGGTTCAAAGTCAGAAGAGTCATATACCAGAACCGTTCCCGGTTTTAAGTGCTTCTTATTGTATTCGTAAGCTTCTCCGTTAAAGCAACACAGGATATCAAATCCGTCCCCCGTAGAGTATCTTTTAACATCGGATATCCTTACCGTGGACTGGGCATAGCCTCCCTTTATCTCTGCGGGGAAGCTTTTGAAGTTAACGACCTCGTATCCTGCTCTTGCAGCGGCTTCCGTGAGGAAGTCCCCCGCAGAGATTACACCTTCTCCACCTTCTCCACCTATCTTAATTGTCAGATCAAACGCCATTTTATTTTACCTCCTTGGGAAGTGTTAAAAACATAAGAATATAACCATAAAATGTCAAGGGCTTTCACTGGTAGCTCTTATCCTCCTTGTAAGGTTCTATCCTGAGGATCGCCTCATCTGGATTTACCTGATCTCCGGGCTTCGCAAATATATTCTTCACAATTCCTTCAATCGGAGCGTGTATCTCGTTTTCCATTTTCATAGCTTCAACAATCGCTACGGTCTGACCCTGTTCAACAGGCTGCCCTTCCTCAACGAGGATTTTAACTACTTTTCCGGGCATAGGCGGTGTTACATCTCCGGGTTCAGAAGCTTTGGGTATCCCTCCTTCAGCTGTAGGTGTTGTTGCTGTTGTTGCTCCTTGGGCTGGTATTGCTTCTTTTTTGGGAAAGAGCTGGATCTCCTCAAGCTTTCCATCAACCCTGACATAGTACTTTCTCGGCTTTCCGGGTTCACTCTCCAAGGAAACTCCTTCAACCTTAACCTTAAACTTATCACCATGATATACGATTTCAAACTCAACAGGCGCTGCACCTATAACCTTTCCGGGCTCCGTCTCTGCAATTTCAGGAAGTTCTTCCACAGGCTCTGGATGAAGTTCTCCCTTCTCCTTGAGAGTTAAGAACTCCTTAGCCTGCATCGGGAAGAGTATGTAAAGGAGTATTTCCTCGTCATTAGGCTCTCTTCCAAGAAGCTTCTCAAGTTCATTCTTTGCTTTATCCCACTCCTCCTGATCAGCGAGATCACCCGGTCTTATAGAGAAGTCAGGCTCTTTGCCTGGTCCGAGTATCTTCTCAACAAGCTCTTTGGATAGAGGTCCCGGCGGTTTTCCATATTTACCTTCAACGTAATCCCTGACCTCTTTTGTTATTGTCTTGTACCTCTCACCGGTTATAACGTTCAGAACAGCTTGAACACCGACTATCTGGGAGGAGGGAGTAAGCAGAGGTGGATATCCGAGATCCGCTTCAACTTTCGGAACCTCCTCAAGGGCTTCTTCTATCTTATCAAGGGCGTTTGCTTCCATAAGCTGGGCAACCATATTGGATATCATTCCGCCGGGTATCTTGTGGATAAGAACCCTCGCGTTAACGCCCGCATACTCGGTTTCATACTTCCTGTATTTCTTCTTGATCTTCTTCGCCTCTTCAGCAGCTTCAGCTATCTTTGCAAGATCAAGACCTGTATCAAAGGGAGTATCCTGAAGGGCAGCAACTATAGTTTCTGTGGCTGGGTGAGATGAACCGAAAGCAAGAGGTGAAAGGACTGTATCAAGCATGTCCACACCTGCAAGCACAGCCATCATGTGGTTGATTGTTGCCATACCGCTCATGTCGTGGTTGTGAAGGAGGACGGGTATCTTTCCCTCTGTGGCTTCCTTTATTCCTTTTATTATCATGTAACATTCAAAGGGAGGCATTATACCCGTTGCATCCTTGAAGGATATCCAATCAGGCTCCAACTCTGCAAGTTCTCTTGCGTACTCCATCCACTTCTCATAGGTGTGAACAGGAGACCTTGTATAGCTTATCTCAGCGTGAACCTCACCCCCCAGCTCCTTGATAGCCTTTACAGCCACCTCTATGTTTCTGTTGTCATTAAGAGAGTCAAAGACCCTGAATACGGTTATTCCGTTTTCTATCGCCTTCTCAACGAACTTTTTAACGGTCTTATCGCTTCTCGGTCTGTAACCGACGATGTTCTGTCCCCTGAAGAGCATCTGGAGCTTGGTGTTGGGCATAACCTCCTTTATTCTTCTTAACCTTTCCCAAGGATCCTCTTTAAGGTATCTCAAACACACATCATAAGTTGCTCCACCCCAAACCTCAACTGCGTAAAAGCCACACTTGTCTAACTTTTCACAGAGAGGAAGGAGGTCGTCTGTTCTGACCCTCGTCGCGAGCTTACACTGTTGACCATCTCTGGGAGTGAGATCCGATATGTGTATCTTTTTCTTTATACCCTTCTTCTCATACTCTTTCATCTTCTCTCTGATTTCCTCAACAACCTCAACCATCAAACCACCTCCTTAGAATTTATAGTCCGTGATAAGAGGCTATAACAGCAGATATAAAGGCGACAAAGTCTTCTTTATCCCTGTGCTCCTTGTAGTCAAAGACCTGCGGATGCCTGTCAAGATACTTGGTCGTGAACTTTCCAGCCCTGAAATCAGGCTCTTTCATTATCTCAATGAGGAGCGGTATCGTGGTCTTTACCCCCGTTATCTCATAAGTCTCAAGGGCAGCCTTCATTCTGTCAACCGCTATCTCCCATTCGGGTGCCCACACAATAAGCTTGGCTATCATTGAATCATAGTAGGGAGTTACTTCAAAACCTCTTGATGCGGCATGCTCAACCCTTATTCCGAAGCCTCCGGGGACATAATACCTTTCAATCATCCCTACCGAGGGTGCAAAGTTATTCTTGGGATCTTCCGCATTTATCCTGCACTCAATTGAGTATCCGTTGAACTTCACATCCTCCTGCTTATACTTGAGTTTTTCTCCCGCGGCTATACGGAGCTGCCACTTGACTATGTCTATTCCCGTAACCATCTCGGTAACGGGGTGCTCAACCTGAACCCTCGTGTTCATCTCTATAAAGTAGAGGTTACCCTCTTCATCTGCAATGAACTCCATAGTTCCCGCGTTGTAGTACCCTATCTCTTTGGCAGCCTTTGCAACTATGTTTCCATAGTACTCTCTTTTTTCAGGAGTGAGAAGGAGTGATGGGGCTATCTCAACAAGTTTCTGGTTTCTCCTTTGAATTGAGCAGTCCCTCTCTCCAAGGTGTATAACGTTTCCGTATTTATCACCGAGGACCTGGAACTCTATATGCTTTGGGTTCTCTATAAACTTCTCTAAGAGGAGATCTCCCTTTCCAAAGGCTTTCTGTGCCTCATTGTAGGCGCTCTCATAATTCTTAACAAGCTCTTCTTCATTCCTGCATATCCTTATTCCCCTACCACCGCCTCCGGCGGTAGCTTTCAAGAGAACAGGATATCCTATCTCCTTAGCTATATCCTTTGCTTCTTCAACGTCCTTTAAAACCCCATCCGAACCTGGAACGGTTGGGACTCCCGCCTTTTTCATAATCTCTTTTGAGCGCGCCTTGTCTCCCATCAGTTCTATGACCTGCCAGGGTGGTCCCACGAAAGTGATCCCTGCCTCCTCACACATTCTTGCAAACTCTGCGTTTTCAGCAAGGAATCCGTATCCAGGATGTATGGCGTCCGCTCCAACCTCAAGGGCAAGGTCTATGATCCTCTGTTTGTTCAGATAGGTATCAAGAGGATCAACTCCGATCATGTAAGCCTCATCTGCCATCTTCACGTGGCGGGCTGTTGACTCTATCTCGTTATATATGGCAACCGTCTGGATTCCCAGCTCTTTCGCTGCACGGATTATTCTGCAGGCGATCTCACCCCTGTTTGCTACGAGGAGTTTTTTAAACATATCTTTCCTCCGTTAAACAAGTTCAATCTTGTACTCAATCGGAGCGATTTGATTTATCATGTATGCAATTGAACAAGTTCCGGGATCGTAAATCGTCTTGTCAAGAGCTTTTTTAACATCTTCCTCCGTAACATTTCCCTTTACTTTAACATTCAGATATATCTTTAGGAATACTTTTGGATAGCCTTCGGTCTTCCTGTCGGCGTCCGTTTCTATCTCTATATCCTCAACATGCTTTCCTTCCTTATGGAGGGCTTCATACAGGTGAATTCCTACACATCCTGCTATGGAGTGAAAGAGAAGCTCAGGGGGCCTTATACCTCTTCCTTTTCCACCGACGTAATCAGCTGCATCAATGGGAACCTCTCTGCCTGCGGGTCCTATGCCTGCAAAGTAGAAGTCTTCTTTTTGCTTAACTTTAATTTTCATTGGTCGCCTCCTATTTATTGGATTCTGCTGGCTATCTCCTTTGCATATTCAAGGGTGGAAACTTCTTTTGCATGAATTCCTTTCTTTTTAAATCCTGCTACGATATCAGGTGTTCCAACCCTGTCCTCAAAGGTTTTTTTCACGGCAGAGTATATCTTTTCAGCAGCTTCCCTCCAGCCCAAGTATTCAAGCATCATAGCTCCGGAAAGAGTTATAGAGAGCGGGTTTGCAATACCTTTACCAGCTATATCCCAAGCTGTTCCATGAGTGCTTTCAAATAGAGCATACCCATCTCCTATATTCCCACTCGGAACAAATCCAGGACCGCCTATCAGGGAAGCGGCAAGGTCAGAAACGTAATCACCGTTGAGATTCTCAGCTATTATTACATCATAGGCATCAGGTCTCAAAACAAGTTGCATCAGCATCTGGTCGGTAATTACCTTCACAAGCTTAATCTGTCCTTCCCCGGGCTGGGCTTCGGGATCTGTTACAACTTTATCCTTGAACTCGGGCTCCTGAGCCACTTCAAAAGCCCAGTTTATGAAGGCACCTTCGGTGGCTTTCATTATGTTTCCCTTTCCTATAACCGCCACGTTCTTTCTGCCTGTCTCAAGTGCATATCTGAGAGCCTTCCTTACATGCCTCTTAGTTTTGAATTCACTCATGGGCTTTATGGTTATTCCAACATCCTCTGGAAATCCATCCTCCTTTGCTCCCATCTCTTTTATGAGAAACTCTCTTATCCTCTTGGCTTCTTCGGTTCCTGAGAAAAACTCTATGCCTGCGTAAACGTCATCCGTGTTTTCTCTAAAGACGACAACATCAATCCTCTCGGGTTCCGGCATGGGGGTGGGCTGACCCATCCAGTAAACAGGACGAACTGCCGAGTAAAAGTCAAAGGCACGCCTCAAAGCTGAATTTATTGAACGGACTCCTTTACCTACAGGAGTCCCTAAAGGACCTTTTATCCCGACTATAGCCTCTTTCAAGAAATCAAGGGTTTCCTGCGGAAGTCTTTCTCCTGTCTTCTCCTCAGCTTTGTCTCCTGCCAGAATCTCAACCCATACTATCTTTCTGCTCTCTCCGTAAGTCTTTTCAACGGCGGTGTTAACAACATGTATCATTGCGGGTGTTATCTCTGAACCTATGCCGTCGCCCTCTATAAAGGGGATTATGGGTTTGTCGGGAACACTAATAGTTCTGTCCTCATTCAGCTTGATGAACTCTCCCTCTGGAGGGGTCTGGAGCTTTCCTTCCCACACGTAGACATTATCAGCTTTCAATGCCTGCATTATCTCCTCCTGAAAAGGTGATAAAAATTTTATGTAAGCGGTATGACCCTGTCAAGGGTTTTTAAAACGTTGTTTGAAGTGTGTTAGAGTGTTAAAATACTGCCTTAATGAGAGCTCTGGATAAAACGCTGGATGTCCTTGATTTCCTCATGGAAAGAGGAATGGCAGGAGTAACTGAGATAAGCAATGAGCTTAACCTTAACAAGAACAACGTTTTCAGGATACTCGTGACCCTTGAGGAGCACAGACTTGTAGAAAAGGAAGAGGAAACTGAAAAGTACAAACTCTCTACGGGATGCGTTGTACTGGGTTACGGTTTTATCCATAAACATCCTCTTACAAAGCTCTCTATACCTGTGCTCAAAAGCCTCCGATTTAGACTCGGGGAGAGCATCAACCTTGCTATGCTTGGTGAAAAACAGCAGTTTGTTATATACGTTGCTTCCGAAGAGACCATAAAATCGGTGAAAGTAAAACCGAGAATAGGGAAGAGGTTTGGAATAAACAGTTCTGTGTGCTCTGCAAAGGCTATAAAAAAGGCTCTTAAGGGAGAGACGGGCTTCGTCTTTGACTACGAGTATGATGAAAAAACTGGAATATCTGGAGGAGCGTGTGTGATAAGGGATTACAAGGGCAGACCCATAGGTGCAGTAGAAGTTCTCGCTCCTATATACAGGATGTCTCTGAAGACGATTGAGGAAGAGATAAAGCCTCTCCTTGAAGATGCCGCCCTTGACATATCTCTCAAGCTCGGTTACTGGGATTAGATCTTTCCAA
>CAZPVY010000030.1:0-18464 GCA_964590265.1 uncultured Aquifex sp. | reverse complement strand
TGTTCCTCTATTCTCTTCGTTATGTAATCCGCAATCATGTTTCTATCCACACCAAGAGCACCGCCGGCAGGCACGCGAGCCTCTTGGGCAGCTTCTATCACAAGGGAACCAAGTAAGCTCATTTCTGCTTTCAAAAGTCCCGCTCCGGTAGTAAGCTCCATCCCTCCGAGGGTGTTACTGCATACAAGCTCTGCAAGTTTATCTGTTTTATGAGCAGGGGTCATTTTCTTGGGACGCATTTCGTAGAGGAGCACATTATGTCCACTCTGAGCAAGTCTCCATGCAGCTTCGCAGCCTGCGAGCCCACCACCGATAACTATAATTTTGGCTTTCATCGCAACTTAATAAATATAGAGCCTTGTGATGTGAATTCATTTACTCTTTTTCATCTCAGGTAGCTGGATTATAGGTGTCATCTTAGTATCGTAAGGTATAAGGATTATCGTATTGTTTCCGCTTTCTGCATAAGCTTTTATGTTTTCAAGGAATTTCCACATCAGGTATTCCTTAGTTAGCGATCCAGCTATTATCCTGTTCGCATCCGCTATACCTTTAGCTTCTATCTTCTTTCTCTCAGCCTCAAGCTTCTCCTTCTCTACAAGAAATTTCATCCTCTGAGCTTCCTCTAAAGCCCTCCTCTTCTGTTCTATAGCTTCAACGACTTTTCTCGGAAGCTTTATATCCCTTATAAGTATCTCATCAAGTAGGATGAACCTCTTTTCAAGCTCTTTTCTAACCTGCTGGGCAATTCTTTGCTGTATCAGAGACCTTTCCTGATATACCTGCGCACTATCAAGGGTGGCTATAACATCTCTGACTGCTGATCTTATTACGGGCTTTATTATCCTGTCTTCGTATAAGAGTCCATACTCTACAAATATCTCTGCTGCCTTGTCAGGCATTATTTTATAAAGCGTTGTCAGTTCAACGTTTATAGTAAGTCCGTCCTTGGAAAGGGCATTTATAGAATTCGCGCCGGTCAGATCATAGCTGTGCGTTCTTACGGACATCTTTTCAACTCTCTGCACGAGAGGAATTATCAGATGAAGACCCGGTTTCATCTCATCGGGACTTGCCTTCCCGAGAGTTAGCTTCACACCCACATATCCGCTGGGTATCACCACAAAAGGGTTTGAGATAAGGGCAAGAATAACTAAGACGGCTACAACTGCACCAACAGCTATAAGTCCGTTGGGAACCTTAGGAGCTCGGGGCGGCTTGGGATATCTCTGAGGTTCAAAGTCCATGTTGTGTATATAATAACTCCTTAACCCATGAACTGTGAAGTATGTCTTTCAGAAAAGGAAGTAAAGACGGGAAGCTACATTCTGAGAACCTTTGATATAAGTCTTCAGGAGATAGAGGTTAGATTAAGAGGTCTTGAATTTTCCCATGAAGAGATCTTGGGAGGCGTTGATCTGTTCTTCAGCTCAGAAAGAGACTGGAAGGAAGCCAAACGGAAGCTCGGACAGTTCGTGTACTCGGACGATTCTTCAAGCATGGAGAGAGTGGTGGGAAAGCTGCTCAGTGAGAGGGGGTTTACACTCAGCACGGCGGAGAGTTGCACCGCAGGACTTATATCTGCAAGGATTGTTAATGTTCCCGGAAGTTCAGACTACTTTATCGGTGGAGTTGTGGTCTATTCAAACGAGCTTAAGATTGAACTTCTTGGCGTAAGAAAGGAAACGCTTCAGAACTGCGGAGCTGTCTCCGAAGAGACGTGTATGGAGATGCTTGAGGGATTAAAGAGCAAATTTAAAACAGATGCGGGAATAGCAGTAACCGGGATAGCGGGTCCCGGAGGATCAGAATCTAAGCCCGAAGGACTTACATATATAGGGGTCTTTTTTAAAGATAGGGTTTTTGTGGATAAAAGGATCTTTAATTTCGGCAGAAATCAGAATCGCTTTCTTTCTTCGCAGGTTGCCCTGAACAATCTGAGAAAAATGATCCTTGAGGAGGAGTCATGAGAATACATCCGACCAGCATAATCGGAGGAGATGTAAAGGTAGCAGATGATGTTGAGATAGGGGCTTTCTGTGTTATAGAAGGAGATGTTGAAATCGGCAGAGGAACAAGGATAGGAAACAGGGTAACGATAAGGGGAAAGGTAAGAATAGGCGAAAACTGCAGGATATACGACGGCGCTGTTATAGGAGAGGATCCTCAACACCTCAAGTATGAGGGTGAGGAGAGTGAAGTGATAATTGGAAAGAATGTGATTATAAGAGAGTACGTTACCATTCACCGTGGGACGAAGATAGACAAGATGAAAACAGTAATCGGAGATGACTGCATGTTGATGGCGTATGCTCACGTTGCTCACGACTGCGTTGTGGGCAGGGGAGTTATCATGGCTAACTGTGCCACACTCGGAGGACACGTTGAGGTTGGAGATTATGCCTTTATAGGGGGACTTTCGGCGGTTCACCAGTGGGCGCGTATAGGTTCATACGCTATGGTTGGTGGTCTCACAGGGGTATCCCTTGATATACCTCCTTTCACGAGAGCTTCAGGACAGCACGCTCTCTTATACGGTATAAACACCGTCGGTCTTCAGAGGAGAGGATTCTCAAAGGAAAGGATATCAGTTATAAAGAAGGCTTACAGGATTCTGTTCAGAAGCGGACTCTTGAAAAAGAATGCAATAGAAAAGCTCAGAAAGGAGTTTGAGGGTAATCCTGATATTGAAATGCTTATAAAGTTTGTAGAAACTACGAAAAGAGGAGTTGCAAAGGACGCGGGAGGTAAGACATGAAGGCTGTTATCCTCGCTGCAGGGCTGGGGACACGTTTTAAGAGTGAAAAACCGAAGGTTCTTCATGAAATCCTCGGAAAACCTATGATCTGGTATGTAATGAGCACCATCAGGAGAGGGGGAATAGAGAATATAGCGGTCGTCGTAGGCTATAAAGCTGAAGAAGTTAAAAAGGCTGTGGGTGATGGAGTTTCCTACTTTTATCAGGAGAATCCGAAGGGCGGAACCGCGGATGCAGTCCTTGCCTCCGTGGACTTTTGGAGAAATCATGAAGGTTATGTTCTGATAATAAACGGAGACTCTCCTCTTGTGACTTCCGAAACTATAAAGAACATGCAGAGATTTTTAATGCTTGTTGAGGAGTATGAGAAGATAAAACTGGGAGGGATAATACTTACCTCCATACTACCCGACCCGACGGGTTATGGAAGGATAGTAAAGGAGGAGGGTACAGACAGGATACTGAGAATAGTTGAAGAGAAGGACGCAAGCCCTCAGGAAAGGAACATAAAAGAGGTGAACGGCGGAGTTTACATGTTTTACGTTCCCTATCTCCTTGAGGCTCTCTTTAAGATAGAACCTAGCAAAGAGACAGGAGAGCTATATCTTACGGATGTTGTTGACTATATGGTGAAGAGAGGGTATGAGGTAAGGAGCTTTATGGCTTCCGACCCGACGGAAGTGATGGGAGTGAACACAAGGTGGGAGCTGAGCTTTGCGGAGAACGTGCTCAGGCTGAAACTCATAAAGTACTGGGCACAGAGAGGAGTCACCTTCCATATACCTGAAACGGTGTGGATTGAACCAGATGTAACGTTGTCTCCTAATGTAGAAATATTTCCTGATGTTATGCTGAGAGGAAAGACCAGAATCGGAAAAGATGTGATAATCGGTAGAGGCTCTATTTTAGAAAACACGGAGGTGAAGGAGTCAGCTATCATTGAGGCTTACTCCTACATAAAAGACAGTGTAATTGAGAGTGGAGCTGTAATAGGTCCTTACGCTCGCATCAGGAACGGGTCTGTAATTGGTAAGGGATCAGAGGTGGGTAACTTTGTGGAAGTGAAGAAAAGCACTCTGGGTGAGAGTGTAAAGGCAAAGCATCTTGCCTACATAGGAGATGCGCATATAGAGAGCAATGTTAATATAGGAGCGGGAGCTGTAACCGCTAACTATGATGGGAAAAGGAAGCATGAGACTTACATAGGGAAAAATGCCTTTGTCGGAAGCAACTCTCTCCTCGTAGCACCGATAAAGCTCGGAGCTTATAGCTATGTTGCGGGTGGATCAGTTATAACTAAGGACGTACCGGAAGGAGCCCTTGCTATTGAAAGGTCAAAGATTAAGATCATTGAAGAAAAGGGAAAGAAGATGCTGACTGATCAGGATTCCCTCTGAATCTTCAAAAACAGATCCGAATAAATTCTTCCGAGAAAACTCATCATATCTGTACTTCCATCCACAACCTCAAATACGACAGTTTTTTCCGCACTTCTTACAACCTTCCCCTTTATGCTCGTTTTTAGGTTCCTATAAATGAGAAGCACCTCGCATTCGCCGGATGGTACATTCTCATCTACATCAATACTCAGAGAAGCCATGCTGATGTCAATAACTTCTCCCATGTAGCTTTTCTCACCGCAAAATATGTCAGCTTTAACGTCAAGTATATCCTTAACCTTTACTCTTGGGAGTTTCCTTCTATCTTCAGACACAAAATCAAGAACGGCTATCGCGGATCTGTCCTTACTCTCGGATATCCTCAGCTCAGCTATCAGATAGCCAACGTCTTCTATCAGTGCGTATATCATATTCCCCTTTTTCATATATTTCACAAGACTTGAAGGAAATACATACTTTAGTTTTATCTCTCTTGTGTTCATGGGATATGCGCTGAAGGTTACCGGCGTGTAGTTTCCCATAATCTGAGCGAATCCTCTGTATCTCTTACCCGACTTGAAGAGTTTCTTTGCATCTATCACTTAAGTACCTCCTGAGTATCTGATAGTAATAGTTTATTTTTCTTCACAGAAGGAGTTCATCTAAACTTCCTCTGAGGCTCTTTTTTCTATGATTCTCTTTGTATCCTGCATTATATTCAGAAGGGACTCCAGCTTGGAGGATACCTCCTCATACTTTCCTTTCAAAGCTTCCATCCTGTATTGAACGAGATAAAAGAGTTCTTCAACATCAGAAGCCTGTTCCCTCTGAAGATTAACTTCCTTTGCTACCTGCTCTATATGTTCACGGGCGTTTCTGATCCTTTTCTCTATCTCTTTTAAAACTCTGTCTATATTCTCTGTAAATTCCATAGTTTTGTTTGCAAGCCTCCTTACCTCTTCAGCTACAACGGCGAATCCCCTTCCAACTTCTCCTGCCCTTGCCGCCTCTATAGCTGCATTCAGAGCCAGCAGGTTGGTCTGCTCGGATATCTCGTTAATCTGCGAAAGTATCTTTATTATGTCCTCCGATTGCTGGCTCAGTTCTTTCACAAGCTCAATATCCTTTTTGAGATTCTCTTCCGTCCTCGCTGATATCTCGCTCATTTCGTTCACGATCTCTAATCCGTTACTCACTATCCGAAAGACCTCATCAAGCTCCGTGAAGCTCGCTGCTGCCTGAGAGGAGAGTCTGTTTATACCTTCAATTACAGGTTCAAGCTGTTTTCTTATATCTTCAAGGCAGGAAATTACAGATAAGCTCCCCCTTTCCTTATCCTCTTCTATTTCCTTCTCCACCCTTTTGAAAACTATGAAAGAGGATTTACGAAATACCACTTCTACATCCTCTGTCGGCAGTTCTTCCAGAGATCTTCCTTTCAGGATCCCCCTGCCGCTATCGTTTATGAACTTTACCTCACCGTCCTCAAATACAGCAACACCTTCCTCAATGGAGTTCAGAATTTCTTTAAGGAGCTTGTTTTCTCCTTTGCACTTTGAAAGCTCCTCCTCCAGCTCCCTGATCTTTTTCTTATTCCAGAACATTTTAACCCCTCACTTAAATATTTTTTCCATTTTCTCTTTGAGAACCTCTGGTGTGAAAGGTTTAACTATGTAATTGTTAACCCCGGCTTTCAGAGCCTCTATGACATTTTCCTTTTTTGCCTCTGCTGTAACCATCAGGACGGGTAAGCTTTTCAAATCGTCATCGCTCCGTATAACCTTTACAAGCGACAGCCCGTCCATCTCAGGCATGTTCCAGTCGGTTATAACAAAGTCAAACTTCTCTTTTTTTAATTTCGCAAGAGCCTGCTTTCCGTTTTCAGCTTCATCAATGTTTGAGTATCCGAGCTGATTGAGTATGGTTTTTATTATCCTCCTCATTGTGCTCATGTCATCCACCACAAGGATTCTTATATCTGTCGGTGGCATAGGCATCTTGGCTCCTCCTACAGTCCAAATTCTTCAAGAAGTTTATCAACATCATCTTGAGATATCCTGTTCTGAGACAAAAGTTCACTTACCTTACCCTTTATGCCCGAGACCTCTTCCTCTTTCAGATCCTTACCTGCTGTTACGTGGGATACTATGATATCAAGCAGAGTTATCTTAATCTTCTCAAGAACCTGGAGTACAAACTTCAGTTGTTGTCCAGTAAGATCGTGGAAGGACATATGGGTGTAAAGTTCAAGCAAAGTGTTTATATTCTCCTCATTTCTTTGCTTTATTGATTCTAAACGCTCCTTAACTTTGAAGATGGGTCCTAAGGAAAGTAAGAACTCAACATCTTTCTGTATGTCATTTGAGTTTTTGTTGATTCTTTCAAGAAGGTTCATTATCGTATGAGAGGTTTTTTCTAAAAAGAGCATAACGTCCTCTATGTTCTTTGCAGTCTCTGGTATAAGCTGTGAACTCTCGCTGACAGGTTTTTTAATTTTCTCAATTACGCTTTCAAGCTCCTTTACGTTTTCAAGAAGTTCCCTTATTATCCCCTCAAGTTCTTTCATTCTACCCTTTTTGGACTGTGTTCAATGAACAATTTTATTTTAACAGCCTTCTTATTAGCCGATTCACCGAGAATCCCTTTGAACATGGGAACACTTGAAACTTTGACTATAACAGATTCGGAGGCTCTCCTGTCAAGAGGTATAAAGTCTCCTTCTTTCAACTCAAGAATTTCACCGACGTTCATTTTTAAGGGAGGAAGGATAGCTTCCAGCAGAACCTCTATGGACATGAGATTTGCAAGAATTATTTCTTTGAAATCTTCGTTTTCTGTTTCCGACTTCCTGAGGAGATCCTTTATGGGGTCTATCGTCTTCATAGGTATGGCAAGGTATATGTAACCTTTAAATCCCTCTATTTCAACCTCAAGAGTTATAACTATCACTATTTCATTCCTGCTTATTGTTATTAGCCTTCTTGGGTTGTCTTCAACTCCTGTAAACTGGATCTCTCCTTCCTTTATAAGATCTGTCCATGCCGAATTCAGATGCCTGACAAGTATGTCAATGATGTTGTTTATTATTTTCATCTCAAATCTTGTAAAGCTTTTACCCTCAACCTTGTAGGGCTGTGCTGGACCACCGAAGATTATGCTTATAATCGTGTATAGTAGCCTTGTATCAAGCACGAGGTACATTTTCCCGTTCAGGGCTTCAACATTCAGAATTGCTATCGCTGCAGGAAGGGGTATCTTCAGAACGAACTCTGAGATCTTTTCTGTCTTTATGTCTGTTACGGATATGGCATCAAGATTAAAAACTATACCTCTCAACTCACTTGTTGCGGTAGTTATCCATCTGTTTACCACCTGTTCCAACTTTACAAGCCTTGTGGGAGATATCCTCTCAAGCTCATTTATGTTGAAGGGTTCGTAGCTTATCTCTTTCTTTTCTTCCTCTTCTTCCTCCTCTTTGCCAAGGCTCTGGAGGAGCATATCTATCTCTTCTTGAGAAAGAAAATCTTCCTCTGCCATAAGCTTAAATATAACAAAACAACAACCGATATAAGATCAGCAGTACTAATTGGATCGTCATGGAGGCTCATCATGCCTAAGGAGAAAACTGCCGACTATGGAAAGTATATGGAGGAGCTTTCAAAACTTACCGAAAATCTTATGAAGATAGCGAAGCAATCAAATCTACTTGCCCTGAATGCTGCGATAGAAGCTGCAAGAGTCGGTGAATCGGGAAAAGGTTTTGCGGTAGTTGCTTCTGAGTTCAGAAAGCTTGCAGACAACACGTCAAAACTCTCAAAAGAGATAAAAACCATAGTTGACAGACTTGCTGAGGCATTGAAAGTGGAGGAAGGAAGTGAATCCTGAAAAGAGTCATGCCTTGCCAGACATACTTGAGACAGGGAGGAACGAGCTTGAGATAGTTGACTTCAGATTGTATGAAGATATTCCAGAAGGAGTTTACGAGTGGATTTTCGGTGTGAACGTTGCGAAGGTTAGAGAAGTTCTAAGAATGCCTAATATCACAAAGGTTCCCAACATATCCCCTGAAGTTGAAGGTATGGCAGAGATAAGGGGAAAGCTCATTCCTGTGATAAGCCTTGCCAGATGGATGGGAATAGATGAGCCTCCAGAGAGAAGGAAGTTTCTTCTTCATCTTGAGTTCTTGAGAGAGAATGTAGGAGTTATAGTCCACGATGCAAAGAGGATAAGAAGGATAACCTGGAGGGATATAAAGAAGGCTCCAGATACACTTAACCAGAAAATGGGAGGTAGGATAACTGGTGTTGTGGATACTGAGGATGGACTCCTGATAATCCTTGATTTTGAAGGAATTCTTCACGATATAGGTCTTCTCAAGGTATTTCACGAGGCTGAAGCATACGAAGAGGCAAAGAAAACCAAGAAGACCTTTACAATTCTCCTCGCTGAAGATTCTGCTGTTGCGAGAAAGATAGTGAAAGACATACTTGAAGCGGCAGGACATAAGGTTATAACAGCTGAGGACGGTCTTCAGGCTTGGAACTTGCTTAACAGCTATCTAAAGAAAGCTCAGCAGGAAGGCAAATCTGTAAAGGATTACGTACAGCTTGTTATAACAGATATTGAGATGCCCAACATGGATGGTTTGACTCTCACGAAGAAAATAAAGGAGACCGTTGGTCTTATGGGACTACCCGTAATAGTTAACACCACTCTCAGCGATGATTCTAACAGGCAAAAAGCTTTCAGAGTAAATGCGGACGGCTTTATTGTCAAGTTTGATGCAGAAGAACTCCTTGAAATGGTGAAAAAGCTTGCTCAAAGAGGAGAGGGGACATGATAGGCGATGAGATGAGAGAGATATTTAATGAGTTTGTCGTGGAGGCGGAGGAGAACCTGCAGAAAGTTGAGGAAAATCTCCTTGAGCTTGAGAAGGATCCAGAGAATGAAGAGCTATTGAACGCGACTTTCAGAGCTATGCATACTCTGAAAGGTGGTGCAGGTTTTCTCGGACTTACTGCTGTAGTTGAGACAGCTCACGCTGCGGAAGATGTTCTCGGAAAACTGAGGAATGGGGAGCTGAGGTTTTCACCTGAGATAAATGATGCGATACTTGAAACTGTTGACTTCATACGCTCCGCACTTCAAAAGTATGAAGCGGGAGAAGATGTTGAGGTTCCAGAGGATATAGTTCAAAGGTTGAGAAGTCTTGAGCAGAATGGACCGCTTCCAGATAAAAAAGAGGAGGGGAAAAGCACCATAGATGAGCTTTTAGATAAATACGGTTTTTCACACCTGAGGGGGAAACCTATTGAGGACATCCTTGAGGAGCTTATCCTTTTACCACCTGATGAAAGACCTCTTGAACTGATAGAGGAACTTGACAGGCTGATTGCAAGCGGAGAGGTTTCAACGAATAGATCTTCCGAAACATCCGAAGAAAAAGCGATAGAAGTCGGAGAGGAAAAACCTGAAGAGAAAAGTGAGGAAAGTAAGGTAGAGCCCAAGACTGAAAAGAAACCTCCAGTAAAAACGGAAGGAGAGAAGGTTCTGCGCATAGATGTTGGGAAAATTGAGGATCTTATGAACCTTGTCGGCGAGCTTGTCCTTGAGAGAAACAGGCTGCTCAGGGTCTTTCAGAAACTTTACGAGGAATATCAATCAAAGACGGTTGATGAGTTTGAAACTGTTATGTCCTCACTTGACAGGATAGTAGGAGATCTTCAACTTGCGGTGATGAAGACAAGGATGCAACCTGTGAAAAGGCTCTTCCAGAAGTTCCCAAGAGTGGTAAGGGATCTTGCAAGGATGCTCGGTAAAGAGGTTGAGCTCATCCTTGAAGGTGAAGATGCCGAGATAGACAAAACAGTCCTTGAAAAACTTGAAGAGCCTCTCATACATCTGATCAGGAATGCCGTTGACCACGGTATAGAACCTCCGGACGAGAGGGAAAGGATAGGTAAGCCCAGGAAAGGTATTGTTAAGCTCAGTGCCTATTATCATGGTGACAGGATTTTTATTGAGGTGGCGGACGACGGAAGAGGCATTGACATTGAGAAAGTCAAGAAAAAAGCTCTTGAGAGGGGTTTGGTAACTCCTGATAGGGCGGAAAAGATGACTGAGAAGGATATACTCTTCCTCATCTTCCATCCCGGATTTTCAACAGCTGAAGGGGTTTCTCAGGTTTCAGGAAGAGGCGTCGGGATGGATGTTGTTATGAACACCGTTTCTGCCTTCAGGGGGACGATAGACATAAAGACGGAACAGGGTAAAGGGACAAAAGTAACCCTTTCCTTCCCACTTACGGTTGGAATAATTCGTTCACTTCTTGTATCTGTAAATGGGAGGCTCTTTGCAATACCTATATATTCTGTTCTTGAGATTATACAGGGTGAAGATGCTCAGATAACAACAGTATCTGGTAAAGAGGTACTCATACTCAGAGAATTCACCATTCCTCTGATAAACCTCGGTGAAGCTCTTGAGATGGGAGGCGGAAAGGTAGGGTACGTTATAGTCTCTCAGGTTGGAAGCCAGAAGGTTGCCTTCACCGTTGAGGATCTCTTCGGAGATGAAGAGGTGGTTGTGAAGCCACTTGGCAAGATTATAGGAGAGATTCAAGGTATATCAGGAGCTACCATTACAGGAGACGGTAAGGTTGTCCTCATCCTTGACCTTGACGGTATTTTGAAACGTGAGATGAGATCTTTAGCGCTTGTTTGAGGTGAAATATCATGGCTGAACTTATGCCGGTTGGAGAAACAAAGCCTGAAAAAGCACTTACGGACATTGAAGAATTCCTCGGGATATCCCTTGAAAGGGAGCTCATAGGAATACCGCTTAAGAAGACACTCACTATATCAAAGATACTTGATATAGTTAAGGTTCCATATACTCCCGGTTTTATAGTTGGTGTTATAAACCTTAGAGGAGAGATACTTCCTGTTCTTTCCCTGAAGCAGATTCTTGGACTGCCCGAGACAAAGGAACCTACAAGGATAGTAGTTCTGGACTCCATACATGGCAAAGCCGGAGTTTTAGTAGATAACATAGTAGGTGTAATCAGAGTCTCTCAGGAGAGGTTTGAACCTAACCCAATGATAGGGAGATACAGTGCTTACGTGAGTCACGTTGCTCAGACCGGGTACGGTCTTATGGAAGTCCTTGATGTTGACAGGCTCATTAACTCCATAGTTCAGAAAAATTGATACATCTTTGAGTTTCCGAACTCAGACTTACGAAGTGTTCTTTTGTCCCGGCAATGAGTTAATAAAGTTCTTTTTATAAAACTTGACAATAAAAGACTAAAGATTTAAAATAATTTCCAGAATAAACAGGAGGTGGAAAGGATGGCAGAAAAGATACTTGGTATAGACCTCGGAACTACAAACTCGGTTGTGGCTGTGATGATGGGTGATGAAGCTGTTGTTATACCAAACCAAGAGGGAGCGAGATTAACACCTTCTGTGGTCTCTTGGACTAAGGAAAAGGAGATCCTTGTTGGAGAACCTGCAAAAAGAAGGGCTGTTCTTGACCCAGAAAATACCATATACGAGTCCAAAAGGTTTATAGGTAGAAAGTTTGACGAAGTTAAGGATGAAGCGAAGAGAGTTTCGTACAAAGTTGTTGCCGATGATAAAGGCGATGCTGCGTTTGATGTTCCTAACGCTGGAAAGATAGTCCGGCCCGAAGAAGTTGGAGCTCACGTTCTCAGAAAGCTGAAAGAGGCGGCTGAAGCATATATAGGAGAGAAAATAACAAAAGCTGTTATAACTGTTCCTGCGTACTTTAACGAGAGACAGAGACAGGCGACAAAAGATGCAGGAAAAATAGCTGGTCTTGAGGTTCTCAGAATTCTGAACGAGCCCACTGCTGCTGCACTTGCATACGGTCTTGATAAGAAGAGCGATGTAAAGATTCTGGTTTACGACTTCGGTGGAGGAACCTTTGATGTTTCAATCCTTGAGGGCGGAGACGGCGTCATAGAAGTGAAAGCTACCAGCGGAGACACCCATCTGGGTGGTGCAAATATAGACGAGAGGATAATGGAATGGCTCATAGATGAATTCAAGAAGGAAACAGGAATAGACCTCAGAAACGACAAAACAGCCCTACAGAGACTCAAGGAGGCTTCTGAACAGGCTAAGAAGGAGCTTTCCTTCAAGCTTGAGACGGAGATAAACCTTCCCTTCATCACGATAGACCCCAGCACCAACCAGCCCCTCCACCTTCAGAAAAAGCTCACAAGGGCAAGGCTTGAGGAGATGATAAAGGACCTCATAGACAGGACCATGGACATAGTTAAGAAAGCCCTTGAAGATGCAAAGCTCAAACCCGAAGACATAGACGATATAGTTCTCGTCGGAGGTTCTACAAGGATACCACTCGTTCAGCAGAAGATAAAGGAATTCTTTGGTAAAGAGCCACACAAGGGAGTTAATCCTGACGAGGTCGTCGCAGTCGGTGCTGCAATTCAGGCTGGAGTTCTTTCAGGAGAGGTTAAAGAGATCCTTCTCGTTGACGTTACACCCCTTTCTCTCGGAGTTGAGACTTACGGCGGTGTGATGACAGTTCTGATACCCAGGAACACACCCATACCCTACAAGAAGTGTGAGGTCTTCACAACAGCATCGGATTATCAGACAGAGGTTGAGATACATGTTCTCCAGGGAGAGAGACCTCTTGCAAAGGACAACAAGTCTCTCGGTAAGTTCTACCTTACAGGCATCCCTCCAGCACCAAGAGGTGTTCCCAAGATTGAGGTCTGCTTTGACATAGATGCGGACGGAATACTCCACGTCACAGCAAAAGACCTTGGAACCGGCAAGGAGCAATCCATCAGGATACAGCCTTCCTCCGGACTCACGCAGGAAGAGATTGAGAAGATGGTCAAGGAGGCTGAAGCACACGCTGAGGAAGACAGGAAGAAGAAGGAGCTTATAGAGACAAAGAACCAGCTTGACCAATTGGTATATAACCTTGAGAAGATAATCAGCGAAAACAAGGACAAGATACCCGAAGACCATGTAAAGGAAGCTCAACAAGTTATAGAGGAAGCCAAAAAGGTAATGCAGGAAGCTCAGAATATAGAACAAATAAAGTCCATGATGGATAAGGTTCTTCAGGCTTCTTCAAAGATAGGCTCTCTCATCTATGAGGGTGCGGGTAAGCAAGCTGGAGGAGATGAGGGCAAGAAAGAAGGTGGAGACGACGTGGTGGATGCAAAACCCGTTGATTGATGTCCTTCCATCCCGCCCCTCCTCCTCTTTATAATTTTCAAACGGAATGAAGTTAAAACCCAAAGCCTATGAAGAATTAGGGAAGTTAAGTTATGCTTATGCTCTTCCAATATTCATATTCACGCTTGTAAGACCACTTGTGGATAAAAAGCTAAATCTGCCACAAGCTGTGATAAGCTTGACAATTTCTTTGCTTCTCATAATAGTCGGTACTATACTTATTAACAAAGGGAGTGAATGATGAGAATGGAGGACTGGATTATACCTCTAAGTGGTATGGTTTTCCTTCTGCTGATGATCTACTTTGCTTTTTTCACTGAAAAAGAAACACCTTCCAAAACTGCAAGATGAAGAAAGTTATTTACACAGAACAAGCGCCTAAACCTGTTGGTCCCTACTCACAGGCAGTTGAGGTTGGAAACACCCTCTACCTCTCAGGTCAGATAGGCATAGATCCTTCCACAAATCAACTCAAAGAAGGTTTTACCCAGCAGGCTAAGCAGGTCTTGCAGAATGTTAAGGCTATTCTGGGTGAAGCTGGTTATTCAAAGGAGAATATAGTAAAGGTCGTCATCTATCTTACGGATATATCAAAGTTTAAAGAGTTCAACTCTCTTTATGAAGAGTTTTTCAAGGACGTTGAAATTAAACCTGCTCGTGTTACCGTTGGAGTTAAAGAGCTTCCTCTCGGTGCCGAGATAGAGATAGAGGTAACAGCTGTGAAGGGTTAATCTATTACTATGCTTTCTCTGAATATAAAACCCCCTTATGATGAGTCTGCCGAGAGGTCAATTCTTGGAACTATGCTTGCCGATCCAGACAATATACCGACTGTCCTTGAATACCTGACGGAAGAGGACTTCTACATAGAAGAGCACAAGCTCCTCTTTTCTATAATCGTGAAGCTCTGGCAAGAGCACGGCTCAAACTGGGATGAGGTTGTTTTAAGAGACTACATACGTAAAGAAGGTCTTGAGGACAGGCTTCCTTTTGACTGGATACTCGGAATTTATGAGGAAGCAGCTCCTATAAACACTTTAGAAACCGCATGCAGAATAGTAAAGGAGAAAGCAGGACTGCGCTCGGTTCTTGAACTTTCTATAAACCTGATAAAGGATGTTAAGGAGCTTCAGGATTTCAACACTATAATTGAGATAGCCCAGTCAAAGATATTTGAAATCTCCGAAAAGACCACCGTCACGCACTACTACCACATTAAAGACGTCGCCCGTGAAGTCATTGACATGATAGACCAGTTCAGAAAAACCGAAAGACTCGTTACAGGGCTCTCCACTGGTTTCACGGAGCTTGACATGATGACCACAGGCTTTCATCCTGCCGATCTTGTCGTTCTTGCTGCAAGACCGGGGATGGGTAAGACCTCATTCATGCTTACTCTGATTCATCATGTTGCCTTTATTGAAGAAAAGCCGGTTGCAGTGTTTTCTCTTGAGATGAGTAAAGAACAGCTCGTCATGAGACTTCTTTCAAGTATGGCTGAAATACCTCTTCAGAAGTTGAGAGCGGGATACGTAACCGACGACGAAAGAGAGAAACTTCTGTCAGCTGCCCTTGAGCTGTCCAAGGCAGAGGTATACATAGATGACACGCCTTCCCTGACCACAACAGAACTGAGAGTAAAGGCGAGAAAGCTCAAAAAGGAAAAAGGTGTGGAGTTCGTTGCCGTTGACTACCTTCAGATGCTCAGATCCCCCGTGAGGAAGTCCTCCCGTCAGGAGGAGGTTGCGGAAATTTCAAGAAACCTAAAGGCTCTGGCAAAAGAGCTTTCAATCCCCGTCCTCGCCCTTGCCCAGCTCTCAAGACAAGTGGAGCACAGGAGCGACAAGAGACCCCAGCTTGCTGATCTTAGGGAATCGGGACAGATAGAGCAAGATGCGGATCTGATAATCTTCCTTCACAGACCAGAGTATTACAAGAAGAACCCCTCTCCGGAAGAGAAGGGAATTGCGGAGATAATTGTCGCCAAGCAGAGGCAGGGACCGACAGGTATAATAAAGGTAGCTTTTATAAAAGAGTACGCTAAGTTTGCCTCTCTTGCCACTCCTATTAGTGAATCTGAGGAGGAGATCTTTGAAGAGGAAGAGAGCTTTTCCGAAGAGGACTATGACCTTGATTTTTAACAGTCAGAGGGATAAAATTTAATTTCTGCATCCGGGGTAGCTCAGCTGGCAGAGCGGGTGGCTGTTAACCACCTGGTCGGGGGTTCGAATCCCTCCCCCGGAGCCATCCAAAACAGCTGCTTTACGTTCCAAAAGTTTTGTTATGTAATAGGGGAGGCTCCGTTATGAACTCAATATTGACTTTCAGAGTTGAAATTCAAAGCTTAACAGGAGGTTTCATAAAGATGGACCTGAATGTTACTGTGGAAATAGGGACTGGTTTTTAAAGGAAGACCGTGCTGTTTGTTCTTATTGTGAAAGAACGAGGCGAGCAAAATTAAAAGGGATCATAGTCAATGGACCTGAATGTTATTGCGGTAATAGAGACTGGTTCATAGGGCAATCTGGAGCAAGGTGTTCCTATTGTAACAGGTGGCGTAAAGCTAATGTGCAAGGATACATTTTAAATGGACCTAAATGTTACTGTGGAAACAGGGATTGGTTTGTGGGAGAGTCTGGATATAGATGTTCCTACTGTGATAGATGGAGATGAATAACCTCAATGATCTTCTTATCGATTATCTCTCCTATTATCCATACTTTGACCCCAAACTTTTTAGCTAATTTAAAGAGCTCTTTCTCTCTCTTCCTGTCAAAAGTAAACAACAACCCCCCAGAAGTAACAGGATCGCATAGGAGTATAAGTTTCCACCACTCTAAATCGGTTTTGATATGGTCTTTTACAAAGGTAAAGTTATCCCTAGCTCCCTTTGGAAACACTTTTCTCTTCACGAGGGAAATAGCTTCCCTGTATATGGGGATCCTGTCATAGTAAATTCTCATTCCCACACCGGAGTTTCTGCATATATTCCATGCATGCCCCAGCAATCCGAATCCCGTTACGTCCGTACAGGCTGTTGCGCCCACCGACTTCATCAGCTCAGAGGCTTTATCATTTAGCTGTAGCATGTTCTCTATTGCATGGGCTATGTCTGACTCCCTCAGAATTCCTTCCTTCACTGCTTTGATTAGAACTCCTGTTCCGATAGGCTTTGTCAGAACTACGATTTGACCGGGTTTTGCCCCGCTCTGGGTAACATATTTTCTGTCTGGACAGATCCCTGTAACTGCAAGACCAAACTTGGGCTCTTTATCGTCTATCGTGTGCCCTCCGAGAAGAACTGTCTTTGCCTCCCTGAGTTTATCAACTGCTCCCCTCATAACTTCTTTGAAAACATCAACCTCAAGATCACAGTTATTGAAGCCCACTATAGCAAGAGCATTAACAGGCTTTCCCCCCATAGCGTAAACGTCGCTGAGCGAGTTTGCTGTGCTTATAGCTCCCCAAAGATAGGGATCGTTCAATATTGGAGTTATAAAATCAACCGTGTGAATCCAGACTACCCCGTCCAGTTCATAAACTCCCGCGTCATCTCCTATGGCGACGAGCGTGCGCTCGTCAGTATAAACGTCCAGTCCTTCTAAAATTTCCTGCAGGTCTCCCGGACCCAGCTTTGCCGCTCAGCCCGAAGAACGAACGAGTTTCAGAAGCTCAGTCATGATTTATAGTTTACAGTTTGGAAACATACCTTTTCTATCTATTATTTCAATATTTCAGACGTTCAATCTTCTATTTAATCTTAATGACTCCCAATCTATCTCTTTGAATTCTTGGGCTTTTTTGAAATCCTCTATATAGAACTTACCTTTTTCGTAAGCAACAAAACCCGACTTCTCACCGGAGATGAGAGCTTCCACTGCCACCTCTCCGAACTTCATACCCATTATTCTGTCTGTGTGAGTTGGAACTCCCCCTCTCTGAAGATGCCCAAGAACGGTTGCCCTTATCTCTCCGTATCTTTCCCCGATCTCCGAAAGAAGATAGTTCTTCAAATCCTCTGCCTTTCCATATCCTTCAGCCATCACGATTATGAAGTGAAGCTTTCCAAGTTCCTTGGCTTTTCTAATATCCTCAGGGATCTTCTTTTTTGGATATTTCTCCTCGGGAACAAGGATCAACTCTGCACCCGTTGCAAGACCTGCCTCTACTGCTATAAAGCCTCTATTTCTACCCATTACTTCAATGATGAAGATCCTCTCGTGGGAGCTTGCCGTATCTCTGATCTTGTCTATCGCATCAACTACGTTCCTGAGTGCCGTATCGTAACCTATGCAGTATTCCGTCCCCCCTATATCGTTATCTATCGTACATGGAACACCTATTACAGGAAGTCCGGTTTCTTCAGCTATCAACTCTGCCCCTCTGAATGTTCCCTCCCCTCCAAGGACTATAAAAGCTTCTACCCTCTCCTTTTTCAGATTTTCATAAGCCTTCTTCCTGTACTCAAGCTCTTTGAATCTTTCTTCACGACTGCTCAGGAGTATCGTTCCTCCCCTGTCTAAGATTCCTCCTACATCTCTGCTTGTAAGATCTGTAAACTCACCTTCAATCAAACCCCTGAAACCTCTCCTTATGCCGATAATCTCGTGCCCAAGACAGTAGGCACATCTCACAACTGATCTGATAACTGCGTTCATTCCGGGAGAGTCTCCCCCTGAGCACAGTATAGCTATTTTCATTTCCTTAAAATTGTAACCTATGCCCAACTATATGCTCAGGCTTGCTTTTGTAGGAACCAATTACTGTGGGTGGCAGATACAGCCTGATGTTCCAACTGTTCAAGGGATTTTGAAAGATACCCTTGAGAAGATGTTTAATGAGGAGATAAAACTTATCGGATGTTGTAGAACCGATGCAGGAGTTCATGCCAAAGACTACGTAGCGAATTTTAAAGCTCAGAAATATCTGGAGGAATTTAAAATCCTGAGGGGCTTAAACAGCCTGCTTCCGAAAGATATAGGGATTTACGAAGTAAGGGCTGTTCCCGAGGAATTTAATGCCCGCTACTGGGTCAAAGGGAAGATTTATCTGTACCGCATATGGAACTCGGAAGTGAGAAACCCTTTC
>CAZPVY010000029.1:0-18474 GCA_964590265.1 uncultured Aquifex sp. | reverse complement strand
CTCTCGGACAGGCTCTCCTCAGGCTCTCAGGCCTCTCTCCCGAAGAGCTCCTTGAGGAACCCAAAAAGCCTTCGGTATGGGAGAGGCTAACCTTCTATGCTGTTCCCATGTCCCAGCGGCAGGCGGAAGCCGCAGAAAGGTCAAAAGGGGCAGTGCTCCGCAAACAGCTCGCCCGGGACAGAAAGGCGTACTACGAACTCACGGCAAACTACTATTCGGATGAAAGGATCAACAGATGTAAGCAGATAAGGGACAGACATCGCAGACTCGTATCCTACATAAAGCGCAGGATAGCAAGAGTAGAGGCAAGGATACGCGGGCTTGAGGATGCTTTCAACCGGGCTAACCCAAGAAGAGCCTTCTACATAGGCAGGAAGATAGGCTATCTTCAGAACCGCCTGGAAATCTGGAAGAAGCTACTCCGGAAAGCGGAAAAGAGGCTTCAGAAGGCGGAGGAGAAGATAAGCTACCTCTACGAGCAAAGGAGGAAAGCCGCTCAGCTCCAGAAGGCTCTCGCGGAGCTTGATCCCATGGAGTGGGCACTGCCCGAGGTTCCCGGACTCAAGGAAACTCCCAGAAGCCTGCTCAGAGCTTCTCAGGATGAGCTGTCCGAATATGTTGACGCCCGCGGCTTCCGCCAGCACTACTTAGCATATCTCTAAGGAGGTGTCTGCCATGGAAAGCAAAGCCGCCGCCGTCCAGCTCCCCGCCGTATCCCTTATCTTTGAGGGATACGAGTGGGACGATATTGCCGAGGAGCTTGTGCCCGTGTATGTGTTAGTTTCTTCAGGTGAAGGGTGTCAGGTTCCTGAGGTTGTGAGTTGAAATGTCGGTATGGGGAACCCTTTTGGGGTTCCTCCCTCTATGTCATTTTATGTCTTCCCAATATACAGCAGGGTACCTGCCTGAACTCTCAAACTCCCTCCAGCTTATTTCGTTCAGAACCTTGGAAATGATCCTGCCTACTGGATACTTATCGGCGTCCTTCGTGAGCTTTACCCTTATCCCGAGGTCGGCTTCAACGTCTTCGGGAAGTTCGGTCAGTATCTCTATGTCTTCCACAGGGGGAAGCTTCTTAATCTTCTCAAGAATATCAGATGCCCACTTTGCGGTCATACCTCAGGCTTCCTTACTCTGACCGGTCTGCCTGCCTGTAAGCATAAGCACAGCCAGAAAGAAAGCCCCGAGACTTAATCCAACAGCTATTAAAGTCCACTCGTAACTCATTCTTTGCTACCTCTCTCCATCAATATAACCCCGAAAAGCAGAAATAGCAATGCTATCAATATGCCCGCTACTACAGTCATTTTTTCAATTCTTCCTCTGACTATAGGGCTCACCACTACAGTTCCAGTGATAAGCAGTGAAAGGTTAAAGGACAGCTTACCGAGTTCCTTGTACGTTTCCTTTGATAGTTTCATTCTGTTACCCCTTGTCTTTCAATCTTACTCCTTTCCGGAAAAAGGAGTTCCTGCTGAGGGCAGCTTCATCTACTACATGCCCGCAGCCGAGCCTGACTCTGAAGTTTTCAGCTTCCTCATCAAACTCGTATTCAAAACTTTCGGAAGCGGTAAAGCAAACGGGACAGAGATAAACCTCTTTCTCCTCAACTTCCAGAGCAGCTCCGCAGGGAGTTCTGTAGATGATGCCTCTGTTTCCGTACTCTATAGCACACTCCACAGCATAGTGGAATCCTCCGCACGCCGGGCAATCTATTCTTTCCTCATTCCTCCACAGGAGAAAGGTCTGAAGCAGGGTGTATCTTTCCGTGTCAAGGTCCCACTTCTCCCGCTCATTCCTGCACTCTTCCCTCAGCCTCCCGTATATCTCCTCAAAGTCTGCCCAGGGCATGCTCCTTACAAGCTCTTCAAACCTGAGGAGCTTGTCCATCTCTCAACCCACCTCCTTACCGTGCTGAAGGCTTCCTCAAAGAACTCCCTGACGTCAAAAATCTCATGCATGGGATAGTGAACGGCAAACATCAACCTACCTTCCGAGAGGTTGGGGACCCTGACCTCATGACCGAGGGTACTGCGGAAAACTGTTTCTTTAGGATATACGGCAAACCCTACCTTCAGGATGCTGTCCGCAAGGTCCTGCGGCAGGCGGGGTGCCAGAACCGCCTTCCTCTCTTCAAATCCGAGGCTGCTGAGCTTATAAAGAACTTCCCTGTCGGGATCGTCCGAAAGCACTACCTCAACCGTGTTCGCAAGCAGTACTATTCTCCCTTCCAGCTCCTCAAAATCCTTCTCCGGTATGAGCGGTACCAGCGTAAAGCTCTTCCCGAGGACGGTGATAACCGCCCCCGTGTCATGTTCGCCTTCAAGCACCTGTGCAACTTCCACTCCGTCAATGACGAGCACCTGCACCGTGTTTATCATAATACTCCTCCCCTTTCAGAGTTTAAATTCCTTCCTGATCTGCCTCTCCCTGAACTCTTCGGGATCAAGACCTTTGCTTATCAGGACTTCCTCAATCTCCTTATGCCTTCTCCAGTTTATGGTCACGAACCTGCACAGCTCGTCTTTCTCGCACACCTCTTTGAGCTTCTCAACATTCCACTTAACACTCTCCCTCTCAACGTAGCCTATCACCCTGCCTTCTATCTGAACGCTTCTCCCTTTGAGCATGAGCCTGAGTGTATTCTCAAGGTTTGCAAGCTCTTCTTTCTTCCTGAAGTACTCAGCGTAGAGCCTGAGGACTTCTTCCTCATTCACCGCTTCTTCCTTCTGCCTGCCTTCACACATTGCGTTCCTGTAAAAGGGACAGTATCTGCACTCCCACTCCCACTTCGGAAGCTTTTTCTCCTTCCTCTCAAGATAGTCCCTTATAACTTCCTCAAACTCTTCTTCGGTCAGCGGCTGAACCTTTTTCACTATCCAGACCTTCTTCATCCTTACCCTCATGAGATCGGGAGAGTAGACCTTCGTGGTGGTCTTGACGGCAAGGAAGTACTCTATATTGGGGTACCTGTCCCTGAGGAGCAGGCACTGGAGCCTTGCCTGAAGGAGATAGTTCTCGGGTATGTTAAAGAGGTCGGCTTCTTCATCTGTGTAGTATTCCTTCTCAACGGGGACTTCCCCCTTGGGGAACGTAAAGGTGGGAGTTTTTATCTCAAGAGCAAGGCTCTCCGAAAAAAGGTCCACGTGAGTGGCTATCCTTTTGCTGTCCACAGTCCTGTCGGATACAAAGAGGTAGTTGTTAACCATAGATGTCCCCGAGAACCTCGTGAGAAAGTCTTCGGTGAGGAACCCGTCCACTATCTCGTTCACCTTTTCGGGTTCCAGGAGTTCTCCGTATTTGCTCTCAAGCTCCGTCTTCAAAGGACACTGAAGGAGCTGATGAAGGTATATGTAGTCTCCGTCTCTGCTGAACGTTTCCTGTGCCTTCTGCACAAGACTTTTCTTAGCCTCTTCAATAAGCTTTACCACTTCCACAGCTTTTACCTCCTTTAAAGGCTTTTAAGGGATTGAGGGAGGCTAACGCCTCCCTTCGCTCAGAACCTTTCACCCCAGAGATCTATCAGAAAGGGATTGTTTATCAGGAACGAAGCCTCATCCCAGGATGATATTCCTACTATATAGCCATGGTGCTGACGCTCCACAAGGGAACGTATTGTTTCCCTGATTTCAAGATCCGCATCTTCAAAGTTAACTATCTTTAGTCTTTGGAATAGCCTGTTCTTACACTCTCTACACAGAAATTCCTCGATATAGGCTCTATCTCCCTCTTCGTATATCTTGACAAAGAAGCTTTCCGCTCCTTCAAACGGATACAGGGTAGCATTACAGAAATCACAAATTAACTCCCTCTTAGGGTGAATTACTCCTTCAAATATCTCTACAAGATACTCCCTCATTTTGTCTCCTCCCTGAAGGACATCAGCCTTTCCCTTTTGCGCCACAGTTCTATGCTCTCCTTTTTCAGTCTTCTGACTTCCATTCCTATGACCATATCCGCTCCTCTTCTTCCGAGTAATAGAAGGAGGGCTCCGTAAAGCGTGATCCTTCCGACTTTCTCCACGTAAAAGCCAACTGCTTTAAGAAGGTTTGTAACTGCCGCAATAGGTAAAGTGAGGAGCAAGAGAAGTCCTATAGCTCTTTCCATGGTCTTCTTACCTCCCTTTTTGGGTTTTTAAAGACCGAGAGGGAGCGAACGCTCCCTCTTCACTGACGGTTTTCAAATTCCTTTGAGTATCTTTTTCAGCTCATCCTCCGTCAGGTCTTCAAGGGAGTTTCCTTCGGACTTTATCCACCCTCTTTTCCTTGCCTCTTCAATGAAGAACCTCACGGTGAGTGGTTTTTTACCCTTCTTCTGTCTCTGCTCGTTTATTTTCCTGACTCTCTCAAGAATCCTCTTTATCAGATCCTCTTTGTCCTGAGGTTCAAAACTACCCTTAACCTCAAGTATGAGCCTGTTTATCACGTCCTCTCCGAGTATATGTTCTATGAGTCTCTTTAAAGCTCTGGTTTCTGCGGTAGCTACGGCATCATGGTAAGTCCTTATATTCTTTTTGTTCTTTGCGGAAATCTCTCCCATGGAGCAGCTGCCAAGAGCAGATTCCTCTATAACCTGTCCGCTCGGCAGGGAGATAAGGCATTCTACCTTGACGGTGAGTTCTTGAGTTTCTTCTATCACTTGAGGTTGGGATACGGTAAACCTTACACTACCCCCTATCGCAAGAATGGTATCCCTTATAAAGCCTTTGATGGCAAGGGCAACGGGTCTCGTTATCTCATACCTTCCGCTGATCTCCATCACGGCATCGGGGCTGTTTCTGATTAGCTCCTCAAGCCTGCTCCTTGTTCTCTCAAGTATGTCGGTAAAGGTTGCCTCCTGAGGTATAGGTGCGGGTGCCTGAAGCTTAACAACAGCATTTTCCATCGCTCACACCTCCTTGAGCTTTTTATTGAGAAGAGGGGAGCATTAGCTCCCCTTCAGCCTGCTTTTGCAAGCTCTATCCTGAAGAACTCTCTGAGTTGACCGAAGGTTGAAAACTCCTGCGTGTATATTGAGTGGGAGAAGTCTTCACGGACTACCTCTTTTGTGTATTCAATTGAGTAAACGACCGCTTTAAACTTGTGGGTGTAGAAGTACATGGTCAGCTCTTCCCACACTCCCTCGAAAGAACGCTTGAAAATTATGTAGCTCGTTCTGCCGGTTTCTACTTCGGAAAGCTTAAACCCGTCGGGTACGAAAAGTGGTTCTCCGACTTCATCAACAACAGGCAAACACAAAAAGCCGTCTTTAATCATGACTTTACCCTCCTGAGGTTCTTTGAGGGAAGAGGGAGACGAACGTCTCCCTTCAGTCAGACTTTTCTTACGCTACTTTGGTTTTTATTTGTGTTGTAGTGTAAGATTTGCGGTTTCCCTTGTAGGCAGGATAAGAGAGCTTTCTCCTGTAAAAGCTTCCTCCGTGATGGTGAAGGAGAAGGACCTTGAGAATGTGTTTACACACTCCGTTTTTTCCGAACCACCTGCAGGTGCAGGAGCCTTTCCTTTTAAGCCTGTCATAGGCTACCCTGTGATAGCGGAGCTCCCTTATCCCGCTGTCGTAAATCTTCTCCGTTGCGGTCTGTATCAGGATCATGCGTTCTTCAGAACTTCCTGCTACCGAGAGTATATGTATCTCTTTCAGCTTTTCAGATACACCCTTAAGGACCTCCTCTATCTTTAAGTCCACCCCCTTGCTTCTATAGTAAGCCTTCAGGCTCATGACATACTTCTTAAGGCAGTCTTTAACAGAGGGATGAAGATCTTTGATTTTCATGGGCAGTACCTCCCGAAAAGGTTAATGTCTTACACTAATTTTGTTATTTTCCCTTTGTAGCGTAAGATAAGCTTCTCAGCTCTTCCTCTATGTTGTAAAGAACTACCTGAAGATCCCAGAACTCATCGGGTATGGGATATTCACCGACTCTTTCAAGGAGTTTATCCCGTGAAGCGTGCCACAGGTTAAGGGCTTCCTCAACCATGGACTTTAACCTTTCCATTTTCACTTCCTCCTTTGACGGTTTTGAGGCGGGTGTATAACCCGCCTTCACGTTGATTTTTTCCTCTCAGCTTCATGTGCTTTTTGAAGGTTTCATAGTCTATAAGGAAGTGTTCTACATATACAGGGTTCAGCTCTATACCTATGAACTTTCTGTCCTCTATCAAAGCCGCGAGGAGGGTAGTGCCTATACCCATAAAGGGGTCAAGGACGGTTTCCCCCTTCACGGTAAAGTGCCTTATCACACGCTGAGGTAGCTCTAAGGGAAAGGGAACGGGATGATAGAACCTTCTCGTAATATCGGGAGCTACCTCCCATATCGGGTTTGCGTAGGTCAGGAAATCCGAGTATTCAATCTGAGAGGGTTTTAAAGCTCTGTTGCGGGAACAGGGTTTCTTCTTGTATATCAGGAGAACTTCAAAGGTTTCATAAAGGGGCGGAGAGGTTACCTTAATGTCTACCTCGGTTACAAAGGCTCGGGAGAAGACACCCTTTTTCCAGATAATCTTCCCGTAATATTCAAGCTCTCCAAAACCCTCAAGTATTTTCTGCACTTCAAAGGCAAAGGGTATTTTTATCCCTTGAACCGTGATGCTTTCGGGTATGTTAAGAACTATAAAGCCGAGACCCTTAAGTTTTTCCGAGAGGCTTTTAAGAACTTCCTCCATCCACCTAAAGAAGGCTTCAAACCCGAGGTTCTCCCTATATACTCCGTAGTCCTTGCCTATGTTGTAGGGCGGGCTTGTAAAGATAAGGTCAGCTGCGAGCGGAGGCACTTTTTCCATCAAGACCTTCAAAACATCTCCGTTGAAGATGGTTCCTTCCCTAAGCTTTATTCGTGTCATGGGAATGACCTCCGGGAAAAAGGGTTAAAAAGGAAGACTCAGGAGCTCACGGTCTCCTGAGCCTCGCGTTCAATTTTCTGAAGTATCCTGAAGTTATCAATCACAACTCTGAGCTTTGAAACCCTTTTACCGTCCTTTTCCCATATTTCCTGAACGAGCTCGCCCTCAATGACTATCCTGTCTCCCTTGTTGAGCTTCTCCACCATAGCTTCTCCAACCGAACCGTAAGCTTTAGCTTCTATAAAGCTGGTCTTCTCCTTCCAGCCCTCGTCGGTCTTGTAGGGCTTGTTATTAGCGAGCGTGACTTCTGCTACAGGTTTCCCCGAGGGAAGGAACCTGAGAACAGGATCTTTAGCAAGTCTTCCTTCAAGGAGAACTTTGTTAAGCATTTTTACCACCTCCTTTAGGTTTTTGAAATCTGAGGCAGGCAATTGCCTGCCTTCACCATGAAGTTTTCATGAGTCCTACAAAGCTTGAGGATCAATCATCTGGTCAGTATTTATCTGTCCAAGCTTTTCCTGTCAACACTTCACCTTTATTGTCCATAAAGTTGAGAAATTTTTGACAGAGTGGTATAATAATGAAAGCTATGGACAAAGAAGGATTGAAAGAACGCAAGGCTTACTACGAGAAGATGATGGGATGGTCATTAACCGGTTTCTTTGCATTAATAGGGGGTCTCGCAGGGCTTGTTATCGGAGGTATAGAGGGCTTAAGAGTTTTACTTTTTGTTGTAGGTCTCTTTGTCTCTGTGGTATTGCTCGGGGCTATTTTACGCTTGCATTTTTCTATCATGGACATTATTAAAAAGATGGAGGAAGGAAATGGACGTTAGGGATGTGATAGCAGTTGTAGGCATACTCGTTATGGGTGCTTCTCTGATTTATCTATTCTGGACCATTCGCTCTTCTGTAGAAGAGGAAAGGAAAAGAATGTCCAGGCTTTGAACACATACGAGATGTTCACCTGACCTATGGAATGGCTGATAGACACCTACCTTGAAGAGCTGAGGAAAATCCGAGACCACAAAACCATAGAGAACAAAGAGCATCTCCTCAAGCACCTCACGGACTATACGGATAACCTCATAGACCTTGATAGGACGGAGCTTATAAGGTTCTACGAACACCTCAAAGGGAAAAGACTCAAAGAAAGCTCTATAAGAGCTATCCTCAGAGAAGTAAGGCAATTCTATAGATGGCTCAGGCAAAGAGGGTATTCCGTTGAGTTTGACTCCGAAGCCCTTGCGGACATATACAGGGCTAAGAGAAAGCAGGAAAAGAAAAAGAAGAAGTATTACTCAGATGAGGAACTTGAGCTGATACTCTCCGCTATCAGAGGAACCCTTGAGGGTTTTGAGCCTAAGCACCCCGTTTATTATCTCCTTGTGATATTTCTTGTGTCTTCGGGGCTGAGGCTCTCGGAAGCTCTGAGTGTGAAAAGGAAGGATGTCAAGATAAAGAAGGTTCTCACTTCCGAGGGAGAGGAAAAAGAGATATGGATGGCTGAGGTCAAGGAAGGTAAATACGGAAAAGAAAGGGAAGCTCTCATATACTTTTTCAAACCTGAGTGGAAAACTCTGTGGGAAAGGTGGCTATCTCAGCTACAGCCTGATGACCCCATATTTACCTACACAATCAAATACCCAAAAAGCACTAAGACCCTTGTTCTCAGGCAGGACACCGCAAAGAGATTTTTCTGGGAGCTGGAAAGGAAGCTAAAAGACAAAGGGTATGAGATAGAGGTAAATGCTCACAGGTTCAGGAATACCTACATAACGAAGCTTGCCACAAAAGGATTTCCTGTGAACCTGATATCGGAGTGGGTAGGGCACTCTAAGATTTCCACTACGATGGACGTTTACATGGAAGCGGAGAAGGAAAAGCAGATGGAGGTGATAGTGGAGAGGTTATAGGTTCAGAACACGTATCTGTCCGCTCTATCAAGCCCGCTGAGGAAGCCTCGTAGTTTTCTCGGTGAGAACGGTTCGGGAGACTTGAGAATTCTCATCAATCCCTGAGACTTTTCCCTTTCAAGGATTTCAAGCAGGTAAACATCAAGCTCAAAGGCTCTGTTTACTATCTCGTCCAGCTCTCTGAGAGCTTTCTCTTTTTGTTCTAAGGCTTTCCTTCTTTCCTCGCCGTGAACTATCTCTTTCCATCTCCTTACCGCTTCCCCGTCGTCAGGGTCGGGAATCTTTACCTCGGTCAGGATTTCATTAGCATTAGCTTCTTCTACGCCGTAAACCTCAAGGGCTTCTTTTAAAAGCTCTCCTACTTCGTGGTCGTTTATCTGAATCCACTCAAACAGGGAAATCTGCACCGTGAACCAGCCACTTTCCATGGTGTCTCCGTATTCCGAAAACCTCATCTCAAGATCGCTTCTCCTGTCCGCAAGCTCTTCAATAGAGACAAGAGACACCTCATCCCTCAGAAGTTTAACAAGGTCAAGGTTCGTTTTTTTGCATGCCTGCACGTATTCCTCCCTCAGCTCCCTGAGCCGGCTTTCGTAGTTCCTCAGCTCCTCGCTCCATGGCAATTTCCTGAGTGTTCGGGGATAGAGGTTTGAATACAATTTTGAGACAGCTCCTCCTCTCAGGTAATAGGTGTAGTAGAACCTGTATAAAGAAGAGAGCACGAGAAAGTCAAAGGGAAAGTTCTCAAGGCTCTCTTCGGGAAAGAACAGGGTAGCAGTGTCCAGAAACGCCTGCTCTCTCGGGTTGAAGGGGCAGGTTGTAGGAGCAAGGCATATCCGAAGAAAGGCATATCCTCTTTCGGGCAGGGCATCCGGAAACCTCCAGAAGGAGGGGTCGCTCGCTCTTGTCACGTCAACGTCCCTTTCTGCAGGTTCATCTATAAGCTGGCAGGCAAGTATGTTCTCTCCTTTGTAAACCCTCCAGCTTCCACGATGTTTTTGACGCCTGAAAACCAACCCTCTCGCTATCATCTTTGACTGTTCCCATCCCTCACCTTCGCATGGCTCATTGAGAGAGGCTTCTACGCAGGCATTCCCTTCTTTTTTTCTCCACCACACCCTTGCGACGTCTTCAAAGGTCGGGAACTTCCTTATATGGTTTATAAGCTCAAGCCTTTCCGGAGTTACCTTGGTAAGTATTCGCCCGTCTTCGGTAAAGATTTCATCGTATCTGAAGTCTACGATCTTGAGATCATTCAGTATCTCTTTCCCTTTCTTGTCCGTAGGGGAATCAAGAAACTTCAGGGTAATTCGGTCATTTTCGGAAGGTCTCCTTTTCTGAACTATCAGAATTACGGGATTGACGGCAACTTCGGGAAAAATCTCTTTAGCAACAAACTCAAGGTCCACTATCTCCTTCACGGTCCACTCCCTTCTGAGAAGGTTCCTCAGCGGTTCCTCGTGCTCGCTGTCAAAAACAGAAAGAGAGAGAACGAAACCGAGATACCCATCCTCGTCAACCCAATCCCTGAGAGCCCTGTAGGTGAACACCGCCCTCAGATTTGCCCTTGCGAGGGGGTTTAAAGGAGAATTTGATGAGTTTTCCCTCTCGCTTCTCAGTATTTCAGGGCGAACGTAAGGGGGATTTCCCACAACCGCCTGATACCTTCTTGTGCTGTAAATCTTCCACATACCGCCCGTTTCGTAAAGACCGCTCCGGGTACCCACTGCATCCCCTACAGAAACCTTCAGGAGAGGTATGGGTCCCCGCAGTCTGTCTTTAAAGGGAAGCAGGTGCCAGAAGAGCTGAAGCCTTGAGAGGGCGGATGCAAAGGGATCAACGTCATTGCCGTGTATCTTCTCCACTTCCTTTTTGAATCTCTCATAAGAGATAGTTCTTCTTCTGAATTTTTCTCCCGCAAGCTTTTCAAAAAAGACAACGAGGAATGTCCCGGAACCGCAAGCGGGGTCAAGGACACTTTCAACGTTTCCGCCGGTCATGTTAAGGATCCTGTCGGCTATGTATTCCGCTATCCAGAAGGGAGTAAAGACCTGACCGAGGTTTTTTCTTGTGCTCGGGGAAACCATCCTGGTGTAAATTTGAGAAAGAATGTCCCCTCTTACCTTTGAAAAGTCTATGAAGGACAGCCAGTAGAGTATGTATTCTATAGCTCTTGACAGAGCCCGGTCGGAAAGATACAGAACCCAGTCGTAAACGGTTTCTTCCATAATTGTGGGGAAGATTTCTTCTGTAAGCTGGGATCCGTATCTTACAAGCTCTGTCATGTTAGCCCTGACGTGTTCCCTGAACCTCACAAAACTCTCTATACCGCCGTTAGAGAAGATTTTTCTCCCAAGGAAAGAAAGGTCTTCTACAAATCTTATGGTAAGCATACGAGCCATAAGGAGCATGGCGGTTCCGAAAGCAAGAGAGCCCTTGAGCTTACTGTCAAAATCCCTGTCCCTTAACCATACGTAGGTGTAGAAGAACTGAAAAAGGGGGCGGTTTCTCCTGAACATGGAAGAAAGAATGGAGAGCCTGTTTTCAAACTCTTCCCAATCTACATTCATGGAAGCGTAAGCCGGAAAGCCGGGCTCTACACCTGTGGGGTTGAGATTGAGAATGTCCTTTGTGTTGTTTGAGCCTCTTGAAGCTATGGAGTAGAAGTATTCAAGGTGTTCTTTCATCTTTTCATAGAACTCTTCTGCTTCGGGGACAAGTCCCTTGACCGTATCCATAAGCAGGTTAAAACTCCTCTCAAGCGTATTGAAAAAGGCTTCTCTGTTCTCGGAAGGGTCTATGCTTCTAACGTGTGAGGTGTCCCCTTCAAGGAATCTCTTTAGGCTTCTCTGCTGCTGGAAAGATGCAGGGGACAGGTTGCCTCTGAGAAATTCCCACAGCTCACTTACCTGAGCCTCATCGCTAACATCAAAAACCTTTTTCTGCCCGGTTCTGACTTCAAGTCCGAACACGGGCATGATCACCCATATCTCGGGGTCAATGAGAACGAACCATTCTGTTCCCAGAACAGCATACTTCTTTTTTTCACCGAGGATTTCCTCTATATTCACGTCACTTTCAAAGAGCCTTGCCTTTGCCTTTGCTTCTCCCACAATCCACGGGAACCCGAGGTCTTTAATGAGAACCGCAAAGTCGGGTATATCCCTTCTTTTTCCGAGAGAAACATCAACCTTAATATTTCCCGCTTTCCAGCCCACAGCCTCAAAGACCTTCTTGATTTCAGGATACATATTCCGTTCCTGACCCGACCCGGTTCTGAGGAGTTCAGAAATAGCTCTTGTAAATTTCCTCCAGCTCATATTTATTCATCATACAATCTTCTTGCTTCTTGACGCAGAGTAATCTTTCCTTACTTTCAGAAAATAAGGAGGTAAGGCATGCTTGTGAAGAAGACCTCTAAGAACCAGATAACCCTTCCCAAAGAAGTCCTCAAAAACTTTCCCGAAGCGGAATACTTTGAGGTGAAAGCGGAGAAAGACAGGATAGTTCTAATTCCTGTAAGGACGATTCCCTCAAGTATAACCCTTGAAAAGATAAGGGAGAAGATAAAGAAGGCAGGACTGAGCAAGAAGGACGTTGAGGAAGCGGTAAAGTGGGCAAGAAGAAGCTGAGGGTTGTCTTAGATACGAACGTAATTCTGTCGGCTCTTTTGTTCGGAGGCAGGCTTGAATTCATCCGAAGGGCATGGAAGAGAGGCAAGCTAACCCTTCTTTTTTCGGAAGACACCCTTGAAGAGCTTGTGAAGGTCCTTCACTATCCCAAGTTCGCTCTTACAGAGGAAGAGATTGACTTCTTGCTCTATGTTGAAATCCTGCCTTACTCGGAAACGGTTGAGGTTAAGTTCAGGGTAGAAGAAGAGGTGTGCAGGGACAGTGATGACGTTAAGTTCCTGGAGTGCGCTGTGTCGGGAAGAGCGGATTTTGTGGTCAGCGGAGATAAAGAACTTCTCTCCGTGGGAGAAATTGAAGGTATAAAGATAATCACTCCCGCTGAACTTAAGGAGCTTCTGATATGAAAACGGTTACGATAGCTTCTCCCTACGAGCTTGTTCTTGAAGAGATTGAAAAGGGGAAGATAGATCCCTTTGACATAGACCTTGATTATCTCGCCTCCCTCTTTCGTGAAACCGCAAAGAAGCTTTCCGCTTCGGATTACCTGAGAGAAGCCGGCAGGTTCCTTGAAGCCACTGCTAAGCTCCTGAAGCTCCAGATAGAAGAGATATTCCCCAAACCCAAGCCCGAGAAGAAGAGGATAACCATAAAGGAAGTTAGAGATGTGTTAGTAGATACTGAGAATAACTACGAACCCGAGTATGACCTTTCGTGGCTGTGGGAACATGAGGTAAAGGTAGGGAGACCTTCGGGGGCTAAAGATAGGGTAGAAAGGAAGCTGAGCTGGAAAGAGTTCTGGGATATTGCTCAAGAAGACATAAGAGAAGTTTTGCACGAACAGATAGACTACCGCCAGCTTGCGGAGGAGGTAAGAAGTAAAGTCCTCAGAGGAGAATCCATCAGAACGCTCAGGGAATTCATCGCATACCTTCATGCATACATGGAATTTGAGGATGTTCCCGAGCTACCTAAGC
The DNA here is from genome assembly GCA_964590265.1 of uncultured Aquifex sp. Lineage (GTDB taxonomy): Bacteria > Aquificota > Aquificia > Aquificales > Aquificaceae > Hydrogenivirga. The sequence goes on along the minus strand of CAZPVY010000029.1, from coordinate 5,114 downwards.
TTTTTTCTGCAGCTGGCACAGAGGTTTAGCTTTCTCAGTTCCTTCTTGGTTATCTCCCTAACCTCTACGCCGTTTCTCCAATTGAAGGAAGTATAACCACAGGCGGGATAGCCATCGCCCCTGAGCAAGTGCCACTTATGACCGTAAGGACTCCTGCCGACCTTCACTTTCACCCAAGTTATTATATACCCACAAATTATTACAGCTTTACGATAATACGTATATCTGTATTTATGTGTTGACACAAATACGGCTTTACGCTATTATGTAATTACGGAGGTGAGTGGTCATGAGAACACTCGCAATAATCAACCAAAAGGGAGGAGTAGGGAAGACTACCACAACTTTCCATCTGGGAACCGCTCTGGCGAATTCTTTCAGGGTTTTAATGGTTGACATAGACCCCCAGGGCGGGCTTACCTACATGGCAACAGGCAAAGACCCGGATGAATACGAAACTACCATAGCAAACATATTACTCGGAGAGGTTCCCATAACCGAGGCGATAATACCGGTAAGGGACAACCTTGACATGGTTCCCGCCAACATATTCCTTTCAGGAGTGGAAGCTCAGCTAATAAACAAAATACAGAGAGAGCTTCGGTTAAAGAACGTTCTCAAGAACGTTGCGGACAGATACGACCTTGTGATAATAGATACTCCGCCGTCCCTCGGGCTTCTCACAATCAATGCTCTTTTTGCCTCAGACGGGATGCTTATACCTGTAGAAGCTAAGCTCATGGGGCTGAGGGGTATGGCTATACTCCAGAACCTGCTGGCGGATATAAAGAGTAATGTAGAGGGTTTTGATGTTGAGATTGTAGGCATACTCCCTACCTTCTACGACAGAAGGACTATTCTCTCCCGTGAGGTCCTTGACGAGATAAAAGAAGTATTCGGGTCCCAGGTTAAAATACTGCCCCCGATAAAGACGACTACAAAGCTTGCAGAGACCCCTGCCTTTAACAAGCCCGTCTATGAAAGGCCCGAGACAAAAGAGTCCGACGTAGCACAGGCCTATCTTGAAATTGCAAAGGAGGTAGAAAGATGGGTAAGAAGCTGATAAAAGACAGCCCCATCAGGAAAAGTGTTGTGGGAGAGTTCATATCCACACCGGAGGAGAGTAAAGCCGTAACTACGGAAATACAGAAATCTGTAAATACTGAAATTAGTAAAAACACAATTACGGAAAAACATAAGACCGGTAATAGCTCACGGACAGTAAAGCTGACCGTAATAGTTCCGGAGGATATAGACCTGCTCCTTGAGGATATAGCAAGGAAGCGCAGGAGAGAGACAGGCAAAAAACCATCAAAGAAATCTCTCATTATAGAAGCCCTCAGGCTCCTCGCCGAAAAGGAAGGAATTACATAATTACAGCTATACGGTAAAGCGTATATACGGTTTTGCGGTATCATCAAAGTTTAGTCTTACTCTATACTGAAAATATACAAGCTGTAGTGTAAGATATGCCTTTCTCACAGCCCTTTTTCGCTGTTATAACCTCACAAACAAACACAAAAGCTAATGCTTTTCCCTTCGGAAGGCAATAACCTCAAATTGCGGAATTTTCCGTCAGGGGTCAGGTTATGGAGGCTGTCGTAGGGTCGGTTATTGAAAACCGCTACTACACCGCTTCAAAGGAATTCAGTCTTACTGTCATAGATCAGGGGTCGGGAATTCTCTTCCAAATTACAGGAGGAGAACAGGCTAAAAGGAGTGTAAGAAAGATATTCCTTCCGAATATTGTGGGTTCACTTGATATACTCGGTCTCGGTCTCTGGACGGGCAGGGAGGTCTGCGACGGAGTTTACTTTGAAAATGGGAAGAAGCTGGGATACGTGAGGATAAGAGTAAGGAAGGGAGATAACGAAAAGGTCTTTGTAGAAATTCCTAACTTTGAGGCGGGAGCGCTTTCAAGGTTCCTGCTGAAAGGACTTAATGACTTTTTCTCATACAGTTACCTCAACATTCACATAAAAGCGGGGAGGGAGGATGACGTAATCACCATGAGCGTTAAGGTAGGCGATGCGGTAAAAGAGGTCATCTTTGACACCGGCTCGGCGGGGAGGCTGACATCCGCAATCCGAACCGCCGTCCTCGGAAGACTCGCGCACCGCAGAAAGATAACGGGAAGGAAAGGCTACGTAATAGTCGGAGACTACTTCAAAACGGAAGACCCTGAACTTCAGAATCAGGTAGATGAAGCGGTAGCCAAGCTCAGGGAATACTGCGACAAGGAAGGTATCTTCCCCACACCGTTCATCAGGAAAACCCTAACCGAGAAGAACATACCCTTCAAGACTTACATAACCTTCAGAATAGGAGAAGGATCTCAGGAAGAAGACAGGGCGTATATGTTCCTGCCCTTACCTCACGCATGGGGGATTGCGGAATGCTTGAACAAACTGATAACAGAATAATCCATAGGAACACCCTACACCCCGAACCCTACATACCTCTGCCCCTTACATCTCTCGGACATCCTCTAATAAAACTATGGAGAATAATAACCGGTCTCCTGCCGGACATCCTTAAAATAAATAACAACAAGTCCGGACAGGAGGTCGGAGGGATGCCTGTTGCCAACGAGGCGGAGTTGAAGTTCCAAGAATGGCTGGAGGAAAAGAGCTATCCTTACCTTTATATTGAACAAAGCCCTGAGCTTTTTGCCACTTTCTTTCGCAATACTCGTGTTAAAAGACCCGATTTCCTTATTCTTATCCAAGGACTAGGATTAATAGCAGTAGATGTAAAGGACAAAGAATTACGTAAAGACCATGGAACATTTATCCTTGACGAAGAAGAAGACATAAGCAAACTACTTGCTTTTGAAAGAATTTTTAGGATCCCTGTGTGGTTGGCAATTAGCAATGAGGCTTATGCTTACACAACATGGTTCTGGATTACGGTTTCTGAGATAGTAGAAAAGATAGAAACTAAAGAAAGCTCACAAAGTGGAAAGCCTTTTAGACCGATTCCAATCACAATGTGTAAGATGATCGGATGGAACCACAGTATTAGGGATATTTTTCAAATCTAAATTTGGAGGGGATAACCATGCTTTTCAAGTTGGTAGGAGCTGTACTTCTATTCGCTTCCCTGTCTTGGTCCTCAGCTTTCTGCCCTGAAGACATACAGGCTAAGACCAAATCCGCTATTAAAGGGGATCTCATAACCGAAGGTAAAGCGCTGAAAGGTTTCAGACTATTTATTAAGAATGAAGTAGAAGGGGCTAAAATCGTAGTTCCTTTGATGCGGGTCAACGCTGCTTGGTCAACCACATGGGACAACTATATGGAGCTGTTATATGTGCTCCCCGAAGGCGCACTACCCAAAGATAGGTTCCAAGTCAAGGTCCTTGCAGGTGGTAGGACATATATATGCACCGTATCTATTTACTACAGCTTCTATAACGGGTTGGTTGTAGAAGTTGAGTAATTACCTATGAAGCTCATACTTACCGAAAAACCGAGCGTTGCGGTTGACATAGCCAAGTCTTTAGGAAGGTTTGATAGAAAAGATGGCTATCTTGAAGCGGGAGACTACGCTATCACGTGGGCTTTCGGTCATCTGTTTCAGATTGATGACAGTATAGCGCCTCCAAAATGGGATTTGGGTACGCTTCCTATATTTCCCGAGAAATTCAAATATAAGCTTTCAAATGGGATGGGTAAACAGTTTAAAGTAATAAAGGAGCTTTTGAAAAAAGCAGATGAGGTGGTTGTTAATACAGATGCCGGTCGTGAGGGCGAACTGATTGCAAGACTTATCCTTCTGCACGCAGGTTGGAATAAGTGGGACAGAACCTACCGCCTATGGACTTCCGAAGCCTTGACTCCGGATGTTGTAAGAAGAGAATTAAAGAACCTTAAGCCTGCCAAGAACTTTGACTCTCTCTATTACTCCGCCCTTGCAAGGCAACATTCGGACTGGATAGTAGGTATCAATCTCACGAGGCTGGTGAGCCTGAAGTCTTCGGACGGAAGTGTGTGGAGCGTTGGAAGGGTTCAAACACCTACCCTGAAGCTAATTGTAGAGCGGGACCTTCAAATAGAGAATTTCAAACCCCAGCCTTACTGGGTGATAAAGGGAAAATTCAATAAAGGGGGAGAGCTGTATGAAGGGTGGCTACTGGTGGGAGATGCGCTGGAGAATATTAATGAAGATGGAAAAGAAGGAGAAGAAGGAGGAGAAAAGGACAGGAACTTTAGGCTTTCAAAAGATAAAGCACTTCTTATCCTCAAGGAGCTTGAAAGGGAACCGCAGGGAGAGGTCATCAGTTTAAAGAGGCAGAAGAGGAAGGAAAAGCCCCCGCTCCTTCATTCGCTCACATCCCTCCAGAGGGAGGCTAACCGCCTGTACGGATTTTCCGCTAAGAAGACCCTCGATATTGCCCAGAAGCTCTATCAGGACTATAAAGTCCTCTCCTACCCGAGGACGGATGCTCAGCATCTGGGAAACTCCAATAAGGAACTTGTGAAGAAGATACTCCGGAAGTTAGGGAAAGAGGAACTCATAGGAAAGGTAAACGCTGTAGGCAAGAGGGTTTTTGATGACAGCAAGCTCACCGACCACCATGCTATAATCCCCCTCGCTCCCCTCCCGTCCAATGCAAAAGAAGATGAAAAGAAGATATACCACCTCGTCCTGAGGAAGTTTATAGGAGCCTTTATGCCCGATTACGAATACGAGACCACAACCGTGATAACCAAGCTCGGCAAATACAGGTTCATCACAAAGGGAAAGAGAGATATAAACCTCGGGTGGAAGGTCCTGTATCAGGAGAAAGGGAAAGAGGATAAGATTCCCGAGCTACACGAAGGGGATAAAGTCCTCAAAGTAAAGGTTGAAGGGGAGGAGAGAAAAACAAAACCGCCTGCAAGATATACCGAGGCAACCCTTCTGAAGGTGATGGAAAGGCTCGGACTAGGAACGCCGGCGACCAGAGCGGACATCATAAACACACTGCTCGAGAGGTCTTATGTAGTCAGGAAGGGCAAGAGCCTCATGTCAACTCCCAAAGGAAGGGAGCTTATAAGCAAGCTCAAGGACTCCCGCATAAGCTTTCCCGAGATGACCGCCGAGTGGGAAAAGGAACTGGAGAACATATA
>CAZPVY010000028.1:0-19869 GCA_964590265.1 uncultured Aquifex sp. | reverse complement strand
ATATGTCATGAAATTCTTCAGCAAAGAGGATATAGTTGCCAGAAGCGTAAAGATAGAGGTTGTGGGCGAGATAGAAAGGTGTCACAGTGCCGAGGATGCAAAGTTTTTCTGTCTTAAGGTAAAGATACACTTTGATAACGGAAAGGTAAGGGATTATCTATTAAAAGCTCACAATGAACCAAAGGGTCTTGAGAACTTCCTTCAGAACAAGAAAGGTATCAAGGACAGACTTGAAAAGAGCTTTGTTCTTTTGAAAAACGGAGAAATCAGGGTAACTTATGATCGGGAGGAGGCTCAGGAAACGGCTAAGGCAAGTGCGGACTGAATATCTTTCTCTATCTGCTCTTTGAGCTCTTTAACGTCCGAGAACTTCTTTTCCTCTCTCAAAAATTTCAGAAACTCAACTTTTATTTTTTTACCTCTCAAGTTTCCACTGAAGCCCATTATATGAACTTCCAGAACCTTCTTTTTACCATCAAAGGTGGGTCTGTAGCCGTAGTTAGCAACACCTATGTATGTATCATCAATCTTGACCGCATAAACGCCCTCTTTCAGGCACAGATCCTCCGTATCCTTGAGGTTTGCTGTAGGAAATCCTATTTTTGAACCCCTTCCATCCCCCTTTACAACCTTTCTCCTTATCCAGTATCTCCTTCCTAAGAACTCTTCAGCAGATTCCAGCCTTCCCTCACTCAAAAGCCTTCTCACAAGGGTACTGCTCACAATGTGACCATCTTTCTTGAAAGGTTTTGCAAGCTCAACTTCAAAGCCGAGCTTTTCCCCTATCTCTTTCGCAAGTTCTATCTCTCCTTCCCTGCGATAACCGAATCTCCAATCATAGCCAACTAGAAGGTATCTACAACCCAGCCTTCTGTATAAGAGTTCCTCAAGGAAATCTTTAGCACTCATCCTTGAAAACTCTTCGTCAAACCTTATAAAGCAGAGATAGTCAATACCTTCTGCGGATAGAAACTCCATCTTCTCTTCCGCGTTTGAGAGTTCGCAGAGAAACAGCTTGGGAGCGAGGACTTTGAGCGGATGAGGACAGAAGGTAACTATCAGAGTTTTCAGGTTTCTCTCCTTAGCCCTTTTCTTCAGGTTTCTTACAAGATACTGATGTCCGAGATGGAAGCCGTCAAAGTTTCCAACTATAATAGCCGTGTTCTCATCAATACTCTCAAGAGTGTCTACATCTACAGAACATCTTTTTTCGGATAGCTTAAGAAAGAAGGGCTTCATACCGTCAACCGGGAGGCCAGCTCATGGATCTCCCGCCTATCAGATGGAGATGAAGGTGAAATACTGTCTGTCCTGCATCCTTCCCCACGTTGAAGACAAGTCTGTATCCACCACTGAGGTTTCCATCAGGAGCGAGACCAAGCTCTTGTGCTATCTTCTTAGCTACATAGAACATGTGTCCTACAAGGCATTCATCCTCCTGCTGTAGCTCTTGAATTCCCAATATGTGCTTTTTTGGAATTATCAGTATGTGAACAGGAGCTACGGGATTTATATCGTGGAAGGCGTACACTTTCTCATCTTCATAGACTTTTTTTGAAGGTATCTCTCCCCTGAGGATCTTGCAGAAAATACAATCCTTTTCCTGCATGAGTTTAATTTTAACTTAAATTATCTTTCCAAACTCTTCAAAGCTGAACCTGTAAGCCCTTGGAAGAAGCTCCTTATCTGGATGTTTATAGCCTACGGCTATTATCATGGGAACTATCCTATTCTTCCCGATACCGAGGAACTTCTTCAGCCTTGCCTCATCAAAACCTTCTATGGGATGGGTTTCAAGACCAAAGTATCTTGCAATTATCATAACGCTCATTGCAAAGAGAGATGAGTCCCTTATAGCCTTTCTCTTTCTTTTTTCAGGGCTATTCCATCCGGCGAGTATCTGATCCCTCAACTGATCTTTCTGATCAGCAGATATATAGCCAAGCTCAAGCCAGCTTTCCAGAACCCTGTCCACATGCTCTTCTGCCGCGTTCAGGTTTGCGATTATAACTATGTTTGCACCTGCATCTTCAACCTTCTGCTGGTTGTAGCAGATCTCCTTTAGCTTCTTTTTGTTCTCCTTACTTTTTACAACTATCACCTCCCAAGGCTGGAGGTTGTATCCGGAGGGAGCAAGAGCGGATATGTTGAGTATCTCTTTTATAACCTCATCGGGCACTTCTCTCGCAGGATCAAAGAAAGTTGCCGACCTTCTCTCTTTTATGTAGCGGAGGCACTCCTCTCTCTTTTCCTTTTCGGAAGCTTTTTCAACACCCTCAATCACACCGGAAATTATCTCCATTACTCCAGAGGTGGCTTTTACTGTGAAATCCTGAAGTGTCTTTATGACAGATTCAAACCTACCTCCCATCTGCTTTCTGGTTTCCTGAATTCCTTCAACTATACCCTCGGTTATCTCCCTCACCTTTTCCTTGGAGGGTTGAACTCCTTTCAGGGTTCTTTCCGTTATCTCCCTGATGGTCTCGGAAGTAGCTTTTTGAATATCTTTGCTCTTTTCATAAAACTTTTTGAATAGATCTCTTGCTTCCTCCCTCAGATCCCTCTCCTTCTTTTCATCACTCATATCTAAAACCTCCTTAACATAAATAATAAGCTTTGATCTCTCAGCGGGTTTTTTCTATGGCGACTTCACCTCCCATTCCGATCCGCAGAAGTCTCTTGTCTCCTTTAGTTATCTCAACCCTTATAGGTATCCTTTGAGCGACCTTTGTAAATTCACCAGCGGTTATATCCCTCGGGATTATAGCGAATTTTGCGGCGGCTGCCCTGCCTATTTCTTTTACGACACCTTCAAACTCAACGTCCGAATAGGCATCTATCTTTATGTGAACCCTGTTTCCTTCTCTTACCCCGTCAAGCTTGGTTTCTTCAAGCAAAACGAGTATGTAAACGTCCTCAGGATCGTAAACCGCATAAACGAACTGTCCCTGCCTCACAACCTCCCCGACACTCACGTATCTCTTCACAACAAAGCCCTTTATTGGGCTTCTGAGCACAGTCTCCTCAACGAGGTTTTCAATGTCTTCTTTCTGCTTTTCAAGAGCCTTTATCTGCTTTTCAAGAGCCTCTATCTTCTTATCAAGCTCCCCTATCTGCTTTAACTTTACTTTCAAAACCTTTTTTTCCGCAAGCACGGCTCTATATTCCTGAAGCAAAGCTTCCCTTTCTTTCTGAACAGTTCTCAGCCGTGTGTCAATCTCTTCAAACCTTCTTGAAGGAACGACCCCCTTTTCAAAGAGAGACTCAAGCCTGCTTTTGTCCTTCCGTAGCTGATCTATTCTCACCTCAAGAGACTCTATCCTTTTTTTAACTCCCTCAGCTTCAATGTCCACTATCTTTATCCTCTCTAAGAGCTCCTCCTTCAGAGTGTTTCTCTTTATCAGAAGGGCTTCCCTTTCCTTGAGGAGTCTTCCGATATTCTCTTTCAACTCTTCAAGCTTTATTCTGTAATCCCTGTCATCAATCTTTGCGAGAGGTTCACCTTTCTCAACAGGATCTCCCTCCTCCTTATAAAGCTTGGTTATCCTTCCAGCGACCCTCTTATAGGCGACCTTCGCAAAGGTATCGCTTTCCACGAAGACCGCATTTGTAATCGCGTGGGTAAGCCTGTAATGAATCCACCTTATTCCGAAGAACGCAAATATGAAGGTGATGAGAACTAAAAAGAAAACTCCTCCAAGCTTCTTACCTTTCATACCCTATCACCTCGTAGAGCTTGAATATCTTGATCAGAAGGTCATACCTGCTTATCCTCAGCGTACTTTCGGCAGTTGTCAGATAACTCTGAGCATCAAGAACCTCCGTGTTAGTCCCCAGACCAGCTTTGTACTTTTCAACCGCTATTCTTAGGTGCTCCTTTGCATCCTCAAGCTGTTTCTTCGCAAGCTCAATTTTCGCTTTTGCAGACTTTATATCCTCAAGAGTGTTCTTCAGCTCCAGCTTCAGCTTTTCCTCCGTATCCCTATACCTATCAAGCGTCTGCCTGTAGGACAGTTTGCTTATTTCAAGTGCCCTGAACTTTCTCAAACCGCTCAGCAAATTCCACCTGAAGGCAAAAGTTATTAGATACCTGCTTTTTGGGAACAGGTCAGACTCTTCGGTTCTCTGAAAGAAAGCCTCAAGAACAACCTGCGGATAGAAGTAGGATTTTGCAAGCTCCACAGCTTCCTTAGATGCAACCGTGTTCTCTCTCAGGAACTTTAAAACAGGTCGGTTCCTTCTAAGCCTCTCAACCAGCTCTTCTTCTGGGATCTCGGAAAGATCCTCGTAAGCTTCTGGACTCAAATCTTCTAAGCTGTCTATATCCTCTCCTGTAAGATAGCTGAGATACTCAAGGGCTTTCTGATAGTTAGCTTCCGCAGTGGTTAATTTCTCCTTCACTTCATAGAGCTTAACCTTTGTCTCAAGAACATCTTTAAAGGCAACCATGCCTTCCTTATAAAGTTCCTCAACATCTCTCAAGTGGGCTTCTACCCTTTCAAGATGCTTTTTGTATATATCCACAACCGATTGCGCCTTAAGAGCGTTCACATATGCCTCTCTTACCTGATAAAGCACTCTAAGTTCTTTCTCCTTAACCATGTACTTCTGAGAAGATTCAAGAATCTTTGCTATTTCATACTCCTTGAAGTAAGGAAGACTGAGGAGCGTTTGGGATATTTGGAGAGTGAATTTAGAGTAGCTTCCCTTCTGGAACACGAAGTCCTGAGGAGGAACGGAAGGAATACTGAAAGAGAAGCTCTGCTTCTTTGAGATATTAAAGGAAGCTTCAAGATTGATCGTAGGGAGAAATTTGCCGAACTTTTCAAGACGTTCGTAAGTCTTCTTCCGCTGCTGGATCTTTTCTATTTTCAGCTCACGAAAGCTCTCTAATGCTTTTTTTTCAGCCTCCTGAAGAGAGAGAGAGAATGACACGGTGCAGAAAATCAGGAGTAGATACCAAGCTCTCTTAATATCTCTTTCCATATTCCGAACACCTCTCCACCACTAAGTATAAGATTCTCAATCAAGTGCCTTGCGCAACCTACCAGTATGTGAGCTTTTGTCTCAGAGCTTGGAACTCCGAGATTGAAAAGAGCCTCATCAATCCTGCTTATAAAAAGTTCCTTACCCTCTCTGTAAAATTCCTGAAACTCTTTGCTGGTGCATATAGCTTCAAAAAAGAATATCTTTGCGAGTTCTTTTTCTCTTATCATAAGCTCAAAGGTCTTTAAAAAGACAAGCTCTTTCCCCTTTTCTCTATCTCCGTTTCTTATCTGCTTTATACCGTCATCAATCAAAGATAGCATCTCACCTCTGACAGCTTTGAGCAGTTCCAGCAAAAAATCATCTTTCGTTTTAAAGTAGAGATAAAAAGTTCCGTGAGCAAGACCTGCCTCGGACGTGATATCGGACACCCTTGCTCGATGAAAACCCTTTTCAAAGATCACTTTCTTTCCAGCTTCTATTAGCCGTTTTCTTGTTTCTTTCTTGGCTGACTGACTCATCAGTTAGAAGTATAGCACAAAAGGAATCAATCATCCCTGTACCTTTCCCTTATCTCCATAACCTCATCAATACTTCCAAGGAATATATCCAATAGCTGGGGATCAAAAGACCTGCCTCTTAGCTTTTTCATGTAATCCACCGCCCTTTCAAGACCCCAAGGCTCCTTATAGGGTCTCTTTGAAAGCAGAGCATCAAACACATCCACTATGGAAGTTATCCTCCCCCAGAGACTTATCTCCTCTCCCTTCTTACCGTTCGGATATCCTCTGCCATCCCACCTTTCATGATGATCAAGGGCAACAAGAGCAGCCATCTGAAGAAGCTCGCTTGAGCTGTCCTTGAGTATCTCGTAGCCTATAATTGTGTGTCTTTTCATGACCTCCCACTCCCAATCGCTCAGCTTTCCCCTCTTCAGAAGAATTGCATCGGGTATTCCTATCTTCCCTATATCGTGCATAGGTGCGGCGAGCATTATGTTCTCACATAGCTCCTTCTCAAGATTCAGTTTCTCAGCAATTAGCCTTGCATACAGCCCCACTCTAACTATGTGGTTGTATGTATCAGGGTCTTTGTATTCGGCTGCATGAGATAATCTCATTATCGCCTCCTTGTATGCCTCCTTTACCCTCGCCTGAAGTATTGAGTTCTCTATGGCAGAGGAAGCATAGCCGCTTAGCAACGTAAACAGTTCAAGGTCTTCGTGTGAAAACTTACCCCTGAGCTTGTTCACCGACTGAAAAACTCCGAGTATATTTCCCTTTTTATCAAAAAGGGGTACAGCAAGGATGTTCATTGTTTTATAACCAGTTTCCCTGTCAACCTCTGGATTAAATCTCGGATCAGAGTAAGCATCGTTCACAACGAGACTCTCCCCCTTCTGAGCAACCCATCCCACCACACCCCTGTCAGCAGGAACTCTTATCTCTTTAACACCGTGAGCTACCTTAGTCCAAAGTTCGTTTCTCTCCCTATCCAGCAGGAAGAGACTACATCTGTCAGCCTCAAGAATTTCCCTAGCAAGATCGGAGAGCATGACAAGAAGTCTGTCAATATCCTGCTCCCTGCTTATTCTTTCAGCAGACGAGAGAAGTAGCTTTACCCTCCCAAGTTCGGACATATATTTAACACACCTCCGCTTATAATTAAATACCATGAAAACTGTAAAGGTAGGATGGAGCATAACCCATCAGGAGTTTACAATAACGGACTATTACTACTTCTCAATACTTCAGAGGGAAGCGGAAAAGGTTGGTATTGAGATAGATGAGGTTGACGATTGGGGAAAGCTGGAGAATTACGACACGATCGTTTTCAACTATCCTGAGATACCCTTCACCGAAGATGAAGCTAAGTGGATAGAGAAGCTTGTCTGGGACAAAGGGAAGAAGGTGATACTTTTGGGATACTACAAGAACGAAGATCACATAGCGGATACGTGCAACACGCTGGCAAGAAGGTTTGGAATGGAGCTAAACTCCGATGAGGTAACGGACGAAAAGAACAATCACAACGGAGATAAATACTTTGTAGTTACCTCAAAGATAAGGAGATATAACAAGAATGAGGAGAATGAGGTGAATGTTGAAAAGATCATGCTTGCCTGCACCGCATCAATCAAGCCTATATATCCCGACATAAAGATAGTCGTCAGAGCCGAGGATACCGCAGAGTCTAACCAGGGCAACTACACGCTCCTTATAGCGGAACAGATAGCACCTCCGAGTGGTGGATATTTCTGCCTTGCAGGAACTTGTGTATTCTGGGATAACTACTCCATAACGCTTTATGACAACCTTAACTTTGCTCTCAATATGCTCAGGCACAAACCGCCTATTAAAGAGATGCCCGGGGGCGGAAAGCCCGTTGCCTTCGGGCTTTGATTCAGTGTATAAGGAAGAAAACTCCCAGATTTATGTGATGAACAACGTTGCCGTCATAGTCTCCTGTCATGAATATCTTTCCCTTATACTCGCCCAGAACACCGAAGGTAGGATACAGGTTGTACTTTAAACCAACCATAAACTGGAGACCAAGATTCGTATCTTTGTTCACTATGTTACCTGACCTTTCTTTGAACCTGTTGATTGAGCCGCCGAAACCTGTATAAGCTCTCAGGTTTTCACTGAAGGAGAACTCAACGGAGGGATTCAGCTCAAGGGCGTTGTAAACGATTGTTCTTCCAGCCTCCATCTTACTTCCCGTTGAAAGTTCTATTGAAGCTCCAGCGGTGAAGCCGGCAGTTGTTCCTGCTCCAAGATATCCGTAAACGGATAGATACTCCTCAAGAGTCTTGTCTGGCTTGGAACCGTCTATGCTGTCGTACTTTGTCTTTACGATACCAGTTTTGACACCGAACTCTCTAACTACATCTCCTTCAAAATACTGAGCAAAGCCAGCGGACACCAGTAGCGGAACTGCTATAAGTATCTTCTTCATGCTCTATCCTCCTTAGAGTGTTCTTTTATTAGAAGAAGTTTATCACCCTTCCTTAGTTGGAAGGATATCCTCGGGAAGAATATTACCCTGTTATCTTTTATCACGCCCGCTATTCTGTAACCCTTCTGTTCAAGTCTCCTCTCCGCTTCTCCGACCGTGGTTTCCTCATACCATTTCACAGTTTCAACATCTATACGTTCAACTATGTGGTTGAAGAACTCACCGTAAAACCTCTCCTGAGCAAACTTGGATATAATCACACCAAGAAGCTCACCACCAATGATGATGTAATCCGCTATCCTTCTCCTCTTTATCAGCTTTGCATTCTCCCTGAGAAGAACTTCAAGGACAAGGATCACATCTCTGTTCATGTCCCTGATCTGCATACCTGCCAAGATGGTTCTCGCATCTATGGAATCTTCGGTAAAACCGGGCAACTTCTCCCCGAGGACTATTACCATATAAGCTTTGTCAACCCCTGCATCTAAGAGGATATCCTCTCTTCCGAAATCTCCCTTCTTGTAGTAAAACCCCTCGGGTGAGGGTATGTCCTGCTGTGTTATAAGCACTATATCCCTCCCTGTCTTTTTGAGGTTTTCAATGATTACCTGAGCGGTTTCATTCCATCCACATATAACTATGTGATTCTTCATGTCCTTAAAGCTTATCATACCGAGCTTCAGCATCTGAATATAGTTAAAAAAGCCAGCACTTATGGTCGCTATTGACATTGAAAATATGAACAGACCTCCTGCACCAAGGAGCATTGAGAGAACTCTTCCCTCCCAGGTTACGGGAGTTATATCCCCGTATCCTACGGTAGTCATGGTTATCACGACAAGATAAAGGACGTCAAAGAAGTCTTTTATCCGAGAGTTACCCGCACCGATCTCAAGAGAGTACATGATGACCAGAGAAGCGAAGAAGAATAGAATGAATAGAGCGAGTAAAAAGTAGAACTCAAAGGATATGCTTCTGAAGATAAAAGTAAACCCCTTTGCAAAGTGTTTATATCGATAAGCTATTCTTAAAAACCTGGCGCCTATAACGATAAACCTCAAAACTCTGAAGGGCTGAAAGTAGGGAATTATGGCAATAAGGTCTATGATGGAAAACGGGTTTATTACATACTCAAATTTTCTCTCCGCAAGGACAAACCTCCCCGTATATTCAAAAGCTATTATGAAAGAAACGAAAAGTTCAAGCTTCTCTATCAGAGGATGGAGCTCCGTATGAAAACCCTTGAGCTCATCGTAAATGCCGAAGATAACCGAGAGCATGAGAATGCTGAAGGAGAAGCTCTGATAGAGTATGAAAGCTCTTGATCTGTCATTCTCAAGGATGGTGTGCAGAAAGGTTTTTACCATATCTGCCCCAATAAGTATAATAGAATCATGAGAGCAGTTATTTCTGTTTACAGAAAGGAAGGAATTGATAAGCTTGCCAAGACTCTCGTAAACCTTGGATACGAAATATTATCAACTGGTGGAACGGCAAAGTTTCTGAGGGAGCAAGGAATAGAGGTTAAAGAAATTGCAAAGGTAACAGGGTTTCCCGAGATACTCAGCGGAAGGGTAAAAACTCTGCATCCTGTAATACACGGCGGGATTTTGTACAGAGACTGGATTGAGAAGGACAGGGAAGAGATTGATCAGCTTGGGATACTTCCAATTGACGTTGTAGTAGTAAACCTTTATCCCTTTGAGGTTATGATGAAGGAGAGGCTTGGAGAAGAGGAGCTCTTAGAATTCATTGATATAGGCGGTCCTTCCCTGATAAGAGCTGCGGCAAAAAACTTCTTCCGCGTTGTTGTTCTTGTTGATCCTGAAGATTACGACTGGGTTATGGAGAAACTGGAAAAGGGAGACCTCACGAGAAAGGACAGAGCTTATCTTGCATGGAAAGCCTTTTCACACACAGCTTATTACGACAGCGTAATATCAAATGCTCTGAAATCTCTGTTTGAGATAGAGGAAGAGAGCAAAGAACTTACCGTGCCGATGAGACTTCAGGCAAAATTGAGATACGGAGAGAACCCTCATCAAAAGGGACTCCTTTACACAAGTCCTTTTGAAGAGATAGGTATAGCGAGGGCTGAGGTTCTTCAAGGAAAGGAGATGTCCTTTAACAATTATCTTGATGCGGACTCAGCGGTAAAAATTGCTCTTGAATTCCCGAACGATCCGGTGTGTGTGATTATTAAGCATAATAATCCCTGCGGGGTGGCTATCGGGAGCAATTTAAAAGAGGCATTCCTGAAGGCAAAAGAGACAGATCCAGAATCTGCCTTCGGCGGTATAGTTGCGATGAACGATAGAGTTGATCCAGATCTTGCCCAAGAGCTTACCTCTATGTTTTTAGAGGTCGTGATAGCTCCTGAATACGATGAGGAGGCTCTGAATATACTCTCAAAGAAGAAAAATCTTAGGGTAATTAGGTTTTACGGGCTTGGGCACACTTACGACATAAAAAAGATAAGCGGTGGTTATTTACTGCAGGATGAAGATAGGGAACTGTACAGCGAGCTTGAGATTGTATCAAAGAGGAAACCAACCGATAAAGAGATGGAGGATATCATTTTTGCATGGAAAGTTTGTAAGTACGTAAAGTCAAATGCGGTAGTTATAGCAAAAGATAAAAGAACTCTCGGAATAGGTTCAGGGCAGGTCTCAAGGGTGGATAGCCTGAGGTGTGCCATTCAAAAAGCTCAGAGTCACAGATTTGATCTCAAAGGTGCGGTGCTTGCTTCCGAAGCATTCTTCCCCTTCAGGGACAGTATAGACATAGCCGCGGAAGCTGGAATAACTGCGGTGATCCATCCCGGAGGCTCTATAAGGGACAAAGAGGTGTTCTCAGCTGCAGATGAGCACGGCATGGCGATGATTATTACAAAAATGAGGCACTTCAGGCACTGATGTTTGACTACTTGATCTGGCTGAAGGAAACAGACTCAACTCAGAGAAGATTGAAGGAGGGAAGTTTTCCCTGCGGAACCGTTTTTGTAGCGGATTGGCAAAAAGAGGGAAAGGGAAGAAAAGGAAGGAGGTGGGAATCCCAGGAGGGAGGCTTATACTTTAGTTTCGTCATATGTGAGGAGGATTTTAGGAACTACCTACAGCTCCCGCTTGTTGCGGGTCTGGCTATATCCGACTTTCTGGACAGTATAGGATTGAGAACAACCATAAAGTGGCCTAACGACGTTTACACAAAAGGAAGGAAGATAGCAGGCATACTTGTTGAAAAAAGCAAAGAGAAGATAGTGGTCGGAATAGGTCTTAACGTAAACCAGAAGGAGTTTCCAGAGGATCTAAAGAAGAATGCTATATCCATATTCCAGATAAAGGGGAGGGAAGAAAACAGACTGGATATTCTGACCGGACTTCTTGACTTTATAGAATCTTTTCTTGAGGAATACAGGGAAAGGGGTTTCTCTAATCTTGCAGGAAGGATAAACGATAAACTGATCTTCAAAGAAGAGGAGGTAATAGTTCTCTCCGAAAAACCTGAGGTAGGAATTTTGAAAGGCATAAACGATAAGGGATTTCTCATCCTCCAGACTTCTGAAGGCGAGAAGGAGATAACTTCCGGAGATGTGAGCCTGCGGCTCTATCATGGATGATAGTAATCATTTATTCACACAAGATTCCACATTAAGTTACTAATACGGAGGTGTGCATGCTAATTGATCCGAGCGAGGTTCAAAAAGTAGCAAACATGTTCTTTAACGCCATCCATGAAGAGGAGGTTGAGATAATAAACCAGCTTTACGACGCATTGTTGAAAGGGGACGTAAAGGAAGCTGATAGATTGATGGATGAGCTTCTAGTGGACATTGAAGATCACTTCGGTACAGAAGAGGATTTAATGAGAGAGGCGAACTTTTTCGGGTATCCTATGCATAAGGCTGAGCACGATCAGATGAGAAAAGAGTTTAAAGGATTATATGACAGCTGGAAGGAAACGAAAGACACAGAGATGGTAAAGAGATTTCTTGAAGATAGATTTGTCCCTTGGCTTAAACTGCATATCGCTCAGTGGGATTCGGTTACAGCTATGCATATCGGAGATTGATTTCCTGTAAAATTACACTCCATGGATATAAAACCTGAAGTGCTCCAGCGGTGGGATAAAGAGTATTTCTGGCATCCCTTCACCCAGATGAAGGTTTACAGGGAAGAGGAAAACCTGATCTTTGAAAGAGGTGAAGGGGTTTATCTTTACGATATACACGGAAACAGGTACATAGATGCCATATCTTCTCTATGGTGCAACGTTCACGGACACAGCCATCCAAAGCTAAACCGTGCAATTGAGGAACAACTGAAGAAAGTAGCTCACACAACAACGCTGGGAAGTTCTAACGTTCCCGCGATAATGCTTGCAAAAAGATTGGTGGACATAGCTCCAGAGGGTCTTACAAAGGTCTTTTATTCGGAGGACGGAGCAGAAGCGGTTGAGATAGCCATAAAGATGGCTTACCACTACTGGAGGAACAGAGGTGAGGAAAGGAGGGTATTCATAACCCTTTCGGAAGCCTATCACGGAGACACCATAGGGGCGGTCAGCGTAGGCGGAATAGATCTCTTCCACGGAACCTATAGAGATCTTCTGTTTGAAACTATAAGGCTTCCCTCCCCATATCTTTATTGTAAAAAGGAGCATGGTGGGTTATCTCAGAAGTGCCTTGCAAACCTGGTAATGAAACTTCAGGAGATTTTAAGAGCACGCAGGGATGTCGTTGCCGTTGTCCTTGAAAGTGGTATTCAGGCGGCGGCTGGAATGCTTCCTTACCCGAAGGGTTTTATGAGAGAGGTAAGGGAGTTAACAAGAAAATACAACGTCCTGATGATAGTGGATGAGGTGGCAACGGGCTTCGGAAGAACGGGAACGATGTTCTACTGCGAACAGGAAGGAGTAACACCTGATTTCATGTGTCTTGGTAAAGGCATAACTGGCGGATATCTGCCTCTTGCAGTTACGATGACAACCGATGAGGTTTTCAACGCTTTCCTCGGCGAGTTCGGGGAAGCTAAACACTTCTATCACGGGCACACCTATACAGGGAACAACCTTGCCTGCGCGGTTGCTCTTGCAAATTTGGAAGTTTTTGAGGAGGAGAGGACTCTTGAACACCTCAAACCGAAGATAAACCTGCTTACAGAAAGACTCAAGGAGTTCTGGGAGCTTGACCACGTGGGAGATATCCGTCAGCTCGGCTTTATGGCAGGAATTGAACTCGTCAAAGATAAAGAGAAGGGAGAACCCTACCCTTATGGAGAGAGGACAGGCTTTAAGGTTGCATACATGTGCAGAGAAAAAGGAGTGTTTCTAAGACCTCTCGGGGATGTGATGGTTCTGATGATGCCTCTTGTTATAAAAGAGGACGAGATAAATTACGTCCTTGATACCCTCAAGTGGGCTATATCGCAGCTATAGAAGTTGTAAACTTCTTATATGCTCAGATACGTCCTGATCCTTGCGGTTGTTTTTCTTTACTTTCACAATCTCGGACTGAATCAGGTTTGGCAGCCGAACGAGGCATTTTATGCAGACGCCTCAAAGAATATGTTAAGGACGGGTGATTTTCTCACACCCATCTACAACGGAGAACCGAGATTGAACAAACCACCAATGACTTATTGGCTGACAGCATTGAGTTTCCTAATTTTTGGAATGAACGAGTTTGCTCTCAGGTTTTTTCAGGTTATCGCAGGTCTTGGAACGGGATTGATCACCTACCTTATGGCAAAGAGACTCACCGGGGGCACTCCTGCTTTGCTTTCTTTTTTAGCCCTCACATTATCCTTTCAATTTATAGCAAACGCCCGGTATACATCCCCTGAGGTATTATTGAGTTTTTTTGTAACCCTCGCCCTATATCTCTGGTATCTGAGTTATGAAAGAAAAAGTGATCTTCTGTTCTTTTTAGCTCTGACATCCTCGGTCTTCGGAGTTCTCACAAAGGGTCCCGTTGGTTTTTTACTGCCTGCGGGAATAATCTTCATCTACCTACTCTTAACAGACAGAAGGGAACTTCTAAAGATTAAGTATTACATTGGGACGCTTTACGTTGCTTTAGCCTCAGGCTGGTGGTTTCTGTATCAGTATATGGTAAACAGAGAGATATTCCTTGAAGTCTTTATAAAAGAGAATATCAAGAGAATATACGCCCTTCAGAGAGATCCGATTTACTTCTACGCTTTAGATATTCCGGTTTCATTCCTTCCATATTCACTTATTTTCTACATAGCCCTTCTCTGGACTTTGAAAAGCAGACGGAGGGAACTTCTCTTTCCCCTTGTATGGTTCCTCACGGTCTTTGTCCTCTTTTCTCTCGTGAAGATGAAGATACCCGTTTATATAATGCCTGCCTTTCCTGCAATGGCTATCATAACAGGTGCGTTTCTTAGCAGCGGTGACTACAAAAGAGTTCTCATTCCCGTGTCCATGTTCCTTACTTTTCTAATGGTGATCGCTGTATGGGTGGGAGCTCTCATGTTTAAGGTTGATCTCTTCACTCTCTTACTCTGCACCCTTATCGGATTGTTTCCTCTGCTCAGAAAAGATTTCAGACTCGCACCCGCGACAGCAGGTTTTTCTCTTCTTCTTTATCTGTCATCAGTTCTGCTCCCTCTTGTAGAAGGACACAGATATTATAGGGAAATCGGGAAAGCGATAAGAGAGATAGATCCTGCTGGGACTGTAAAAACCTATGAGATAGGAGCCTTTCATCATAACCTGCCCTTCTATGCGGACAGGGTGATCGTAAGAGATGCAAAACCAGAGGATATAGAGGGAAGGGCTATAGTTCTCGTGAAAGACGATCTGATCAGGTGCCAGCCTGTGGACAGATGGAAACTCTATGGGGGCTCCGAATCAAGGTTCTTCAGGTTTCTGACCGATATTAAAAAGGAAAGGAGATTTTATGAATTTAAGCTTTGCATTTTGAATACCAGAATGTAAAATTTATAACCATGTTTGAGCAGGAGCTGCTTGAAAAGTTGAATCAGCACATAAACTACTTCCCGAAAAAGGAACAAGCGATACTCCTATGCTTGCACACAATACAGGATCATTACGGATACATACCTCAGGATTCTCTCAGACCTCTCGCTGATTTGCTTGACCTTCCGCTGAACCACGTTGAGCAGGTTGTAGCCTTTTATGACATGTTTGACAGACAGACACCGGCAAAATACAGGATCAGGGTCTGCGTGAGTGTAGTCTGTCACTTCATGGGAAAGAAAGATCTACTTCAGGCTCTTGAAAAGATACTGAAGATAAAACCGGGTGAAGTTACGCCCGACGGAAAATTTAAGATAGTTCCTGTTCAGTGTCTCGGAGCCTGTTCTGAGGCTCCGGTGTTTATGATAAATGAGGATACATACAAATTTGAAGGAGAGGAGAAGTTAAATGAGATCCTATCCCGCTATACCTAAGATATACGCCGAGACTACCCTCAATATGCTCCTCAAGAGGGCTAAGAAACCGAGGGTTCACTCCATAGAAGACTATTTAAAGGAAGGGGGTTATCAAGCACTTGAGAAGGCTCTTAATATGTCCCCTGAGGAGATAATAGACTGGGTTGACAAGAGCACCCTCAGAGGAAGAGGAGGAGCAGGATTCCCCACAGGCAGGAAGTGGAAGTTTGCGGTTCAGAACCCCGGTCCAAGGTACTTCATCTGTAACGCGGATGAGTCCGAGCCTGGAACATTCAAGGATAGGATACTTATAGAAAGAGATCCTCACCTTCTGCTTGAGGGGATAATAATATCATCTTACGCTATCGGAGCAAACGAAGCTTTTATCTACATAAGGGGTGAATATCCTGCCGGGTATTACATACTCAGGAACGCGATAGAAGAGGCAAAGGAAAAGGGATTTTTGGGGAAGAACATACTCGGTTCCGGATTTGACCTTGAGATATACGTAGCGAGGGGTGCCGGGGCTTATATCTGCGGTGAGGAAACAGCCCTTATAGAGTCCCTTGAAGGTAAGAGAGGTCATCCAAGGCTAAAACCTCCTTACCCCGTTCAGGTAGGACTATTTGGAAAGCCAACGGTTGTGAACAACGTTGAGACTATATGCAATATCCCCTTCATCATAAATCTCGGCTGGGAAGAGTACAGATATATAGGACCAAGTGATTATGCGGGACCAAAGCTATTTCCAATCAGCGGTAAGGTGAAGAAGCCGGGCGTTTACGAGCTTCCGATGAACACTACCCTCAGAGAGGTGATATTCAAGTACGCCGGAGGAACTATAGGAAACAAAAAGGTGAAGGCAGTCTTCTCGGGAGCGTTAGACTGCTTCTCGGCAGACGAGCTTGATATGCCGATGGACTATTCACCCTTCGGATTTGGAGGAACAGGAACAGTGATCGTTCTGACTGAAGATGACGACATAGTTGAGGCATGTCTCAAGATAGCGGAGTTCTATGAGCACGAGACCTGCGGTCAATGCACACCCTGCAGAGTGGGTTGTCACGAGCAGGCTTACCTTCTTGAGAAGATCTACAGGGGAGAGGCTACTGAGAAAGACTGGGAAGGTTTTGTATTTGTAAACAGATACATCCAGCCGACGTCTATATGCGGTCTGGGTGCGGTTGCAGGAAGATTGATAAAACAGGCAATGGAGAAGTTCCCGGAGGAGTTTGAGAAGTACAAAAACAAGCTTGCAAAGGCTATTTGATCATATCAACTCCGAGACTTCCGACGAGGGAAAAAACGGTTACCAGTATTGATGTCTTTATGAACCATTCCCAGTTACTAAGGAATTCGGATAAACTCCGAGTATGTAGAGCATAGCTGAAGATACCAAAAAGGCTATTAGGAAACTCGTTATCAGTCTGAGAGGGAGGAAACCTGCAAGATCCTGAGACTCCCATCTCTGAAGCTTTGAGTGTTTTATAAAAAAGTAGACAATTATAAGAGCCCCAATCATTATTAGAATGATCCTCTCAAGGGAAAGCTTATTTGATATCTCCCATATCTCTTCTGTCATTGATATGGGAAACGCGATGATAAGCGCTCCTATACATTCCTGAATGAAGTCATCAAATCCAAATCTGTCCAGTTTGTTGGCTTCCTCTATATAACTTCTCATCTCCTCTACGTCTCTGCGCAGATTTTGGATGCTGTCTTCAACCCTTTTAAGCCTCTCGCTCTCACTCATGGCTCAGCTTGAGTTATTATAAGGGACATGATTCACGAACTGATAGCAACAGGATTTTTCGTAGGAAGGCTTGGACTTGCTCCCGGCACACTCGGGACACTTGTAGGGATACCTATAGTTTATCTCGTGTCTTTTAACATCTGGACTATCCTTGCAACGATTGGAGTTCTTTTCATCATCGGATTAATAACATCCAACGAGATTATAAGAATCTCCAGAGACAGTGATCCCGAGGAGGTAGTGATTGATGAAATAGTTGGGTATGTCACCTGCTTCCTGCTTGTAGATCCGACATTGAAGACTTACATCCTCGCTTTTATACTCTTCAGGATCATAGATATCTTTAAGCCCTTTCCGGTGAACCTCTTTGAAAAGCTTCCAGGGGCTTACGGTGTGATGATGGATGATCTGATCGCAGGCTTGATGACCGCCTTTCTTCTTTTCCTGCTGTTAAAATAATTCAAATGAAGATCAGGATAGCCCACAGTCCGGATTCAGACGATGCGTTCATGTTTTATCCCCTTGTGAAGGGAGAGATAGATACCGAAGGGTTTGAGATAGAACATGTCCTTGCAGACATAGAAACCTTAAACAGAGAGGCACTAAAGGGTACATATGAGGTTTCAGCTATATCCTTCCATGCTTATCCATATGTAGCGGATAAATACTTGGTTCTCCCGAGTGGAGGAAGCGTAGGAGAGGGTTACGGACCCGTTGTGGTAGCTAAGGAAAAGCTGGAAAGTCTTAAGAGTAAGAGGATAGCCATTCCGGGAAAGCTAACCACAGCGTATCTTACCTTAAAGCTCTATGAGCCGGATTTTGAGCCTGTCGTCGTTCCCTTTGACAGAATAATTGATGAGGTCAAGAGGGGCTCCGTTGATGCGGGTCTCGTGATACACGAGGGACAGCTTACTTATCAGGATTACGGACTTACTAAGATAATTGATCTGGGAGAGTGGTGGAAGGAAGAGACAGGACTTCCTCTCCCTCTGGGATGCAACATAGTGAGAAAGGATCTTGGAAAGGAAACCATAAGTAAGATAGAGAGGCTTATGAGAAAGAGTGTTGAGTATGCTCTGAAGGAGAGGGAAAAGGCTCTCGCTTACGCGATAGATTACGCAAGAGATCTTCAGGAGGACAGAGAAAGAACTGGCAGATTTGTCAGTATGTATGTGAACGAGAGAACGGTTGATTACGGAAAGGACGGAAGGGAAGCGGTAAGGCTTCTTCTTAAGCTTGGAAGGGAGAGAGGAATAATTGAGACTGAAATTCCCGAAATAATCTTTTCCGACGAGACTTAGATCTCTCTGTTGAGACCTTCCATGTAAATTCTTTCCATTATCGCCCTTGCTATCGGTGCGGCAACCCTACCACCTGATTCACCGTGCTCTACAAAGACACCTATAATGAACAGAGGATCCCTGTAAGGAGCAAAGCCCACAAACCAGGCATGGTCTCTGAGCTTCCATGGGAGCTTTTTCTTTTTTTTCCTCCCCCTCTTTATATAAGCCACCTGAGCCGTTCCCGTTTTTCCGGCAATATCAACTATCGTTGAGAAAGCTCTTGTTGCGGTACCTTTTCTTACAGCTTCTCTCAGACCTCTTCTGATCAACGCAAAGTATTCCTGTCTTCCCTTAACCACTTTCCAGACCCTTTTCCTGTTTTTCCATACGATCTTTCCCGAAGAGTCCCTTATTTCTCTCAAAAGAGTGGGTTTGTATATGACTCCGTTATTCACTATTCCCATCATCATCAGAGTCTGTTCCATGAGGGTTGAGAGCATGTATCCCTGTCCTATGCTGAGGTTTACTGTGTCTCCATCGTACCAAGGCTCTCCGAATCTTCTCCTCTTCCACTCTGGTGTTGGAAGAAATCCCCTCTTTACGGGTATCTCAAGGGGTATTTTCTGTCCGTAGCCAAACTTCCTCGCATATCTGATTATCGTTGATGGTCCGAGGTCGTAGCCAAAGGTGTAGTAGTAAACATCACAGGATTCCTGAAGAGCCTTTATCATATTTACCGGACCGTGTCCGTAAACATTCCAGCAGTAGAATCTCCTGTTTCCCAAATAAAAGCTTCCCCTGCAAATGACCTTCTCCCAAGGTGATGCAGTCTTAGTTTCAAGTATTGCATAGGATACGGGAACCTTTAAAACCGATGCAGGAGGATATCTGCCGCTCGTAGCTCTATTGAACATCGGCTTGAGCTTATTCTTACTCACCTTCTTCCAGTCGCTGTAAACCGTATTCGGATCAAAACCGGGGAAACTGGCAAGAGCAAGTATCTCCCCCGTCTTGGCATTCATAAGAACCACAGCGCCTGCAACCTGCCCAGATTCATAGAATACATCCTCAACTATCTTCTGCATTCTGAGGTCTATGGTGAGAACAAGGCTGTTTCCCTTCACAGGTTCCTTTCTGCTGAGGGTTTTTATCACCCTACCAACCGCATTAATCATCACCTCCTCTCTGCCAAGCTTTCCAAGAAGTACACTGTCCATGCTCCTTTCAATCCCAAGCTTTCCGACAAAACTTTTTGGAGCTATCTTATTCCCGAGCTTTCTCAGTTCCTTTTTTGATGGATATCCCACGTAACCTATAACATGACAAAGCCTTCTTCCATGCGGATAAACCCTTTTGGGAACAACCTCAACAAAAACACCCGGAAGCTTATAGCTGTTGGTATAGTAAAGGTTGAGCTCCTCCTCCGTGAGATTTTCCTTTATGCGAACGGGCTGAGCTCCACTCCTAT
>CAZPVY010000027.1:0-20665 GCA_964590265.1 uncultured Aquifex sp. | reverse complement strand
ATAAAGAGAATCTTTGAAAAGCTCCCTATTATTTACATAACACTCACTCCAACTCTGAGTATCTGTAACTCCTGCGAGGCAAAGGTTGTAGGAGAGAGACACGAGTGCCCTTACTGCGGTTCTGATGACACCATCATATACTCACGGGTGATAGGTTATTACAGACCCATAGCCCGAAAGGTGAAGAAGGTTGACAAAGAAAACTTCATATACGAAGGGGAGGAGAATTACTGGCAGGGTGGAAGGAGAGCTGACTGGGTAACGAGAAAGAAAGCGGAGATCCTTGACCTCATGGAGGTTATGAGGTGGGACTGAAGTTCATCTCCTACACGCTCTCCTCCAAAGATGTTCCTGGACGGTGGAGTCTTGTTGTTTTCCTTCCGGGCTGTAACTTCAGGTGCAGGCACTGTCATAACTGGAGGCTCGTTCTTGGAGAGGAGGAAGGTAACGTCTCTGAGGAAGACATATTCTATGAGATTGAAAAAAATCCTTTCATTGAAGTTCTTGTCATATCAGGAGGGGAGCCGACAGTTCACGAGGTTGAAAAGCTAAGGAAGTTTATACTCAGAGTCAAACAAGTAAATCCCTCGCTTTCGGTAAGGATAGATACAAACGGGTATAGACCGAATGTTCTTGAAGAGTTGAGAGATTTAATAGATGGCTTTGCCATGGATATAAAGGCACCTTTAAACGATCAGAAACTTTACAGCTATACAGCGGGTGTTGAAGTTGATACAAACAGGGTACTGGACAGCATAACGATTGCGGACGGTATGCCTCTGACGATCTATAGAACTCCTTCCTATCCCTGGCTCAGCAGGGAAGGTATAGAGGAGATAAGAAAGCTTACGGAAAACCTGAAATCACCTTGGTTCCTCAACGAGTTCTTTGAGATACCCTCCTGTCCCTTCAACGGGTGAATAACTCCTGAAGAATGCTTCCCTTGCTCCTTGCCTGCTTTCCCTCCTTTTTAACTCCTCCTCTATAGCCTTTATGACTTCAAGCTTCCTTTCGTAGATGCAGTAATCGGGTGCGAGGAGTTTATCCCTTTCCGCTTCCGCGGTTAGCCTATGAACAACAACATTTTCAGGAATTATCTCAAGCATATCCGCGGTGTGGCGTGCGTATTCTTCCAGCGACAAGGGTCTGAAATTACCATGAGCGAATAGTCTTCCAAGAGTAGTATTCTTCATCACGTATATAGGATGTATTTTCACACCTTCAGCCCCAAGTGCTACAACCATCTTTGCGGTTTCTAAAAAGTCTTCTCTTGTCTCTCCCGGAAGACCTACTATAGTGTGAATACAGACTTTCAGACCAAATCTCTTTGCTCTCAGAACGGCGTCAACGAGATCGGATGCACCGTGCGCTCTGTTTATCCTCTTCAAAGTTTCAAAGTTTGCTGACTGAAGACCGAACTCTATCCACACCTCAAGCCCTTTCTCTTTATATGAGGAAAGAAGCTCAAGAACCTCGTCTGGAGCACAGTCGGGTCTTGTCCCCACATCTATACCTACTACATCGTCAAATTCAAGGGCGGTGTCGTAGATCTCTCTCAGGTAAGTTATGTCCCCGTAAGTGTTTGTGTAAGACTGATAATAGATAAAGAATCCGATTTTCTTTCCGTACCTTTCCCTTGCCCTTTTTATACCTTCCTCTATCTGTTCTCTGAGGGACTGCCGGGGAGAAAGATGAGCAGGTCTTGAACCTTTGTAGCAATAGACACATCCTCCGCGGGACTTTGTACCGTCTATGTTAGGGCACGAAAAAGGCAGAGCAACCGGTATCTTCTGAACTCTCCTTCCGAAAGTTTCCTTTGCATAGATCCTGAAATAGTGTATTATTTCCATGGTAGGTTAATTATGATTAATTAATAAAAAATTGACAATATCTGATTCTCGTCATATAATTAACTTCTGTATAAGAAAAGCTTAGGGAGGTTATAAGATATGCGAATATTATTATTAACTTATCTCCTCATCCCCCTCACCACAGTCGTCATGGCACAAGATATACCTTCACTCCTTAAAAGCAAGGGTTGTTTCTCCTGCCATGACATTGATAAGGATAAGGTAGGACCACCTTACAAGGTGGTAGCGAAAGAGTACAAGGGAAAACCGGATGCCCTGAAAACCCTTGTTCAGAGTATGATGGGTGGCAGTGTTGGAAAGTGGCAGGGACTTGCTTCCAAATATGGAATAAAGATAACTGCTTTTTATATGCCGAGACAGCCTGTATCAAAGGAGGAAGCTGAGAAGATAGCTAAGTGGATCCTTTCATTAGAAAAGTAATTACGGGTCGGAGGTGATAGATATGAAGGGAGGAAGCTTGAAGCGCATCGGTAAGAGAACCGCCTTAGCGGTTCTTGCACTGGCAGGTTTGGGTGTTGTTTTCTCGCAGACGAAGCATCTAAGTAAGGAATGGGAGGAGGCTGCGAAGAGAGTCTATGTTCCCCCCGGACAGCACGATGAGTTCTACGCGTTCCTCTCGGGAGGATTTAACGGACAGGTAGGTGTTTACGGATTGCCTTCTGGAAGACATATAAGGACTATACCTGTCTTCTCAGTTAACCCTGAAAATGGCTACGGGTACTCTGAAGAGACAAAAGCTTTACTGATGACATCTCACGGTTTCCTACCGTGGGATGATTCTCATCACCCTGAGCTTTCACAAACGAACGGTGTGCCGGATGGAAGGTGGCTCTTTATCAACGCAAACAACACTCCGAGGGTAGCGCGGATAGACCTGTCAGAGTTTAAAACTGTTGAGATAATTGAAATCCCCAACTCTGGAGGAAACCACCCTTCATCCTTCGTCACTCAGAACACGGAGTACGTGGTTGCCGGGACAAGATTCAGCGTTCCTATACCCCAGAAGGACTACCCCATAGCGGAGTATAAGAAGTGGGCAAAAGGAACAATCACCTTTATAAAGGTTGATAACTCAAAAGGACATAAGAACAACAGGATGGAGATAGCTTTCCAGCTCCTCGTTCCAGGATTTGACTACGACCTCGCCCATTGCGGTAAGGGACCTTCTCACGGATGGTGTTTCTTCACAAGCTACAACACTGAACAGGCACACACGCTCCTTGAGATAAACGCATCAAAGAAGGACAAGGATTTCATACTTGCGGTTAACTGGAAGAGGGCAGAGCAGTGCCTTGCAGAAGGAAAAGGTAAAAGGATGAAGACCGTTTACTACCACAACTACGTTGATCCAGCGACAGGAATAGCGAAATCCAAGAAGAAAACAAGCGTAACTATCCTTCTTCCGAAGGACTGTCCGGGAGTGGCTTACTATCTCCCAACACCTAAATCTCCGCACGGTGTTGACGTTACCCCAGACGGAGAATACATAATCGGCGGCGGTAAGCTCTCTGTTAACCAACCTATACATTCATTCTCCAAAATGCTAAACGCTATAAAGAACAAGCAGTTCGCCGGAGAGATAGAGGGAATACCCGTTCTCAAGTATGAGGCGGTCAACCACTGTGAGGTTAAAAACATATGTCTTGGACCTCTGCATACGGAATTTGACGATAAAGGATACGCCTACGTTTCATGCTTCATATCTTCTGAGGTTGTGAAATATGATCCCAAATCCTGTAAGGTTCTTGACAGGATACCCGTTTACTACTCCATCGGACACCTTCTCATCCCGGGTGGAGACTCTGCAAAACCTTGGGGTAAATACCTTGTCGCACTGAACAAGATAACTAAGGACAGATATCTGCCCACGGGTCCGGAACTCCCCCACGCAGCTCAGCTGATAGATATCTCCGGCAAGAAAATGAAGATGCTCCTTGACTTCCCAACTCAGGGAGAGCCTCACTACGCACAGGCTATACCCGCCGATCTTGTTAAGAATCATCAGGTAAAGATCTACGAACTTGAGAAAAACAAGCATCCCCATGCAGTTAAGTCTGAAGATGAAGCCATGAAGAGAGGTGTCGTGCGCAAAGGTAATGAAGTTCACATCTACATGACCGCTATAAGATCTCACTTCACCCCCGATAACATTGAGGGTATAAAGGTGGGAGATACAGTTTACTTCCACGTAACGAACATTGAGCAGGATTGGGATATACCTCACGGATTTGCTATCTTCGGAGCTGAAAACGCGAACATCCTGATAATGCCCGGAGAGACTCTCACGCTCAAGTGGAAGCCCGAAAAGCCGGGTGTATATCCTTTCTACTGTACTGACTTCTGCTCCGCACTCCACCAAGAGATGCAGGGTTACATTAGAGTTTCCCCCAGAAACGCGAAGGTTAAGACCTGCTGGGGAACCGGAGATAAGTGGGAGTGTGCTGACTAAGGAGGTAATGGTATGAATATCCTTTCAAGAGGGCTTCTCGCCCTCGCCTCTCTTTTACTTATCGGGGTATTCTTTGCACCCCTCTGGAAGATAACTCTTGAAGCACCTCAATATCCCGAAGGCTTGGGAATGATGATATGGGTTAACAACATAACAGGAGAAAAGCCCCATGACTTATACAATATAAACCTCTTGAATCACTACATCGGAATGAAGTATATAGAACCAGACAAGATTCCAGAACTGAAGATAATGCCCTTCATTTTCGGTTTCTTTATAGTCTTTGGGCTCTTTGGAGCCATCGCAGGCAAAAGATGGGTTTTGAGGGTCTGGGTTCTTCTCTTCGTAATCTTCGGAGTCGTCGGAATAGCTGATTTCTATCGGTGGGAGTACGATTATGGACATAACCTTGATCCCAACGCTCCTCTGAAGATCCCGGGGCTTGCTTACCAACCGCCTCTAATAGGGTGTAAAACGCTTCTGAATATGCACGCATGCTCGTGGCCTGATGTGGGAACATACATAGCTGCAGCATCACTCATACTGGGAATCCTTGCTCTTGCGATCAGTAAACTGGGAGCTGAGACCAGTTCCTATCAGGTGGCTCAGACATGAGGTCCCTTCTGCTCCTCCTGCCTCTTTTTGTACTCTTTCTGTTTTCCTGCGAAGCAAAAACATCTCCAGAACCTATAGAATACGGAAAGGATTCTTGCGCCTTTTGCAGAATGATCATAGCCGATGCGGGCTTCTCAGCCGAGCTGAAGACGAAGAAAGGAAAAACCTACAAATTTGATTCAATAGAGTGCCTCGCTGGTTTCATTCTGAGCGGGCAGGTGAAGAAAGAGGATATCCTTGCCGTATGGGTTGCTGACTTTGCCCACAAAGGTGCTCTCGTGAAGATTGAAAAGGCAAAATTTCTTGTCAATGATAAACTCAGGAGCCCGATGGGGCTTAATATATCAGCTTACAGTAGCGATGAAGATCTGCAAACTGCCTTCAGAAACTTTGGAGGTAAAATCCTTACATGGAAAGAGGTTCTCACCTACGTTAAAGAGAAATGGAAGGACAGGATTGGAAAAGCAAAGGTGCACTGATACTTCTATTCTTGCTCCTGCTTGTATACACATCCTTTCCTGCTGTAATAAAGGTATGTCCTGAGTGTGGAATAAAGAGCCTGAAAGATGCTATAAGAAAGGCTCAAAGCGGTGACATCATAATTGTAAAGGGAGGTGTTTACAGAGAAGGAACTATCATAGTGAACAAGAGCGTAAAGCTTATAGGAGAGAAAAATCCCGTAATTGACGGACAGGGTAAGTACGAGGTAGTAAAGATAACTGCCAATGACGTGGTTTTGCAGGGTTTTAAGGTTGTAAACTCTGGCAGGAGCGAAATTGAAGACATAGCAGGTATAAAGGTAGAGAATGTAAAAGGATGCGTTATAAAAGATAACATACTGGAAAACAACTTCTGGGCTATATATCTTGCGAATGTTAAAGACTGCAGAGTTGAGAATAACAAAATAAGGGGTCCCTTTAAGGTAGGGGAGGCATACTCGGGTAACGGAATACATCTGTGGCGGTGCAGGAGGATACTTATAAAGAACAATCACATAACCGGACACAGAGACGGTATATACTTTGAGTTCGTTGAGGATAGCGTCATTGAGGGAAACGTGAGTGAGGGAAACTGGAGGTATGGACTTCACTTTATGTTCTCGCACAGAGACAAGTACATAAATAACACTTTCAGAAACAACGGTGTCGGCGTTGCGGTTATGTATACAAAGAAGGTTCTCATGGAAGGAAACAGATTTGAGAGAAACTGGGGAGGAGCTTCTTACGGACTTCTTCTTAAAGCCATAGATGATAGCCTAATAATTCATAACACCTTCTACAGAAACACGGCAGGGATACTCATGGACGAGTGTCAGAGAAGCGTGATAAAGGAAAACGACTTTATTGATAACGGCTGGGCTTTGAGAATTTGGGCTAATTCAATGAACAACCTGATAACTAAAAACAACTTTCTGGGTAACACCTTTGATGTAGCAACGAACAGCACCATGAATCCGAACAGGATAGGAGGTAACTACTGGAGCGCATACAGGGGATACGATCTGAACAGGGACGGTGTGGGAGATGTGCCTTACAGACCGGTTAAACTGTTCTCTTACATAGTTGAAAACAACCCTGCGGCTTCGGTTCTTTTAAAGAGCTTTTTTATTGAGATACTGAACATCGTGGAGGAGACTTTACCGGCAGTTATATCCGTTTCAATAGAAGATCCTGAGCCTCTGATGAGGAAGGTAACATGGTAAGTATAGAGATCAAGGATTTAAGGAAGAGTTACGGCAGTTTTGAGGTTCTGAAAGGGGTAAACCTATCCATAAAAGCGGGAGAGATAACCGCTATATTGGGACCGAACGCTTCCGGGAAGACAACCCTTCTCAAATCTATACTCGGTCTCGTAATTCCCGACTCAGGTGATGTAATGATTAATGGAAAAAGTGTGAGAGAGGACAATAGCTACAAAAAGCTAATAGGATACATGCCTCAGGAACCGAGCTTTCCCGAAAACTTATCCCTCTCCGACCTTATATCGCTTCTAACCGACATAAGGGATCAGCATCCCGATGAGGAGATAGAGAGGCTTACAGAACTCTTCAGAATAAAGGAGTTCATGAAAAAACCTATAGGTTCCCTCTCAGGAGGTACAAAGCAGAAGGTAAGCGCTCTTATAGCTCTTGCCTTTGATCCGGATGTGCTCATACTTGACGAACCTACGGTGGGTCTTGATCCTGTTTCAAGCTCTAAGCTTAAGGATGAGATCCGGAGGAAGAAGGATAGCATGAAAACGGTTCTTCTAACCTCCCATATAATGAACGAGGTTGAAGAACTTGCGGACAGGGTAGTCCTTTTAATAGAGGGGACAGTTAGGGTGGACAGTTCCATATCCGAGCTTAAGAAAAGGACAGGGGCTTCAAGCCTTGAGAAGGCTTTAGCAAAACTTCTGGAGGAGAACTTTGTCTGAGATGTACAAGCTGTTTCTGGCTGACATTAAGAACCTTCTGCGTATAAAATGGCTGTGGCTTTACTTCTGCGCGATAGCGCTCGGAACCCTTCTTTTCCTGTATATGAGTCAGGATTTGAGCAAGGTCGTTTTGAGTTTACTGAACGTAACCCTCCTTATAGTTCCTTTAATAACCGCCTTCTTTGGAATTACTTATCTCTATGATTCCAGAAACTTCATTCAGTTTCTCCTTTCCCAGCCCCTTGGAAGATCTCAGATATTCTTTGGAAAGTTTCTATCCCTTTCACTGTTCATGACACTACTGTATGTTCTCGGTGTAACTCTACCTCTTCTGAAGGAGATCTTGTCAGCTGAGAACAGAGTTCCAGTGCTACTTCTCACTCTCTCAGGTGCATTTCTGAGCCTGATATTTACCTCTATAGCCTTTTTAATAGGCATTTTATTTGACGATAAGGCAAAGGGTGTGAGCTTCCTTTTGGGAGTGTGGCTTTACCTTTCTATACTTCATGACGGGCTCATTCTCACAATCGTTTATGTCTTCAAAGACTATCCCCTTGAGAAAGTGGTCCTACTTCTCACACTCTTGAGCCCTGTTGATCTTGCGAGACTACTAGTGGTTCTTAATCTTGACATAGCTGCCCTTATGGGTCTTTCTGGTGCTATTTTTAAAGAATTTTTCAGCTCCACAGTTGGATTCTTCGTAACCTTTCTTACCCTGAGTTTGTGGTTTCTAATCCCAACGGTGCTTTCGCTTTTCTTCTTCAAGAGAAAGGATTTCTAAGGAGGGTTAGTTTATGAGAATTGCTTTAGTTTTCTTTCTGAGTGCCTTGCTCTTTGCCTGTGAAAAGAGCAAAAAGGATGAAGCTGAATTGAGAGTGAACGTTAAAGAGCTCGTAGGTATAAAAGGATGCCCTTACTGTCACGATATGAAGAGACCTCTTCTTGGACCATCCTTTTACGATATAAGCAGAAGATATTCGGAGAAGGATATAGATACTCTTGTAAAGAGTATCCTTGAAGGAAGTAAAGGCAAGTGGGGAGACAACGCTATGCCTCCTCAAAGAATTACGGAAGAGGAAGCAAGGATCATAGTTGAGTGGATTTTAAATTTAAGAAATGGACGAGAGTAGTTGCTAAAACTGTGTTTTATGAATATAATGTAATTCATGATGATTTATTCAGATACGGTTCGCTATGCTCTCATGGCACTGGCGTATCTTGCTCTGAATAGAGATAGGTTAGTAAAAGCTGACGAGATAGCGAAGGCACAGAAAATTCCCAAGCCTTTTCTCTCAAAGATACTTCATGAGCTTGCGAGAAGGGACATACTCCACTCTGTAAAAGGTCCCAGAGGTGGTTTTGCCCTCAAGGTTGATCCGGAAAAACTCTCCATGTGGGATGTGGTCGTTCTTATGGGAGAGGAAAACAAGTTTAATACCTGCGTCCTGATGCCTGAAAAGTGTGAGGTTTACGAGACAAATCCATGCGTTATTCATCACAGATGGGAGAGACTTAAAAGGAAGATCGTTGAATTCCTCCAAAACACGTCAATAGCTGACCTTGTCAGTGTGGAGGAAAGACACCTTGCTGATTTGCTGTCCTGACATAAACGAGCACACCTGAAGATATATTGTAGAGAAGAAGTCCGAAGGAGATACTATAGGTTACTATACAAACGCTCCAGATGAGCGTATTCCCCGAGAAAAAGGATAGAAGGAAAAGAACAATCGTAGCCAAATGGATGTAGTAGTTCATCCATATCCTTTTAGGTCTGATCACCTCGTGCATTGTGGGTGCGTTGGGAATACCCTTGTTTGATAGGTGGAGCCACACAAGAAACGGGATTATTCTGTACATCATAGCCATGATTATACTGTGGGAGAAGCTCCCGAAGAGGAAAAGAAACAGCAGGAAGACTTTGTAGCTTAATTCCGTAAAGGGATATATCAGCATGGCTGCTGTTAGAAGACCCATGCCTAAATACCACAGGTTTATCAGGGGATCGGGAATCTTTCTCCTTCTGTTCATGAGGCGCGTTGCAGTCAGTACTGCAAGTGATATTAAGAGAGCTGACATTAGCAACCTGATTGTGATGTGCTCGTTCGTAACTATCCCGATCAGCACGAGGATTGTCAGAATAAGAGGAAACCTACCTGCATAAACTTTGGGAAATGGAGGGGTTACAAAGAACATCTCAATAACTTGAAAGGCAACGGAAGCGATGAGCAGGGCGACCCAGCCGAAAAGCATAATGCTCATGTGCATCTTTATAACAGACGTGTAATCTATCTGGAGGTATCCATTCAAGGAAAGAATCATCACCATACCGAAAAGGATACCCATCATAAAGAGAGCTATCGCATACTTCATTCCCCTTGATGTCGGTGTGTAACTCCTGAGCTTAAGAAGCTTCAACAGCATGATGAAAGTGATGAAGTAAATACCAATAGACAGAAGAACCATCCCGGTAAGCATAAAAGCTGAGCTGCCCGAGAGAAAACCCCATACAAGGAAGGGAATACCGACAGACATTAAAATGTGAGTGAAGGTGGCTTTCGGCAGAGGGTTCTCTATCACCGCTCCGGCAACAACGGGAAGCATCTGAAAGAGAGCACCCAGCATGGTCATAGCCATGAAGCCGAGCGTGTATATGTGAACCAGAGCAGGCAGACTGAATCTATCTGTAAGTATCATATAAGCGGACAGGAAGACACCCGCCAAGCCGAAAACAATCGCTGTGAGGAAAAACCTTGCTATTATACTGAAGGGAGGAGCCTGAAGTAGAGAAAGTCCCTGAGGGATCATATCTCTCCAAACCCGGAAAGCTTCTCAACCATTTCTTCCGATGAAAGGTGCTGGTCGGACATGGGATAGAGTATCTGCTCCTCCTTCATGTTATGTTGTTGTATCAGAATCATCAGAGATTCTCCCGCCGATAGAAACTCATCCTTGTTCTTCTCTTCAACAGACTTCTCAAGCCTATCAAGTAGTTCCCTCGCCTGGGCGTGTTCGTGCCTCATAACCTGAGTGGGTCCCATCACTATACCCGTCTTTTCCTCAAACTCGGGAAACAGGATATCTTCCTCCTTCTTGAAGTGAAGAAGGGTTTTCTCCTTGAACTCCTTGAAATGCTCCTTCGCTTTATCCCAATCTCCAGAAAGAACAGCCTGTTCAGCCTGTGCGTAGAACTGATCGCATTTTCTATGTTCCTCGGTCAGATACTGAGCTATCAACATCCTTACCACCTCCTGTTCTGTAAGTGAACATTAATTTAGTCAATTATACCTGCAATGAACAGGACTTCTATCAGGTTTCAGTCCGATCCAAGAACGAAGAAACCCTTCTCTTCATTGTAGGTGATTGCAAGGCTCGTTGCTGGTTTCAAGACTTTGGAAAGTTTGAAGGTTCTTGTTTTCTCAGGATGAGCGGTTTCTATCAGCCTAAGTTCAAAGCTGTGTTTCCCCGGAGACAGGAGAAATTCTTCATAAACATATATGGATGAATCCTTTCTCAAGCCCCTCGGATTGTATTTCTTCTTCAGGAAAGTATTTCCATCTATCAGGAGGGTAACTTCAATAGGAGATCTCTCAATCGCTATGTTCTGCATAGCCTGCATGTGCTTGAGCTTACTGTAAGCTTTTCCAGCTTTCCTGACAGGTGAGGAACGGTACTTGAACGTCAGAACGGTAATCGCTTTATCCGTTGGATAAAAGTCTATTCTGTGGGTTGTTAACGGATAGAAGGAGAGGAATGGCAGGAACAGTATAACTGGTGCAAGCAGATAATTAACCCTATCTTTTGATACGATTGTTAATTCCTTTGGTATCTTATCCGGCTCTTTCAAGAGCTTCAGAAAATCCTCAACCTCTTTGCTTATGTCTGTTACGTAGGGTGCCTCAACTATCCTTATCCTTCCTCTCTCCAAGGTTTTTATCAGTCTCGGTCTCCTGTTTCCGAGATACCTTTCCTCTGTCCACTGCACCCCTTCCCTGAAGTAGCAGTCCGGACCATCGCAAGATACGAGCATCACGCCACCGACATGTTTGAGTATATCCCTCATCCAAACAGCATTGACAGCACCGGCACAGGGAACCGTTACCACCTTTACGCCTTTATCTTCCTTCACCTCCGCACTGAAAGGACATCTAAAAACGATAAGGTCAGGTCTCTCTCTTGATACGCTTTCAAGTATCTCCGTGTAAGGAACTGTATCTATCACGTTTGCATTGTAGTTACAGGAAGCCACACAGATGCCGCACCCCGCACACTTCCCTTCTATGACCATAGCTTTTTCTTCCTTCGGACTGACCCTTTTCATGTATATTGCTTCATAAGGACAATCTATAAAGCACTGCTCACATCCCTCACACTTCTCCTCTATAACTCTCGCCGGTGGGTTTCTTCTGCCCTTTATAAGCCATGGAAAGACAGTTAGCAATCCAAAGAATCCGATGAATATAGCCCAGTTTACGGACAGAGGGAACACTTTGAATAGAGGGAATCCTGTCAAGTAGAACCAATCAAGACTCATACCAAAGGGTATCTTCCCAAGGTCTGCAGGAGGATCACTCTTTGCCGGAAATACAATAGCTACTATGACAACGTAGGCGGTTATAAGGATCATCAGAGGTTTGGGAGGAAATAGCCTTGGTCTTGAGATCCTCATGACGTGGATCCAAAGGGTAAACACCAGAAGAATTGTCACTGCTATGTGTCCGAAGAGGAGTATTCTGAAAAGACCCCCGAGATTCTTTATGTCCGTGCCGAGGAATGCGCTCATAAGGGCATGACCGAAGATAGGAATTATGCTGAAGAACTTGGCTGTGAGCAATCCCGTAAGCTGTGCCCTTTCATCCCATACAAGAAGATAACCTGATAGACCTATAACTATAAATATGAGAAGTGTTCCTACTCCGGATACCCATGCGACCCATCTGAACATCCTGAACCTGTCGGTGAATATCATGTGGATCATGTGTAGAACCGCAAACAGAATGAGACCATCAGAAGAATATCTGTGGAGACCCCTCATAAGATTCCCGAGGAAGGAGGAGGATATAGCTTCAACCGAGCTGTAAGCCTGCTTAGGATCCACCTTGTAGAAGAGAAACAGGTACACGCCGGAGATCACGTCTATTATCAGCAGGAAGACGGTTATCGCCCCAAGGTAGTATATCGGGTTCAGCCTTGAGGAATAGATACTGCTGAGAGCGTAAGATATTCTCTGCACAAGCTTATAAGTAGGACTGATTGTAACCAGCTCCATCTCGCTCCTCCATAAGTGATTACATACTTACTACAGCCCTCTCTACTAATAATAAGAATAATAGATCAGTTTATCATAAAAAAATCTTATGACACCCATCATGAATTCTTATAGAAAAATGAGTAAGAGGTCGTAAACTAACTTAATAGGTGAGTGAATAAGCATTTACGGAGGTGGTTGGGATGAGTGAGGAGAGGAAAACACCTTTTTTGCAGCTCGTCTTTGACGATTTCATCCTACTGCTCTTCTTAGGGGTCGCAGTATATGCGATCTCCTATCTCATCTGGGGGCTAATGGAAATAGCATGGCTCCCGCCAATACCAGATGAAATAAAACAGGCACTTTTAGGGAGGTGAGAGTCATGGCTATCTTACCACCGCGTGAAGGCTGGTTTCACCAGAAGGTAGCTAAGGACGAGAAGATTTGGATGGGGATGGCGTTCATTGTATCCGTATTCCTGTTCTTCTGGATGATAATCTGGCACGTGTATGCAAAGCAAAACCCTTCCTTTGTAACCTACAAGACCACTCCGGAAGAGTTTTATCAGCTGACGGAAGCCTTTATAAACAAATACAAGGTGGGTGAAGAAAACGGTATACCTGTTGTGAAGCCACCCCCGGGTAGTGACGTATTTCTCTTAGCCCGCCAGTTTAGATGGGAGCCTGTTTTGATACTAAAGAAGGGAGAAGAATACAGGTTCCACAT
The DNA here is from genome assembly GCA_964590265.1 of uncultured Aquifex sp. GTDB lineage: Bacteria > Aquificota > Aquificia > Aquificales > Aquificaceae > Hydrogenivirga. Next base: position 7,344 of record CAZPVY010000027.1, on the reverse strand, counting down.
CTCTTCTCTTGATGTGCTTCACGGCTTTTCGCTTCAACCCGTAAACATGAACTTTATGGTCTATCCCAAGTATGACTACGTTTTAACCTTCAAGCCCACCTCTGCGGGTGAGTATGCGGTTATCTGCAATGAGTTCTGCGGCATAGGTCATCACATGATGATCGGAAAGATAATCGTTGAGGAATAAGGGAGGTATGAGCTATGGCTGTTGCTGTTCAAGAAGGTGAAAAAATATTTAGAACCTGCGATGTAACAGGCTTTAAGGTTGATGTTAGGGCGGAAAAGATAGCACGTTTGAATGCCGTTATGGCTGTGGTTTCCTTTCTTATAGCTGTTATTGCTGCTCTCCTCCTCGTCCTGACCAGATGGCAGATGTTTCACCTTCTTCCTGTTGATTGGTATTACAGAGTTCTGACACTTCACGGTCTTGATGCTCTCGTGTTCTGGATAATCTTTTTTGAGCTTGCGGCACTTACATTTGCCTCAACCGCGTTTCTAAATACGAGGATGTCTTCTCCAGCGGCGGGATGGCTCGGAACGATACTCGCGATAGTAGGTTGGCTTCTCGTGAACTACACTATCCTTACAGGAAACGCGGATGTCCTAATGACTTCGTATGCTCCTCTTAAAGCACATCCGCTCTTCTATCTGGGAATGATACTCTTTGCTGTCGGAGCCCTCGTAATAGTTATAACTTTCTTTGCAAATCTAATGATATGGCGTAAGGAGAATCCGGGACAGTCTCTACCTCTCTTTGTCTACGGTCTCATGGCGGCAGCTATAATTGCTGTCATAACAATCGTTTCAGGAGCTATCATCTACATACCCACCTTCCTGTGGTCGTTGGGGATAATTAAGGATATAGATCCAGCTGTTTACAAGCTTATATGGTGGGGTCTCGGGCACCCATCTCAGCAGATAAACGTCGCTGCCCACGTTTCGGTCTGGTATCTGCTTGCATTTTTGACCGTTGGAGGAACGTCTATAAACGAGAAGGTCAGTAGATTTGCCTTTATCCTTTACATCATAGCTATAAACGTTGCTTCCGCTCACCACTTGCTCGTTGACCCAGTAGTAAGCCCTGTGTGGAAGGTGTGGAACACAAGCTATGTTATGTACCTTGCAGTTTTTGCTTCAATGATTCACGCCTTTGCAGTTCCTTCGGCAATAGAGGTAGCTCAGAGAAGGAGAGGATTTACAAAAGGTCTCTTTGAATGGCTCAAGGCTGCCCCGTGGGGTAATCCGGCATTCTCCGGACTGATGCTCTCCATGATAATTTTTGGTTTCATAGGAGGTATAACCGGAGTCGTAAACGGTATGGAGCAGACAAACATAATCGTCCACAACACGATTTCAGTCACCGGACACTTCAAAGGAGCGGTCGTTGGTGGGACAGCTCTTGCATTCATGAGTGTAACCTACTACCTGATACCGCTTCTCTTCAGAAAGAAGATAGCTTTCTACGGGCTAGCTAAGTTCGTTCCCTGGCTCTTCGGAATAGGTGTTGCTATACTCGCCGTATCCATGTATATACTCGGTGCTTTCGGAGTTCCGAGAAGGCACTGGGATATAACCTTCTCTGGAGGTCCATTCACTTTCACCTTCAACCCTATAACTGACTTCTTCTGGGCTCTGTTCGGTCTCGGAGGTGTTCTCGCTGTTATCGGTGCGCTAATATGGATACTTCAGGTTGTCGTATCTGTATTCTTCGGTTCACCTTTCAGAGGACCGCAGGATCTCCAGATTCCTATAGCAGAACCTCCTCCAGCTTCTGAGAAAGAGGAGCATACAGGGTTTGCTGCTCCCGGAACTTTCGTCCTTGTCCTCCTATTTATAACAGTCTTTGTTATCTTTGTTGCCCTGAACTACGGATGGCTTTCAGCTATGTGGGAGGTGAAATGACCCATGGCTCCCCTCCTTGTCCCCTTCCTTCTTTACTTCCTTTTGATAGCACACGCCCAGAACATAATTCCAAAGGCAGAGTTCGTCCTCGGTAAAAAGCTTCCCGATATAACACTGATTGACGAGGAGGGGAGATCTTTGAAGTTAAGTCAGGTTGCAGACGGCAAACCCCTTCTCCTTTCTTTCATATACACACGGTGTACATCAGCCTGTCCGATGATCGTTGAAGGTATAAAGAAGGCTCTTTCCGAAATGGGGAGCAGGGATATCCGTGTTCTTCTCATTGACTTTGATGAAAGGGACAAACCCACTAACCTGAAAAAGTTCAGAAAAGAAAGAAGTATCTATGACAGCAGATGGACCCTTGCCCTGGTAAAGGGTGAAGAGCTGAAAAAAATATCAAGGGCAGTTGATTTTAAGTATTTCTACGATGAAAAAACGGACATGTTCGCCCATCCAAATGTCCTGATAGTTGTGTCCCCTGATCTTATCGTATCAGGCTATATACTGGGTTTATCTTATGATGCGGACAGGTTATCGGTCCTGATTGAGAAAGCAAGAGTAGGTCAGGTAGCGGTAAGCCCGATAAAGAGCCTCCTGCTTAAGTGCTTCAGGTATGATCCCATAACGGGAACTTACTTTATAGACTGGTCTTTTGTAGCCATGATAGTGGGAGGATTAATCCCTATAGCGGGGATGTTCTACTTCATAGTTCTGAAGAACCTCCTGCCGGGACTCAGGAGGGCGGTGTGATGCTCAATTCTTTGTCTCACAAGATTTTTGAGTTAGTGATCATGAACGCATTGACCAAGTATTTGTGTGAATTTATATTCACTTATATGACTTGTATCAGATATAGGAGGTGAGAGGTCATGAAGGGTCTGAAACTCACTCTTGCAGCTGGGGTTTTGTCTCTTGGTATCTCCTATGTGGCGAGCGGTGCTGATGTGCCAAAGCTGTCTCCTGAAGAGATGAAAAAAGCAACTCAGATATTCTTTGACAGATGTGCAGGATGCCACGGAATGCTGAGGAAGGGAGCAACTGGACCCGCCTTGACACCGGACATAACGAGGAAGAGGGGACTCAAATATCTGGAGACAATAATCACGAACGGAACACCGGGTGGTATGCCCGACTGGGGAAGACAGGGGATTCTCTCTAAGGAAGAGATAAAGCTCATCGCTAAGTTTTTGATGCACGAGCCTCCCCAGCCACCACTCATGTCCCTTGCAGAGATGAAGAAGTGGTGGAAGGTTTACGTTCCACCGGAAGCAAGACCTACAAAGCCCGAGCACAATCTTAACTGGAAGAATTTCATGGGAATAATCCTCAGGGATGTTGGAAAGGTTGCCATAGTTGATGGAGATACGAAGAAGCTCGTAAGCATAGTGGATACAGGATTTGCAGTTCACATTTTCAGATCTTCTGGAACGGGAAGATACTTCCTAACCATAGGAAGGGACGGAAAGGCAACTCTGATAGACCTATGGATGAAGAAACCGGATAAGGTTGCTGAAGTGAAGGTCTGTTACGATGCAAGATCTATTGACACAAGTAAATACAAGGGACCGAAAGGAGATTATATGGATAAGCTTGCAATAGTCGGATGTTACTGGCCTCCAAGCTTTGTTATCCTTGACGGACAGACCCTTGAACCTTTAAAGGTCGTTGATACCAGCGATTACACTTGGGATACAAACGAATATGTAAGGGAAGCAAGGGTCGCATCAATAGTCGCTTCACACCACGATCCTGAGTGGATAGTCAGCGACAAGGAGCCCGGAAAGGTATGGATCGTTAACTATGAGGATCCAACGAATCTCAAAATACATCTGATAGATGCAGAAAGGTTCCTCCACGACGGAGGATGGGATCTTTCCAAGAGATACTTCCTCGTCGCAGCAAACATGAGGAACAAGATCATCGTTATAGATTCTGTTGAGAAAAAGTTCGTCGCCGAGATAGAAACAGGAGTGAAGCCCCACCCCGGAAGGGGTGCTAACGTGGTTCATCCCAAATACGGTCCGATATGGTGCACTGGACACCTCGGATCTAACAACATAGCCTGTATAGGTACAGACCCTAAAAACCGTTCAAGATACGCATGGAAGCTTGTTGCAAACATAGAGCTTCCCGGACCGGGAGGAGGAACGCTCTTTATCAAGACTCATCCCAAGTCTCCTCACATATGGGTTGACAGACCCCTCAGCTCCGATCCCAAGCTTCAGAGACAACTCTATGTGATAGACAAGACAAGCCTGAAAGTGATAAAGACGATAAACGTTATAGAGGAGCTCAAGAAGATGGGCTATAGGAACATAGATGGAAGAATAGTTCACCCCGAGTATGACATGTACGGCAAGGAAGTTTGGGTTTCCGTGTGGGGTAAAAAGACCAAGCCCACTGCAATAGTTGTTTTTGACGACAGAACAATGAAGATCAAGAAGGTGATAACCGGTGACTGGGTCAGAACTCCGACGGGAATCTTCAATGTTTACACAACTACGAATGACATCTATTGAGGTGAGATGTGATGGCTTCTCTCATCTCACTGCGCTCCCTCGCCCCCTCCCTTTCCCTTTTTCTTTTCCTTCTTTCTTTTTCAAAAGCTGAAGATGGGAGAAGCCTTTACTTAAAACACTGCGCTGAATGTCACCATGAAAGCAGAATAGGAAGAACAGCCCCCCCTCTGATACCTGAATTTCTGAAGAGAAAGAAGGATTCTTACCTCTTCAAGTTAATAAGGGACGGTCTACCAGGCTCAAGTATGCCTTCTTTCGGTTTCCTGAGCAGAGAAGAGATTGAAAAGATCATCAAATACATAAAAAGCCCTGCGAAAAATGTCAGATATACCTTCGGGGACATAAAGAGGAGCCACCAGAGACTGGATAAGGAGGGAAAGAATCTTTCTGTAAAAGATATAAGAAACCTTGTTGTTGTTGTTGAGAAGGGTGCAGGAAAGGTCTGGCTTGTAGAAGGGAAGCGGATACTTGATAAATTTGATTTTAAGAACGTTCACGGAGGAGTTAAGTTTTCCCCTGATGGAAGCAAGTTCTACGTCCCTGCAAGGGACGGCTGGATAATTTCCTACAACATAAATGAGGGAAAACCTGAGGCTAAGGTCAGAGCATGTGTTTATCTCAGGAACATAGCTGTATCTCCTGAAGGGAACCGAATTGTTGCAAGCTGTGTTCTTCCGAAGAGCCTTGTTCTCTTTGATACCGATTTGAAGCCCCTCAAAAGGATAGAGCTTAAGGGAAGACCAGGAGCAGTTTATGAGCTTGTTAAGAGGAGCACCTTTATCCTTACCTTCAGGGACAAGTCTCTCGTTGCATTTCTTGATCCCGATGGGAACATAATCTATAAGAACATTGACGAACCCCTTGAAGATTTTTTCATAGACCCCTTTGAGAGGTATCTGATAGGGAGTTCAAGAAGGGATAAAAAGCTTGTGGTCTATGAGATAGATACCCTGAAGAAAGTCTTTGAAAAGGAAGTTGCCGGACTTCCCCATCTGTTCTCATCGGCTTTCTGGTACAGCAAGGGAAACTTCTACTTTGCAACACGGCACATAGGCTCAACAGAGGTAAGTATATGGAGTATGTATGACTGGAAGCTCATCAAGAAGATAGACACAAATGGTAAGGGATTTTTTGTGAGAACCCATCCTGCCGTGCCCTACCTGTGGGTTGATAACGGAAATAACAGCTTTGTTCTGATTGATAAGAGAACTCTTCAGCTCAGCAAGGTAATTACAGGCAAAGACAGCACCGCGACCCACGTGGAATTCTCCGGGGATGGAAAGTACGCCTATATAAGTGTTGTAGGAAAGGAAGGGAAGCTCCTTATCTACGATCCATTAAACCTTTCTCTGATTAGGAGTTTTCCGGCGGATCACCCTGCCGGAAAGTATAACTTCGTGATGAAGTCAAGACGTTTCTACCCTTCTCTGCTCGGACAGGAAGTTTTTATGGCTAAGTGCTGGGGCTGTCATCACCAGACGGAGGAAGCCTTCGGACCCTCTTTCAAGTGGATAGCTGAGCACAGAAGCAAGGACTTGATAGTTTCACAGATAGTAAACCCTGAAGAGACATCAAAACTTTTGGGATACAAAAGGAACGCCATGCCACGGATAAAAATGTCCACGCAGGAGATAGAGGCGATACTCTCTCTGATGGACATTCTCAAGGAAGAAAGGACGGCTAAGTATGCTAAGGGTAAGTGAATACATAAGGAAGGCTCTTGGAGACGAGGATTACAGACCTTTCCCCGGTATCATTCTGATATGGAATCTGACAAACAAGTGTAACCTCTACTGCAAACACTGCTACTCCTCAGCGAATCAGGATACGAATGGGGAGCTTACCCTTGACGAGATAGACAGAATCTCTGCTTCTCTTGTAAGGGAAGGGGTTAAATTTGCGATCCTCTCCGGAGGAGAACCTCTTCTCAGAGGGGATATATACAACATCGCAACACTTCTTAAGAAGAGAGGTATCAAAACTTACCTTTCTACAAACGGATTGCTCATAAACAGAGAGAACGTGGATAAGATAAAGGAAAGTTTTGATTACGTTGGAATAAGCATTGACGGCACTCCGGATGTTCACGACAGATTCAGAGGTAAAAAACACTCCTTTGAAAAATCCCTGAATGCAATCAGATTATGTTTGGAAAAGGGATTAAAGGTGGGTCTCAGGTTTACCCTCACCCAGCAAACTTCAGACAGTCTGCCCTTTATATTTGATCTTGTCCAGAAACTTAGTGTCCCGAAGATATACATATCCCACCTTGTCTATGCAGGAAGGGGAACACGTCTCAGGGATGTGGAGAGGAAAACTTACAGAAAAACTGTGGAATTCATAATTGACAAGGCTTTTGAGTTTCATGAGAAGGGAACAGATATAGACATAGTTACAGGAAACAATGAATCGGATGCAGTAGTGCTCTATCGGAAGTTTAAGGAGAGATACCCCCAGCGCGCGGAAAAGCTGTATGAAATTCTCAGACTCTGGGGAGGGAATCAAGCAGCTGTTCGGCTTGTAAACATAGATTTCAAAGGAAATGTGAAGCCAGACCCCTTCTTCTTCCACAGCGTAGGAAATCTCAGAGAGAAAGACTTCAGTGATATATGGAATTCAAACGGACTGCTGAGCAAGTTGAGAGAGAAACCGAGGAAGATCAAAGGAAGGTGTTCAGACTGTCCTTACCTTGAGATATGTAACGGAAACTCAAGAGCAAGGGCGTTCTTTGCAACAGGTGATTATTTCGGGGAGGATCCTGCATGCTATATCTGATACTTTTGCTCATTTTCACTCTCAGCTATGATGAAAAGGTCTATGTTTTTCAGAGGGAAAGAGGAGCGGTAGCAGTAAGAGAGGATGACATGATAAAGTAAGAAATAAAGAACTACGGTTATTTGATGCATGCTATATTAAATTT
>CAZPVY010000026.1:0-20753 GCA_964590265.1 uncultured Aquifex sp. | reverse complement strand
GGTGTCCTGAAGGATAAAGATATAAAAAAGGTTGTAGTGGGCTACGACTGGAGATTCTCCTCAGAACTTTTTGCCGAAGAGGTTTATAAAGTCTTCGCTCAGGAAGGGCTTGAGGTTAAGCTGTCAGCCCAAGCCTGCACAACTCCTATGGTTTCTTTTGGTGTTAAGTATATGGGTTTTGATAACGGTGTTATGATCACTGCATCCCACAACCCTCCTCAGTACAACGGATATAAGATAAAGGAAGGTTTCGGTGGCTCCGCAACACCCGAGTTTATAAGGGAAGTAGAAGGCAGGCTTTCAAATGTGTCAGGGGAGCCTGCGGAGTATGCTGATGTGGACAGGATAGATCTGTTACCGGCTTATATAGATGAAGTCAGGAAGCAGGTAAGTCTTGATCTCTTCAGGGAAAGAACCCTTCGGGTTGTCCATGATGCCATGTTCGGAACGTCGTCTGGATTGTTAGGAGAAGCCTTAAAAGGTACAAAGACAGAAGTTGTTGGGATAAGGAGCTACAGAGACCCACTCTTTGGAGGACATGCACCCGAACCAGTTGAGAAAAACTTAACCCTTTTGAAGGAGAAAGTAAGAGCTTTGAATGCGGATGTGGGTATTGCAAACGATGGAGACGGCGACAGGATAGCCCTTGTTGATGAAAGAGGAAATTATGTGAACACTCAACTTATATACGTTCTTCTCTTACTTCACCTGATTAAGAACAAGGGTATTAAAGATGGAGTTGTTGTGAAAACAGTTTCCACAACGTACCTTGCAAATAGGATATGTAAAGCTGAAGGCATACAGCTGAAGGAAGTTCCCGTAGGTTTTAAGAACATAAATGAGATAATACTCAAAGAAAAGGTTATATTCGGAGGAGAGGAAAGTGGGGGTTATGGCGTTCCTTCTTATCTCCCTGAAAGGGACGGGCTTATGTCCGCGCTCTTTATTCTGGAATTTATACTTCTGAAGGGCAAACCCCTTTCAGCTATCATAGAAGAAGTTTTCTCAACCTACGGATCTGCATATTACAAAAGGATAGATTTCCCTGCCGATGACAGAATAAAAGGAAGGCTTAAAACTCTGATAAATGATCCTCCGAACAAGCTGGACGGTAGAACAGTTGCTAAGGTTCTTACTATAGACGGTTTGAAACTCATTTTTGAAGATGAGAGCTGGCTTCTCTTCAGAGCATCCGGAACTGAGCCGCTGATAAGGGTTTATGCGGAAGCTCCTACTGTTGGAGAGCTTGAAAAACTCCTGAAATCTGGCATATCTCTGCTGAGTGTATAATTTTTTAGTTCAGACCTTTCTGGAGGTGTAAGAATTGGCAAACATCGTTGTTACACCAATGACCTTTGAACCTGTTTACAGCCAGGATGCTGAGATCGTGGAGAGGAAAGGGACAGGACATCCGGACACAATTTGTGATTCCATAGCTGAAGAGCTTTCGGTAGAGCTCTCCAAACTTTATCTTGAAGAGTTTGGCGCAATAATGCACCACAACGTGGATAAGGCTCTTCTTGTCGGAGGAGTTGCTCATCCCGTTTTTGGTGGAGGGGAGATTATATCCCCGATAGAGATATATCTGGTTGGTAGAGCTCTGAATGAAAAGGGAGATAAGCCTCTTCCTGTTGAAGAGCTTGCCATAGAGGTGACAAGGCGCTGGATTAAGGAAAACATACGCAACTTAGATCCTGACAGGCATGTAATAGTGCAACCGAGAATAAAACCGGGAAGCAAGGATCTTGTGGATCTATTTATGAGATTTCAAAATAAGGGAGAAGTTCCCCTTGCAAATGATACCTCTTTCGGTGTGGGGTTCGCTCCCCTCGACGATCTTGAAAGGATAGTCTTTGAAACCGAGCAGTTTCTAAATTCGGAGAAATTGAAAGAGGAACATCCTGAAGTGGGAGAGGATATAAAGGTAATGGGTGTGCGTATAAGGGACAGGATCAGGATAACTATCGCCTGTGCTTTTGTTAGCAGATATATTGAGAACCTCGATGACTACCTGCAAAAGAGAGAAGCGGTGCTGGATAAGGTGAAGGAGCTCGCTTCGTCCCTGACGGATAAGGAAGTTGAAGTATATCTGAACACGGCTGATGATCCTGAAAATGGATCGGTTTACATAACGGTAACGGGAACTTCAGCGGAGCAGGGAGATGACGGTCAGGTAGGAAGAGGAAACCGTGTAAATGGTCTGATAACTCCCTACAGACCCATGAGCCTTGAGGCGGCGGCAGGTAAGAATCCCGTATCTCACATAGGGAAGATTTACAACGTAGTTGCAAACCTGATAGCGGACAGAGTAGTAAATGAGATAGAGGAAGTAGAGGAGGCATATTGTTACATAGTTTCTCAGATAGGGAAGCCGATAAACGAACCGCAGGTTTGTGATGTGAAGATAAGAACAAGCAGAGATATAAAGGGCATAGAGAAAGAGATAACGAAAATAGCAGAGCAGGAACTTGATGAGATGCCCTACACTTGGAAGAAGTTCTTGAACAAAGAATTCTCCGTGGCTTGAAACCTGTCGGTTTCCCTTGACAGTAGGGTCATAACACTGTTATATTTTTGATTGCCTTTTCGGAGGAAGGTATGGGAGAGTACGGGGCTCTTTTTGTCTTTACGCTGATAGCAGTAACTATAGGGCTTGTATTCGCCTTTCTCAACGATATACTCGGTACGCGAAAGAAGGATCCTATGGAGGATTATCCTTACGAATGCGGTGTTCCTCTTTATGATCCTGAGGCAAGGGGAACTTTCAAACAGGGCTACTACCTTTTGGGGCTCTTGCTCATACTCTTTGACATAGAAACTGCCTATCTTTTTCCATGGGCTGTGGTTTTCAAGGAGATAGGTCTTTATGGCTTGATAGAGGCTGTTCTGTTTATCTTCATTCTTGCTTTAGGTTTTGTGTATGCTTGGGCTAAGGGTGCTCTCAGGTGGCAGACCTGAAAGGAGGTAATGAGACATGGCTGCTATAAACTCCAACGGGTTTGTGACAACTACGGTGGAAGAACTTCTCAGGTGGGGAAGGAGGAACGCTCTTTGGCCCGTGACGATAGGACTTGCCTGCTGCGCTATAGAGATGATGCACACGGCTGCATCAAGGTTTGATCTTGATAGATTGGGGGTGATATTCAGGGCTTCTCCCAGACAGGCGGACGTCTTGATAGTTGCAGGGACGGTTGTCAATAAGGTCGCTCCCATGCTCAAGCTCATATGGGATCAAATGCCGGATCCCAAGTGGTGCATATCAATGGGCGGATGTGCAAGTGCAGGCGGACCTTTCCCTACCTACTCAACTCTTCAGGGAGTTGACAGGATAATTCCTGTTGATGTATACGTTCCGGGCTGTCCTCCCACTCCTCAGGGATTGATTTATGGAATCCTACAGCTCCAGAGGAAGATAAAGGAAAAGGGAGTTACCAAATACGACAAGGCTTTTGAACAGTTCAGAAAGGATGTTGAAAAGGAGGGGCTTTTTGTTCCTCAGGAGATGACTGTTTAAGGAGAAAAGTATGCCTTGGATGAACCGAGCTACTGTAGACAGGATAAAGCAGGAGTTCAAAGAAAACGTAAACGTGATCTTTGGAAAGCACACTGTAAACCTTGAGGTATCAACGATAAAGTTGAAAGATCTCCTTAAACATCTTAGGGATAAGGAGAGGTATCTCCATTTCGTTGATATGACCTGCATAGATTTCCCCGAAGATCCAAGAAGGTTTCAGGGAGTTTACATACTTTACAATCCCGATGAGAATGAGAGAGTAATAGTAAAGGCTTGGGCGAGCAACGGGAAGCTTCCAACTATCTCCGACCTGTGGCCCGGTGCTAAGTGGGCTGAGAGAGAAGCCTACGATATGTTCGGTGTTGAATTTGAAGGTCATGAAAACCTCAGAAGGATGTTTATGTGGGAGGGGTATGAGCACTTTCCACTCAGAAAGGACTTTCCCTTGCGGGGTATCCCGGAGCAGGAGCTTCCCTCTCTTACGGAGATCCTTCATGGAAGAACTGATACGCCTTCTCACGATTATGAGATTCTCCATACGAAGGTTCCTACCTTAGAGGATCTGGAAAGAACCGAAAAAGCTCGGCTCAAGAAGAAAGCTCAGCTTGTTCTTAACTGGGGACCTCTCCATCCGGGAACTCACGGAACGATATGGTTTCTCTTTGATCTTGAAGGAGAGTTCGTAGTTCAGAGTGATGTAATCCTCGGTCAGCTCCACAGGGGAATGGAAAAGATAGCGGAGAACGTTTACTACTTCCAGTTTCTTCCCTATACGGACAGGATGGACTACATATCCGCAATATGCAATGAACTCTCGTATGTTACGACGGTTGAGAAACTCTTGGGTATAGAAGTACCTGAAAAGGCAAGGTACATAAGAACTATGTTTGCAGAACTCCAGAGGATAAACTCCCACCTTCTCTGGCTTGGAACGGGTGCCCTTGACCTCGGAGCACTTACGGTATTCCTCTACTGTTTTAGAGAGAGAGAAAAGATCATGGACATCATAGAAGGAAATGCAGGATACAGGCTCACGACTGCGTTCCTCAGAATAGGAGGGGTTCATTATGACCTTGCTGAAGGAACCCTTGATGTAGTGAAAGCTTTTATAAAGGACTTTCCCAAGAAGCTTAAAGAGTATCACATGCTTCTTACAAGGAACAGGATATGGCTAAGGAGAACTAAAGATGTAGGAGTAATAACGCGGGAGGATGTGCACGCTTACGGACTCTCTGGTCCTGTTGCAAGGGGTTCTGGGGTTCCCTATGACCTCAGAAAGCTTGAGCCTTACGCTGCCTACGATGAGGTTGATTTTGACATACCCGTAGGAGAAGTTGGGGATGTTTACGACAGATATCTTGTCAGAATGGAGGAGATGGCTCAGAGTGTCAGAATAATTGAGCAGTGTGTTGCGAAGCTTGAGAAGTTGCCAAAAGATGCCCCTTACATCAATAAGGAACATCCCGCAGTTATACCTCCTAAGGAGCACGTGTTCACAGCTCTTGAAGATATGGTTCAGTCCTTCAGGGTTGTGGTTCACGGTGAAAATGCTCCTCCCGGAGAGGTTTATTTCTCCGCTGAAAATCCTAGAGGTGAGCTCGGCTTCTACATATTTTCAAGAGGCGGGAGTAAACCTTACAGACTGAGGATAAGGTCTGGGGCGCTTTACAACCTTTCCATATTTCCCAAGCTGATCGAGGGAAGAACGATCGCTGACGCGATAGCTCTGCTTGGTAGCTTAGATCCTGTTGTGGGGGAGACTGACAGATGAATGAGTTTTTGGTATCACTGATAGTGACGCTTATAAAGATAGGAGTCCTACTCGGTGTAGCTCTCGGTCTGGGGGCATATCTGACTTGGTTTGAGAGGAAGCTTGCTGGTCATATTCAAGCGAGGCTCGGTCCTACTGTGGTCGGTCCCTTCGGACTGCTTCAACCGCTCGCGGACGGTTTGAAACTGATGACGAAGGAGTCTATAATCCCAAAGGGGGCGGACGTTCCCGTTTACTATCTCGCGATAATGATGGCTGTTGCTCCGGCTATACTTCTGTTTTCTGTTATACCCTTTGGTCCTGAATTCACAGTTTTCGGCTACAAAGTAAAACCGATAATTTCTGACGTCAATATTGCTCTGCTCGTTGTCTTTGCGATGGGTTCTCTTGCTGTTTACGGAACAATTTTCTCTGGTTGGGCTTCTAACTCAAAATACGCCTTCATAGGTTCTCTTAGGAAGGCTTCGGTGATAATCGCCTATGAAGTGGTTCTCGGCTTCTCGGTTCTCGGTGTAGTTCTGCTCGCAGGAACGATGAGCACAACAGGTATAGTTGAAGCTCAGATGGAGAGAGGAACGTGGTTCATCTTCTATCAGCCTGTAGCTTTCATTCTCTATCTTTTCTGCATGCTTGCAGAATCGGGAAGGGTTCCCTTTGACATTCAGGAGGCTGAAGCCGAGCTCGTTACTGGGTACAACGTTGAATACGGTGGAATGAGATTTGGAGCGCTACCCCTTGCGGAATGGTACCTGAACGTGATGGCACTTTCCGCGATAGCGGTCGTTCTCTTCTTCGGAGGATGGTCGGGTCCTAACATTCTGGGTTCATTCTCTCCCTATTTTTGGTTTCTTGCAAAGATGTTCGGTCTTGTGTTCTTTGTGTTGTGGCTCCACTGGACGCTTCCGAGATTTCAGGCAAAGGATATAACCGAAATAGCGTGGAAGATAATGCTTCCTGTTGCTCTGGCTAATGTAATAGTTACTGCTGCTCTTACTTATGCCTTTGGAGGTGGTTGATGTGAAGATAAAGAGGCTCAGCAGAAAGGACTATCTGAATATAGTTGAAGCTATATTCTTCATAGATTTCCTAAAGGGGCTTTCGGTAACTCTCAGAAATCTGTTCAGAAAGCCAATAACCACCGAGTATCCTTCAGAGAAGCTAACACCTCCTAAGAGGTTCAGGGGTGCTCATGGGCACTTTGTGTGGGATGGAACAGAGCCCGATTCTCTGAAAGCCATAGAGAAATTCATGAGCTATGAAAGAGGAAAGAGTAGATGTGTTGCATGCTACATGTGTCAGACTGCGTGTCCTATGCCAACTCTCTTCAGGATAGAAGCAGTTCAGATGCCAGATGGAAGGAAAAAGGTTGTCCGCTTTGATATGAACCTGCTGAATTGCCTGTTCTGCGGTCTATGTGTTGATGCCTGCCCTGTTGGTTGCCTCACAATGACGGATCTCTACGAGCTCGCAGGCTACTCAAGGAGAGACGAAGTCCTGAGGATGGACAGGCTTGAGAGACACGCTGTTGATTTCAAAAGCAGACGGGGTGATGAGCCTGACAGGATTTGGTCTAATGACAGGGAAAGGGAAAAACTCTGGGGGAAGATACAGTGGAGTGGATAGTATTCGGAATACTCTCTTTCTGGCTTGTGGTTTCGGTTCTTGGTGCTATCTTGGTGAAGAATCCCGTTCACTCAATTCTGTTCTTTCTATCTAGCGTCCTTGCGATGGCTGGAGTATTTTTGAGTCTCAAAGCTGAGCTTCTGGCAGGTCTTCAGCTGATAATCTATGCGGTTGCTATAGTTGTCTTTTACGTTCTCGTTATAACCACCATTCCTTGGGAGAAAGTTAAGAGGTTTGAAGGCGTTTACAAAAAGGAGCTTGCTTTCGGATTCCCTATAGTTCTTATCGTTTTCCTTTTAATGGGCTACATGGTTCTTAAGGGTAAACTTGCCGAGCCAGCAGGCGTGGTTGAGAACAACGTGAGAGAAGTCGGTAAGAACCTCTTTACCTCCTATCTGTTTCCTTTTGAAGTGGCTTCAGTTATACTTTTAGTCGCAATGATAGGGGCAATCCTGTTTGGGAGGAAGGAAGAGTGACTATAGAGAAGGCATACATACTGTTGAGCATATTGGTCTTCCTTATAGGTTTGCTTGGAGTGATGATCCGTAAGAACCTCATAACGATGCTGGTCAGCACGGAGATAATGCTCAACGGAGTAAACCTCACCCTTGTTACAGTTGATAAGTATCTGGGAAAGGTTGACGGACAGATATTTGCATTTTTTGTCCTAACTGTCGCGGCGGCGGAGGTTGCTGTTGGACTCGGGCTTGTGGTTTCAATTTTTAGGCTGAAAGGTTATGAAGGATCTTCCGAGATTGTCCATTTGAGGGATTAAAGTATGGAAGGGATCTTTGTAATCTTAATGCCGCTTTTTGCCTTTTTGATAACAGCTCTTTTTGGTAGAAGGATAGGTGATCTTTCAAGCGGTGTTATAGCGGTGCTCGGAAGCGCCTTTTCGTTTGTGTTCTCTTTCTACATGGTCTTTAAATCCCTGCACGAACCTATACAGATAAAGCTTTACGAATTTCTACCCTTAGAGGGGTATACACTGACAGTAGGCTTTTACTTTGACGCTCTGTCTTCTATCACAGCAGCAGTAGTAACTTTCGTAGCAACGCTGATTTTTGTGTACTCAATAGGCTACATGCACGACGAATTCGGAAAGTGGGTATACAAGTTCTACGCATACCTCTCTCTGTTTTTGTTCGCGATGCTACTTATAGTCCTGTCGGACAATCTTCTCGGAATCTTTTTCGGCTGGGAAGGAGTGGGATTAGCATCATATCTGCTCATTGGGTATTACCACCAGCAGAAGAAAGCAACGAATGCCTCCTTAGAAGCCTTTGTAATGAACAGGATAGGAGACTGGCTATTTATCTTTGGGATAATATCCACCTTTTTAATTTTCAAGAGTTTGGACATAGTGGAGATATTCAACAAGGTAGAAACAACAGACACAGCGCTGATAGGACTGGCAACACTACTTTTATTTGGGGGAGCTGTAGGAAAGTCAGGGCAATTGCCTTTGCACACATGGCTACCGAATGCGATGGCAGGACCGACACCTGTGAGTGCCTTGCTTCACGCAGCGACTATGGTAGCAGCAGGGGTGTACATGGTAGCTCGGTTGTATCCCATATTTGAAGCGGCACCACAGACACTGAAAGTAGTAGCAGTGATAGGAGGACTCACAGCCTTGTTTGCGGCACTTTCAGCGACAGCACATACGGACATGAAGAAGATAATCGCTTTTTCAACTATGAGTCAGCTTGGGTATATGTTTCTTGCTTTGGGAGTGGGGGACAAAGGGGGAGCGATGTTTCACCTGACAACGCATGCCTTTTTTAAAGCACTTTTATTTCTTGCGGCAGGGAGTGTAATAACAGCATTTCACCACAAGTTTTATGACATATACAACTTTGGGAATTTAAGGAAGTACATGCCGGTGACGTATGCGAGTTTTACGATAGGGGCATTAGCGCTTGCGGGGATATTTCCGTTATCTGGATTTTGGAGCAAGGACAGGCTGATAGGGAGCTATTATGAGGGGAGTTTTGTATGGGGGTTATTGGGGACGGTGGTAGCGTTTTTGACAGCGTATTACATATTCAGGGAAGGATTTATAGTATTTCACGGGGAGGAGAGGTTTAGAGGGGTAGTGAAGGATGAGCCGAAGGAAGTGTCATCTGTGATGACAGTGCCGATGGTTGTATTGGGAGTGATGGCAACGGTAGCAGGATTTTTTGAGGGATGGTATATTCATGCTATTGGAGGAGAACATAAAGAAATCCATCTGAATATTGCAGTTACATCAGTTGCTGTGGGAATTACAGGGATACTTCTCGCTTATCTCGTCTTCGTTCGCAGGGTGGTTTCTCCTGAGGGTATCTATTCCGCTCTGAAGCCTCTTCACACAACTTTCAAGGAACAGTTCTTTACAGAGAGACTCTATCACAAGGGTTTTGCAAGAGGATATATGGCTCTTTCCAGAGTTACGTTCTACGTGGGAGATAGGTTCCTGATAGACGGTTTCATAAACACAGCCTACAAAGTTTTCCTTAGATCTGCTAAAAGTTTGTGGAAAGCTTTTGACGTGAAATCAATAGACATATTTATACATTGGCTTGCCCTCAGTATGTTTAGGAGTGGAAGGGTATTGAGGAATATTCAAACAGGGCTTCTTAACAATTACGTGATGTTCCTACTTATAGGAATAATCGTAATACTGGGTATAATGCTTTATGCTCTTGACAGGATGAAGGGGTAAGCGAGAATGGAGGTGATAAGGGCAGAGTTTCCATTCATAACGGTTTCCATCCTCATACCAGCTCTTTTCTCCTTGCTGATTGTATTCGTACAAGAAAGGTTTGTTAAAACCATTGCGGTAGCTGGAGCGGGAATAACTTTTTTTCTCTCACTCATAGTTCTTCTTCTGTTTGATTACAGTAAAACCGCAAATATTCAGTTTTACGAGGAGTATTCAATCTTGGATGAGTTTAATATAAAGCTTTCTCTTGGGCTTGATGGTTTATCCCTTCTCATGTACTTTCTCACCACCCTTATATCCCTCGTTGCAATTCTGTGGTCTGTTAGAGACAGGCAGATAAGTTCGCGATTGAAAGAGTACTTTATAGCCTTTCTTCTTTCTGAGAGTTTCCTCGTTGGTGTATTTGCGAGTTTTGATCTGATAGTTTTCTATGTGTTTTATGAGCTGACTCTTCTGCCGATGCTCTTCGCGATAGGTGTCTGGGGATACAAGCTGAGGCTTTATTCTGCCTACAAATTCTTCATATACATTTTCGTATCTTCCCTGTTCCTCCTGCTTGGTATAGCTTCTACCGCAGTTCAATACTATTTCAATTACGGAAAATTTTCCTTCAGCTACTTTGATCTTATTAAGAACACCTATCCGCCTGAATTTGAGATCTTCATCTTTTTACTGTTCTTCATAGCTTTTGCCGTTAAAACTCCTCTTGTTCCCTTCCATACGTGGTTGCCGGACGCACACGGTGAAGCTCCCACAGCTGGTTCAGTTGTTCTCGCCGCTATACTTCTGAAGATGGGAACTTACGCACTTCTGAGGTTCAACATAGGACTGTTCCCAGACGCGACTGTAAAACTGATGCCTTTTCTTGTTGCAATCGGGTTGATAAGCATAATTTACGCTTCATGGATGACGATAGTTCAGAACAATGTCAAAAGGTTCGTTGCTTACTCATCTATAAGCCACATGGGTTTTGTGGTCACAGCTATGTTCCTGCTTAATCATGAGGGTTTGAGGGCTTCAGTTATAGAGATGTTCGCTCACGGTATGACGAGCGCTTCTATGTTTATGATTGCAGGCTTCATATACAACCGTCTTCACACATTCAATATGGAAAGTCTCAGGGGCTCTGTTAAATTCATGCCTGTTTTTGCTATCATCGTTGCTATCACAGCCTTTGCCGCTATGGGACTTCCGGGAGGTTCTTCCTTCTGGGGTAAGTTTCTGACAATGCTCTCTGCTAAGGAGTATTCCTATCCTCTCGCCCTTTTCGTTCTTGCAGGAGGTTTCTTCAGTGCTGCATACGTTCTTTATTTCCTGAAAACCCTTTTCCTTGATGTGAGAGAGGAGAGTATACTCATACACTTTACAGATGTTAGGGGTTTTAAGCTCACCGCTTTCCTGATGTTAATAATACCTATATTCCTTGTAGGTTTCTTCCCGTATCTGTTCTTTAATATGTTTGAAGGTTCGCTGGGATTTATACTGAAGCACCTGTTGAAGCTTGATTGAGGAAGTGAGGATGGATATAGGGCAACTTATAGGGGCTATAGAGATACCGGAGCTGAATCTTTTCCTGCCGGAGCTTACAGTTCTTGTAACCGCTTTTGTTTTGTTTACCCTTGATCTTATCCTTTCTCCAGAAAAGAAGAGAAAATTTCTTCCTATTCTCAGCGCTATAGGTTATCTGATCGCTCTGATGTTCATAGGCATATCCGGGCAGAACGAAGGTGATACCTTTTACGGAGGTTTTACGAATGATACCCTTGGTGTTCTTGTAAAGGTCTTTGAGATTCTGATAACCATCACCGCTCTTGCTTTTTCCCATAAATACTTCCAAGCGAAAAAGTCTTTTTACGGAGAGTTCTATTACATACTCGCTTTCACTCTTCTTGGTGCTATGATCCTCGCATCATCTTACAACCTTATAGTGATCTATGTGTCACTTGAACTTGTTTCTATCGGTTTCTATATCCTGACAGCACTTCTGAGGGGATCTTTTATCTCAAAGGAAGGTGCCTTCAAGTATTTGATCCTCGGGGGTCTGAGTATAGCCTTAGCCTCTTACGGTGCAGTTTTTATGTATATACACTCAGGGTCTCTGGATCTCAGGAAGATAATGTCTTACAACGGTGAGGACTACCATTACCTTATCCTCGGGCTTGTTCTCTTCCTTATAGGTTTTGCGGTAAAGATAGGTGCTGTTCCTTTCCACTTTTGGCTACCCGATGCCTATCAAGGTGCTCCGACCCCAGTAACAGCGTTCATGGCATCTGTTGGTAAGCTTGCTTTCTTCATACCAATCATCAGGATAATGCCCCTCGTGCAGGAGAAATTCTCTTTTGCGTGGATGATAACGGTAGGTGTGATAGCTGCGGTTACGATGCTTTATGGAAATTTTGTCGCTCTCGTTCAGAGAGATATAAAAAGGCTTCTTGCCTACTCCTCAATAGCCCACTCGGGATATATACTCGCTGCAGTTGCTGTGACGAAGGTTATAGGTCTCAAGGCTGTCATATACTTCCTTGTGGTTTACGCAGTTATGGCTGCGGGTTCTTTCTTTGTGGTCGCCATGCTTGAGAGAGCTGAAGGGTGGAAGAACGAGATTTATGAATTTTCAGGAATGAGGTTTAACTTACCGTACTTAGCCTTTTCTTTTATGGTTTACATGTTTGCTCTTCTCGGAGTACCACCTACGGTAGGTTTTGTGGGAAAGGCTCTTGTGTTCATGGCTCTTTCCTTTGACCGGCTTTGGTGGCTTGCATTCTTGATGATCTTCTCAACAGCGATTTCAACGGGATATTACGTGAGGCTTGTTGTTCTCATGTATATGAAGGATAAAGAGAAGGATGTTTCCGTACCGGGAAAGAGCTATGCTGAGGTTGTATCTCTTGTTTTCCTAACGGTGCTGACGGTTGTTCTTGCTGTGATCCCGGGTATTGTATGGAGTCTTATAGCCCCTGCTTCTGAGAGTCTCTTTGCGAGGTGAAGGAGATGGAGTATATAGGATTTCTGATCTTTTTCGTGATAATGGTGGCGGTAGCCCTCGTGATGATATCCCTGAACTGGCTCTTCGGTCCCAAGACGCCTCAGGAGTATGAGGACTACCCTTATGAGTGCGGTGTTCCTCTCTATGACGAAAGCGCTCAGACAACATTTCATCAAGGATACTATTTGCTCGGACTCCTTCTCCTTCTCTTCGACATAGAAGCTGCGTTCCTCTTTCCTTGGACGGTAGTTTACAAATGGCTTGGAGCATTTGGCTTCATTGAAATGTTCCTGTTCATCCTTATATTAACCTACGGTCTTTTGTACGCCTGGAGAAAGGGTGCCCTAAACTGGCAGTTTGAAATGGAGGAAACTTAGTAATGCCGTGGGCTAAAGCTGATGACTTTATGGACTTGAAGGAGCGCTTTTCTGAACTGGGTGTTGTTGAAACGAAAAATACAGTTGCCCTTCATATAAAAAAGGAGGATCTCATAGACCTACTCAAAATCCTCAGAGATGAAAAGGGTTTTAAGCTCTTCATAGACCACTCGGTGGTAGACCTGAAGGAGATACTTGAGAAGGAAAAGGACTTCAAAAATGCTGTTAAAGAAAACCTTATAGCTTTTCCCGAAGACAGAATTTCAAGGTTTCAGGCTTTCTATATACTCTATAACGTTGATGAGAAGAAGAGGGTCATAGTCAAAACGAGAACCGACGGAACTCTCCCCTCAATAGAGAAACTCTGGTTCGCAGGCAAGTGGGCGGAGAGAGAGTGCTACGACATGTTCGGTATCCAGTATGAGGGACACGAGAACCTTGTGCGTGCCTTTATGTGGGACACCTATCCCTACTTCCCGTTGAGGAAGGATTTCCCTCTTGAAGGTATTCCCGAACAAGATCTTCCCTCCCTGAATGAGGTTCTCTGGGGAGATCAGCTTGAGGGAACTATGAACTATGAAAGAAAGCACACGATAGTCCCTACTCTTGAGGACTTGGAGATAACGGAAAGAAGAAGACTCAAGAAAAAGGCTCAGATAGTCCTTAACTGGGGACCTCTCCATCCGGGGACTCACGGAACAATGTGGTTCCTCTTTGACCTTGAAGGAGAGAGGATAGTTCAAACAGATGTAATACTCGGTCAGCTTCATAGAGGGGTTGAGAAGCTTGCCGAGAACGAGATGTACAACCAATTTCTCGTCTACACCGACAGGATGGATTACCTTTCTGCTCTATGCTCAAATCAGGCATGGGTGGTTGCAATAGAAAGGATGCTCGGCATTGAGGAGTTCGTTCCTGAGAAGGCAAAGTACATAAGGACTATGATGTCCGAGCTTCAGAGGATAAACTCCCATCTTCTCTGGCTCGGAACCTACGCTCTTGATCTCGGAGCGCTCACCATATTTCTCTACACCTTCAAGGAGAGAGAGAAGATAATGGACATCCTTGAGGGTATAACAGGTGCAAGGCTCACTATATCCTATCCGAGGGTGGGCGGAGTTAGGATGGATCTTCCCGAAGGCGCCCTTGATGTGATAAAGGCTTTCGTAAAAAGATTCCTAAAGGAGCTTGACGACTGGGAGAGAATTCTCACAAGAAATAGGATATGGCTGAAAAGGAATAAGGATGTAGGGGTTATATCTGCTGATGATGCCTACTTCTACGGTGTAACAGGTCCCGTAATCAGAGGCTCGGGAATTCCCTACGATATAAGGAAGTTTGAGCCTTACGATGCCTATTCTGAAGTTGAGTTTGATATTCCGGTTGGTGATATAGGAGACTGCTACGACAGGTATTTGGTGCGTGTTGAGGAGATGCGTCAAAGCATAAGAATAATTGAACAGTGCGTTGCAAAGCTTGAGAAGATACCCAAGGACGCTCCCTTCTTTGCAGAGGTTCCGAAGGAGAAAAAGCTCAAGCTCACCATAGATGGAATAGGTTTGAAGGTTCCTACGGGAGATATTTATTCTTCTGGAGAGAATCCGAGGGGCGAGCTTGGTTTTTACGTGGTGTCCATGGGGGCAATTAAGCCTTACAGAGTCAAGGTAAGACCCCCATCTTACTATAACCTGTGTATATATCCCTATCTGATGAAAGATAGAGTCATAGCGGACGCGGTTACCATACTTGCGAGTATAGATCCTGTGGTGGGAGAGACAGACAGGTAGGAGGAGTTTGATGGAGAGCGTTTTGGCTGGACTCATCATAGCGATCATAAAGATACTCGTTATTCTCGGGGTAGTTTTCGGCGTAGGTGCATACCTTACATGGGTTGAGAGAAAGGTTGCTGCTCATATTCAGAGGAGACCCGGACCTATGGTAGTTGGATGGCATGGACTGCTCCAACCCATAGCGGATGGTCTGAAACTGATAACTAAGGAAGACCTCTTTCCAAGATACGGGAACAAGTTTTTATATAACCTTGCTATAGTATTAGCCCTCGTTCCTGCAACCCTCGTTTTTGCTGTAATTCCCTTCGGACCCGAGTTTGAACTCTTCGGATACAAAATAAAGCCGATTCTTACGGATGTTAACGTAGCACTTCTTCTTGTGTTTGGTCTTGGCTCTCTTGCGGTTTACGCAATTGCGATTGCGGGATGGGCTTCTAACTCCAAATATCCTCTGATAGGTTCAATGAGGAAAGCAGGAATCATTATCTCTTATGAGGTTGCGATAACCTTTGCGGTTATGGGTCCCATAATTCTTGCTGGAACACTATCCACCTATGAGATTGTTGAGAGGCAGATCCAGCAGAACCTCTGGTATATTTGGGTTCAGCCGATAGCCTTCATAGTCTATATGTTTTCGCTTCTCGCAGAAACGGGAAGGGTTCCCTTTGATATACAAGAAGCTGAGGCAGAGCTGGTTACTGGATTTACTGTTGAGTACGGAGGGATGAAGTTTGGACTCTTCCCTCTCGTTGAGTGGTACATTGAGGTCCTTTCTCTGTCTGCGATAGCGGTAGTTCTCTTTTTTGGGGGATGGTCTCCGATAAACATACCTTTCATAGGATTTATTGATCCTCTATTTTTCCTCGGACCTTTCTCTCCTTATGTCTGGTTCATACTTAAGGTTACTGCTCTTTTCCTCTTTATTCTCTGGCTTCACTGGACGCTTCCCAGATACAGGATAGACCAGATAACTGAGATAGCTTGGAAAGTAATGCTTCCCTTAGCCTTGATAAACATAGTCTTAACCGCTATAATTGCTCCGATAGTTTGGGGGTAATGAAATGATAAAACGCGTGACTGCAAAGCCTCTGAGCTGGCTTGAGAGAGCACTTTTTATAGATTTCATAAAGGGTTTATCTGTTACCATAAAACACGCTTTCAGCAGGACGATAACTACTCATTATCCTTACGAAAAACTTACACCTCCGAAGAGATTCAGAGGATTCTTCGGGCACAAGGTCGTTGATGGAAACGAGCCTCAACCTGCTTACGACGAGTGGGTAGAGAGGTTCAAGATAGAGGTGATTCCGGGTAAAAGCAGATGCGTTGTATGTATGCTCTGCAAAAGAGCCTGTCCGGTTCCACAGCTTTTTGAAATAGAAGGAAAGAAACTGGAAAACGGAAAAAGGGTTGTCAGTGTTTTCAATATGAACCTTATGCTCTGCACGTTCTGTGGTTTCTGCGTTGATGCATGTCCTGTTGACTGTCTATATCAGACCGATATTCACGAGACAGCTTCTTACACGAGAAAGGATGCTATCTTGAATCTTGAACTTCTTGAAAGAGTGGGAAGGGACTGGCAGATGAGAAGGGAAAACGAACCTGACAGAATATGGATAGATGATGAGCAGAGGGACAAGCTCTGGCATGAGAACAAAATAAAACTTTCTGAACCTGAGTACAGAGGGAGGCATGGATGGTAAGGCTGATCATATTCCTGATATTCTCCATATGGGCTATCATTTCAGGCATAGGTGTAATCACTTTCACTAATCCCATATACGTTATCCTGTGGCTTCTTTCCGCTCTGATAGCGGTTGCGGGAATATTCTTCACCGCCGGTGCCGAGCTTGTGGGTGCCATACAACTT
Source organism: uncultured Aquifex sp. (assembly GCA_964590265.1). Lineage (GTDB taxonomy): Bacteria > Aquificota > Aquificia > Aquificales > Aquificaceae > Hydrogenivirga. The sequence goes on along the minus strand of CAZPVY010000026.1, from coordinate 4,115 downwards.
CTAATATACGCGGTTGCAATTGCTGTCTTCTATATTTTCGTTCTTACAGCGGTGCCTTGGGAGAAAGCTGTTAAAAAAGGAGCTCACTACAGAATGGAGGGTGTTCTTTCCCTTCCTCTCGTCATACTTCTCTACGTGGAGATGGCGATAGTTTTCTTTCTTGGTATAACCGCTTCTCCAGAGGGTAAGTTCAAAACCTTTATAGAGAAGTTGGGGAACACCGAAGTGATTGGTTCAATTCTGTTTACAAGGTACTTTTTTGCCTTTGAGGTGGTTTCACTTGTTCTGCTGATAGGTATGATAGGTGCAGTTCTTATAGGAAGAAAGGAGAGTCAGACCTATGAAGACGATACCGGTTGAGGCTTACTTCATAGTAAGCATGATACTTTTCGGGCTTGGTGTGCTCGGGCTGATAGTCAGAAGGAATCTGGTCACGGTTTTGATGAGCCTTGAACTTGCTTTGAACGCGGTAAACATAGCCTTTGTGGGTGCGGATGCCTATATGGGTCTTGTGGAAGGGCAGATATTCGCACTTTTTATAATAGCCTTAGCTGCAGCTGAGGCTGCGGTGGGTTTGGGTATAATAATCGCCATCTTTAGATACAGGTTTGTTGAATCTACTGATGAGATTACGGACATGAGGGGGTGATATATGGAAGGTATTGTGATTATCCTCTCTCCATTGCTATCCTTTCTGGTTATAGGCTTTCTCGGAAGAAAAATAGGTGATAAGGCAAGCGGAATAATAACCTCAATCGCAAGTGCGATCTCCTTTATCTTCTCACTTATAGTCATGTCTAAGGCTCTTCACTCTCCTATACAGATAAAGCTTTACGAATTTCTACCCTTAGAGGGGTATACACTGACAGTAGGCTTTTACTTTGACGCTCTGTCTTCTATCACAGCAGCAGTAGTAACTTTCGTAGCAACGCTGATTTTTGTGTACTCAATAGGCTACATGCACGACGAATTCGGAAAGTGGGTATACAAGTTCTACGCATACCTCTCTCTGTTTTTGTTCGCGATGCTACTTATAGTCCTGTCGGACAATCTTCTCGGAATCTTTTTCGGCTGGGAAGGAGTGGGATTAGCATCATATCTGCTCATTGGGTATTACCACCAGCAGAAGAAAGCAACGAATGCCTCCTTAGAAGCCTTTGTAATGAACAGGATAGGAGACTGGCTATTTATCTTTGGGATAATATCCACCTTTTTAATTTTCAAGAGTTTGGACATAGTGGAGATATTCAACAAGGTAGAAACAACAGACACAGCGCTGATAGGACTGGCAACACTACTTTTATTTGGGGGAGCTGTAGGAAAGTCAGGGCAATTGCCTTTGCACACATGGCTACCGAATGCGATGGCAGGACCGACACCTGTGAGTGCCTTGCTTCACGCAGCGACTATGGTAGCAGCAGGGGTGTACATGGTAGCTCGGTTGTATCCCATATTTGAAGCGGCACCACAGACACTGAAAGTAGTAGCAGTGATAGGAGGACTCACAGCCTTGTTTGCGGCACTTTCAGCGACAGCACATACGGACATGAAGAAGATAATCGCTTTTTCAACTATGAGTCAGCTTGGGTATATGTTTCTTGCTTTGGGAGTGGGGGACAAAGGGGGAGCGATGTTTCACCTGACAACGCATGCCTTTTTTAAAGCACTTTTATTTCTTGCGGCAGGGAGTGTAATAACAGCATTTCACCACAAGTTTTATGACATATACAACTTTGGGAATTTAAGGAAGTACATGCCGGTGACGTATGCGAGTTTTACGATAGGGGCATTAGCGCTTGCGGGGATATTTCCGTTATCTGGATTTTGGAGCAAGGACAGGCTGATAGGGAGCTATTATGAGGGGAGTTTTGTATGGGGGTTATTGGGGACGGTGGTAGCGTTTTTGACAGCGTATTACATATTCAGGGAAGGATTTATAGTATTTCACGGGGAGGAGAGGTTTAGAGGGGTAGTGAAGGATGAGCCGAAGGAAGTGTCATCTGTGATGACAGTGCCGATGGTTGTATTGGGAGTGATGGCAACGGTAGCAGGATTTTTTGAGGGATGGTATATTCATGCTATTGGAGGAGAACATAAAGAAATCCATCTGAATATTGCGGTAACTTCTGTGATAGTTGGGCTTCTTGGTATAGCTCTTGCTTACGCTATTTTTGCAAAGAAGTTCCTTGATCCTGAAAAGACATATGAGTCTCTTAAGGCTATACACACAACCTTCAAAGAACAGTTCTTTACGGAGAAGCTCTACCACGGCGTTCTTGCTGCGGGATACATGAGTTACTCAAAGGTTCTGTATGTCGTGGGTGAAAGACAGTTCATAGATGGCATAGTGAACGGCATTGCCATAATAGTTCAATCGATCGGACAGGGGCTTAAGTTCCTGCAGAGCGGAAAACTCAACTGGTATGCTCTGGGTCTAAGTAGTGGATTTGCTATACTTGTTCTGCTGCTTGTGGCACTAATATACGGAGGAGGAAGCTGATGGAGTACCTGCTCAGTCTGATAATATTCCTCCCGCTTTTGACCGCGGGAGTTATAGCGATAGTTAGAAATGAGGCGTTTACAAAGCTATCCTCTGTAGTGGTATCTGGTATAGTGTTCATTCTATCGCTTATACTCTTCTTCAACTTTAACTTCTCAAAACCCGGTTTTCAGTTTGAAACAAAGATAGACTGGATACCAACTTTCGGCATCTCATACCATCTCGGACTTGACGGAATGGCTGTCTCTCTTATAGTGATGACCGCTCTCCTTTTCTTTGCGGTGTTCGTGTGGTCTTGGAGGATAGAGGACAGACCTGTTCTATACACAGCTCTCTTCCTCCTCCTTGAAACAGCATGTCTTGGAGTGTTCTCAGCCCTTGACTTCTTCCTCTTTTACATATTTTGGGAGGGAATGCTCATACCGATGTACTTCATCATCGGCTTCTGGGGACACGACAGGAAAGTATATGCGGCAAACAAGTTCTTCATTTATACATTCTTCGGTAGTCTGTTCCTTCTCCTGGGATTTGCTTCCATCATAGTTTACGGATACTTCCAGACGGGACATATAACCTTTGACTACATAGAGCATGCTAAGATGGGCTATCCCGTATGGCTCCAGATGGTAGCTTTCCTCCTATTCGGAATAGGTTTTGCAGTCAAGATTCCCATGTTCCCGGTTCATACGTGGCTTCCTGACGCTCACGTTGAGGCACCAACCGCCGGTTCCGTTATACTTGCAGGAGTCCTACTGAAGATGGGAACTTACGGTTTTGTGAGATATTCTCTTCCTCTATTTCCCGAAGCCTCCAAGTACTACATGCCTTTGATATTTACGCTCAGCGTGATAGCGATTATATACGCTGCTATGATGGCAATAGCCCAGACACACATAAAGCGGCTTATCGCATACTCATCCATATCCCATATGGGGATCGTCACGCTCGGAACCTTTGCCCTTGACGGTGATGCTCTCAATGGTGCAGTTTACATGATGATAGCCCATGGTCTTTCCTCAGCAGCTCTATTCTTTGCAGCAGGCTTTATCTACGACAGGATACACTCCTACAACATGGATGATCTCGGAGGTCTTGCGAGATATATTCCGAACTTTGCGATAGTATTCATGATTTCGGGTCTTGCGGGTATAGGACTTCCTGGTCTTGCGGGCTTCATAGCAGAGTTCCTCGTTCTTTTGGGAACCTTCAAGGCTCACCCCATATGGGCTGTTATTGCGGGAACGGGAATGATACTCGGAGCGGCATACTTCCTCTACATGTACAAAAGGGTCATGCTTGAAGAGGAGACCATATCCGACCACAGGAGGGAGAAGTGGGCAAAGCTCAAGGATCTTGAACTCCATCATGTAATACCCTTCGTTCTGATACTCTTTGTTGCTTTCCTGATGGGTCTGTATCCTGCACCTTTTGTGAACATAGTTAGCCATACGGTGAAGACGGTTTTGGGAGGTTGATCGTGAACTGGAATGCACTTCTACCTGAACTTGTCCTTGCTATAGGGATACTGATAATTTTCTCCTTAGAGATAGTCCTGAAAGAGAAATACTACAAGACGCTTACCATTCTGGGATTTTTAACGGTTATATTTTCGGCT
>CAZPVY010000025.1:0-20900 GCA_964590265.1 uncultured Aquifex sp. | reverse complement strand
GTATAAGCTGAAGGTTCTGGGCTTCAGGAGGATAGAACTTCCAGATACATACGATAAGGAGGTAATAGAAGAAAGGATAGAGGACTTTCTAAAAAGCGTAAGGGAAAGGGGCTACCTGACTGCAAGGTTTGAAATCAGGGAAGATATAGACAGAGAGAAAAAGGTGGTATATCTTGTTCTCCTGTACTTTCCGGGTAAGAAGATCATTCTGAAGGACGTAGTCTATAAAGGCAAAGATAGAAAGCTGAAAGATATCTTTAAAAAATACAGAATCTTGCTTCCGAGTATCCTTGACGAAGAGATAATTGAAGAGATAAACGAGGAGATAGAGAGCTATTTGAAAAGAGAAGGCTACCTTGAGGGTGATTTTTCTGTGAGCGTAGATGTATCTGAGGACAGAGAGAGCATTTACCTTACTTACGTATACAGTGTAAATAAAGGTGTGAGATACAGATACGGAGATCTTCTCATATACGGAAATAACAGAACACGCGACATGGAGATTTACTTCACGGTTGTAAAGCAGAAGTATTTCTCAAGCTCTGCAGAGGAGGAGAGCCTCTGGAATCTCATCCAGAGTGAGAACTACATCGGTGTGCGCATAGAAAACTTTGTTGACAGAGAAAAGAAAGAGGTTCACAGGCTTGTTGAAGTAAGGGAGGACAAAAGAGGTCTTCTTGAACTTGCAGCAGGTTACAACACGGAAGAGAAGATGAAGATTGAAGGCGGTGTGAAACTCAAAAACCTCCTTGGGGTGGGGATAATAGCAAGGTTGAGGGCGTCCAAAAGCGCCAAGTATGAAACCTATGAAGCTGGTTTATCGGATAAGTTCTTCTTCTCAAGGAAGTACTTTGCGGACGTTTCAGCCTTCAGAAGGCTTGAGTTTCATAAGAGCTTTGATCTGAAAAGCACAGGCTATCTTTTCTCCTTCGGATATAGACCGATAAGGTGGTACGCAGTAAGCTTCTTCTTCTCCGAAACGGAGAACAGCGTAACGGGTGCCGGGCAGGGGAATTTTAAGCTCAGGAGATTCGGTATTTTTATGGTCAAGGAGAGACGAGACGACCCTGTGAATCCGAGGAACATGAGCCACAACAGTATTAGGATAGTAAAGGCAGCAAAGGACAGGAGCTATTATAAGGTTGAGGTCAACAATTTCCTCCTCAGAGAGATAACCAGGGATCTGTCCTTAGATGTAAAGCTTGCAGGAGGATGGGTGGAAAAACAGGCACCTATATTTGACAGATTCTTTCTCGGAGGATTGAAGGATATGAGAGGTTATGATTTTGAGTCAATAGGTTTTCCTGAAGGGGGAAGAACCTACTTGTTTGGCAGAGGTGAGATCCTTTTTACCATAAAAGATCCCGTTTGGCTTGGTCTTTACTCCGACGCAGGCGGGATTGAGAACACACTATCAAAAGCCTTGGAGAGCCTCAAGTATGATGTGGGCTTTGCGATAGGAGTAAATACTCCTGCAGGTTTTGTAAGACTTGATATTGCAAAACCCATGAGCAAACTGAACCAGCCTATTTCAAAGTTCAAGATTTATCTATCAATTGGGTTTGTTTACTGATGAGCTCCTGAAGATAGTTTATCAGCTCTTCCCTCATATCCTCTCTCTTAAGGGCAAACTCAAATATGGTCTTGAGATAGTCCAGCGGATTTCCAGTATCAAACACTTTTCCATCAATCTTGTAAGCGTAGATTACCTCCTCCTCTAGGAGGAGTTTCATAGCGTCGGTGAGCTGGATCTCCCCTCCTTTGCCGGGCGGAGTTTCTTTGAGCTTTTCAAATATCTTCGGTGTGAATACGTACCTTCCAACTATCGCAAGATTGGAAGGGCTATCCTCAGGTGAAGGCTTTTCAACAAGATCTTCAACTATGTAAACACCCTCTTCAATCTTCTTGACCTTCGCTATACCGTACTTGCTTACCTCCTCTTCCTCCACCTCAAATAGAGCTATCACACTCTTACCGTATCTGCTGTATATGTCTATCATCTCTTTGAGAACATCCTCTCCTCTCTCAAGGATTATGTCTCCAAGCGATACGATAAAGGGTTCAAAACCTACCGCAGGTTCTGCGGTGAGAACCGCATGACCAAGTCCGAGCTGCTGTTTCTGACGCACGTATATGGGAGTTATCATGTGACTAACTTCCCTTATGTTCCTGAGTATCTCTGTTTTTCCGGCTTCCTCAAGATGCTTTTCAAGATCCGTGTTTATGTCAAAGTGATGTTCAATGGGTCTTTTGTGCCTTCCGGTCACGAAAATCACATTTTCTATACCTGCTCCCAGAAGCTCCTCAACTATGAACTGTATGACCGGCTTGTCTATTATCGGGAACATTTCCTTCGGCATGGCTTTTGTTGCCGGCAGGAATCTCGTTCCCCACCCTGCCACGGGAAGTACAGCCTTTCTTATACCTTCCATGCGTCACCTCTCCTTTAAAAGATTTAGCATTTCCTTAACTGCTCTTTCAAAACCGAAAATAACAGCATTTGCAACTATTGAGTGTCCTATGTTCAGCTCCTCAATTACATCGCTGAGCTTAAGTACTTCCTTGACGTTTTGGTAGGTAAGACCGTGTCCTGCATACACTTTCAATCCGAGATCTTTGGCAAGTCTTCCCGCTTTTTCTATCCTTCTAAGCTCCTCCTGGGCTTCCTTAAACCTGTGCTCATTCCACAGGTTTGCATAGGTTCCTGTGTGAAGTTCAACTGCATCCGCCCTCACATCTTTGCTCGCCTCAACCTGCTCTGCGTCCGGATCTATAAAGAGGGAGACCTCTATTCCTTCTTCGCCCAAAGATTGTATGAACTCTGCCAGATAGGATTTCATACCTGCAACATCAAGACCTCCCTCCGTCGTTATCTCTTCCCTCCTTTCAGGGACAAGGGTTACCCTGTCGGGCTTTATCTTCAGAGCTATGTTTCTCATCTCCTCAACTGGAGCCATTTCAAGGTTAACAGGAATACCTACAAGCTCCTTTATCAGCTCAAGATCTCTGTCCTGTATGTGCCTTCTGTCTTCCCGCAGATGCAGGGTTATCTGATCGGCTCCAGCCTGCTGGGCTATCAGAGCGGCAAAGATAGGATTCGGTTCAAAGGTTCTACGAGCTTGCCTCAGCGTAGCAACGTGGTCTATATTAACCCCCAGTCTCATAGAGGTTATTTTAATTCACTCCTTGGGTTTGCTCAGATTTATGTATATCTCCACTCTGTTGTTCCTCTCCATCAGGATAGGCTGACGCCATGTGTATAAAGGTCTTGTGTCTCCGTAACCGGCTGCTGAGAGCCTCTTCGGATCAACTCCCTCCTTCTGGAGAAATCTTACTACTTCCGTAGCCCTTCTAAGAGACAGCTCCCACTTATCCCTAACGTAGGAATTTTTTATCTCCACAACCTTGCTCACATGACCTTCAACCCTTATAAAGGTTTCTTCGGGTAGCTTCTTGAGTATACCCGCTATCTCTTTCAGAGCTAACTCAGCCTTAGGGGTAAGTCTGTAGGATCCATCTACGAAGAATATCTTGTCAAAAAGCCTGAGCTTCACAAAGTCTGATGTTATTACTATCTGGAAAGCCCACGGTGGCAGAACTCTCTGTATTCTTCTTTTTATCTTCATAGCTATCTCCTTAGGAGGGGGGGTAATAGGAGGCAAAATAGATGTCTTCTTTATGTAGAACTTCCTTTCGGGTTGGAAGTAGGATATGAACTTTTCAAGCTGGGCTATATCAAGACTGCTCATGGCATAAATGAGAATGAAGAAAGTAAGCAGAAGGGACATTAGGTCACTGAAGGAAGTGAGCCATGCCGGTGGTTTTGGACATTCCTCCTTCTTCTTGTAAGCCATCTTTCACCTCACGGATTGAGCTTGATACAGAACTCAATCCTTCTGTTCTTTTCTCTGCCTTCCGGAGTGTTGTTAGGTGCTATAGGATGATACTCTCCGTATCCGACCGCTGAAAGCAGATCCCCCGGATATCCACAGCTTAAGAACAGCTTCAGGACGCTTACAGCCCTTGCAGTAGACAGTTCCCAGTTTGAGGGAAACCTTGGTGTGGATATAGGCAGATCGTCCGTGTAACCTTCAAAGGTTATCGGAAGGGAAAAGGGTTTTAGGCGAGTGCACATACTGAGAAAGAGTTCTTTAGCTTCGGGATAGGGCTCTTCACTTCCAAGAGGAAAGAGCCTGCTCGTGTTAACCCTAAGTTTCATGCATGTACCTGTTACCAAATAGTCCGCTTCAATCCCCATGTTGATCAGCATCTTTTTTATCTCTGTTATCTCCTTCTTGAGTTCGGCAAACTTCTTAATCCTGTAGTGCATGTTCTCCATTTGTATCGGTATCCTTGAAGCTTTCATGGATCCCCCCTCTGAAAATATCACTTGTTTTCCGCCGAAGGCTTCTATCAGTCCTTTAAGAACCTGATAAAACTTTTCTAAAGAAATTATGCTCATTGAATATAGAAGAATGAAAAAAGTGAGCAGGAGGGACATAAGATCTCCGAAGGAAGTAAGCCAAGCTGGCGGTTTCGGACACTCCTCCTTCTTCTTGTAAGCCATCAAGTTTCCTCAGCCATCTCAACACCCAGCATTATAGAGAGCTCCTGCCTGAGGATGTTGGGATTCACTCCTTTCTGAATGCCTTCTATCGCCATCAAATATATGCTCTTATAGAGGATCTCGGTATCCTTGATCTTCTTCAGCTTTGTGGCTATGGGTATAGCAAAGGCGTTTGCAAGGATAGCACCGTACAGGGTGGTTATCAAAGCAACCGCCATGCCCGGTCCTAAAGCTGAAGGATCATTAAGGTTCTTAAGCATCTGTATGAGTCCTATCAGAGTTCCAATCATACCGAAGGCAGGAAACAGGTCTGCAAGCTTTTCCCAAACAGCAATGTTTGTTGAGAGCTTATCATCAAGCTGAGCGATCGCTCCCTCAGCACTTACCTTTATCTCCTCAAGCTCAAGACCATCAACGAGCATTCTCACCATATCTCCAAGCAGAGGATCCCTCTCGTAGTAAATCTCTATCTCTGATTCAAGAGCGAGTATCCCTTCCCGTCTTACCTTCGTAGCAATTTCAGAGAGAAATTCAACCGTCTCTATGGGATCGGGAGGTTTCCAGAGGAAGGCATCCTTGATAGAGGTAACACCTTTTATAAAATCCTTCAGGGGAAAACCTCCAAGGGCAGCAGCCATTCCACCACCTACAACTATAAATATGGAAGGTATGTTTATAAACGCAGCCGGACTACCTCCAATAACAATGGAGATTATGATCATAATAAAGGCGCCGCCGATTCCTATCAGTGCCCCTGGATCCATCTCACTGAGTATATCTATCGGAAGATAGCCTATAATTTAAAGCGTATGGCTCAGCGAGAAAGAGAAATAGCAGAAAAGGATGTATTAGATTTCCTCAGGAAGAGCAAGAAACCAGTGTCATTTCTTCAGATCGCCAAGCTCCTCGGTGTTGAGAAAAAAGAAAGGAAAAAATTGAAAAAGATACTTAAGAAGCTGAAAAAAGAGGGAAAGGTCAAGGTCGTTAGAGGAAAGTTTTCCTATGAAGAAGAGGAGATAGTTTTTGGAAGGGTCATTCCCTATCCAGCAGGTTTTGGCTTCTTAGAAGTTGAGGGAAGGGAGAAGGATATATACATACCTCCCTTTGAAATGCAGAAAGTTCTCGGAGGAGATTTTGTAAAGGCAAAGGTTGTTGAATACAAAGGAAAAAAAGAAATAAGGATAGAGAGAGTCCTCAAAAGAGCAAAACATGAGATAGTGGGAAAGGTGAAGAAGGAGAAAAAAACCTGTCTTCTTGAACCTCTTGATGACAACACCCATCTTGTTTTTCATCTTTCAAAGAGGGATTGTTTGAAGATAAAGGATGGAACCGTTGTTGTTGCGAAGATAACCCTTTTTCCGAATCAGAAAAGGGTAGCGAGGGCAAAGGTAAAGGAGATTATCGGTCACCCTGAGAGCAAATTCCTTGCCATTGATCTTCTGATAAGGAAATACAATCTGCCTACCGAGTATCCAGAAGAAGTTATGGAAGAAGTTGAAGCCATACCGGAGGAGATACCTACCGAGGAGATAGTAAGGAGAAGGGATCTCAGAGATCAGATCTGTTTCACCATAGATCCCGAAAAGGCGAGGGATTTTGACGATGCGGTTGCGATAGAGCTAACTCCTGAAGGTAACTATAGATTATTCGTTCACATAGCAGACGTTTCGCACTACATAAAGTTCGGAACAGCTCTGGATAAAGAGGCGTACAAAAGGGGCTTCACCTTTTACCTCCCCGACAGGGCACTTCATATGCTTCCTGAAAAGCTCTCTGCAAACCTTTGCAGTCTTAGACCGAACGAAGACAGGCTTGCTTTCACCTGCGAGATGGTATTTGACGAGAGGGGGGATCTTCTTTTTTACGACATCTACGAGAGTGTGATAAGAAGCAAGGCGAGGCTTACTTACAATGAGGCACTTGCAATAATAGTGGGAGATCCGGCTCTGGAAGAGAAATTTCCCTTTGCTGTGGAACCTCTGAGATTGATGGAGAACCTCTACAGGATATTGAGCAGAAAAAGGTGGGAGAAGGGAAGCATAGATTTTGATCTGCCAGAAGCTGAGGTGATAGTTGATGAGTTTGGAGAGCCTACAGCTGTAGTTCCCTATGAGAGGCATATAGCTCACAGGATAATTGAACAATTCATGATATCCGCTAATGAGACTGTTGCACTGCACCTTGAGAATGCAGGATATCCATGCCTGTACAGAGTACATGAACCTCCCGATGCGGAAAGGGTTGAGAACCTTCTTGAGATACTTGCTGGTCTGGGCTATCAGGTTAAAAAGCCAAGGGAGTTCACTCCCAAGTTTTTCCAGAAGATAATTGAGGATTTTGAGGGTAAGCCCGAAGAACAGCTTGTGAGGTTCTTAACCCTCAGAGCGATGAGCAGAGCGAAATACAGTCCTCACAATCTTAAACACTTCGGACTTGCATCAGAGCATTACGCCCACTTTACATCTCCTATAAGAAGATACCCCGATGTCATTGTTCACAGACTCCTGAAGAAGTCCCTCAGAGGAGAGGAGATAGATTACGAGTGGTGGATAGATTATCTTGAGGAAGCAGGAGAGTATCTCTCCCAACAGGAGCGTCTTGCGGATGAAGTGGAATGGGAGGCTATGAATATTCTTAAGGCAAGATATATGAGATCAAGGCTCGGTGAAGTGTTTGAAGGAATAATAACGGGAGTTGTTTCCTTCGGTTTCTTTGTAGAGATAAAAGCGACTCTCGCAGAAGGTCTTGTAAGGATAACTACACTCACGGATGATGATTATGTATTTGATGAACCAGCCCATAGATTTGTAGGGATAAGAACCGGCAAAGTTTACAGATTGGGAGATACAGTTAGAGTTAGGGTTCTGGCTGTGGATGAAGAGAGAGGAAAGATAGAGCTTATGCTTGCCCAAGATGAAGAAAGTCCAGAATGATCTCCTTATGGTCAAATACGAGTTTATCTAAAGGTATATCCTCAAGCTTAAAAATCTTTACCTCTTTTGCATCGCTACCTGCCTTAGGCTCTCCATAAGCGTCTCCTATGAATACCACCGAAACAACGTGAAATCTTGGATCTCTATCGGGTTTTGAATAAACCCCCAGTAAACCTTTCAATTCAACTTCAAGACCGGTCTCCTCCTTCATCTCCCTTACGGCAGCGGATTCAACAGATTCTCCAACTTCAACGAAGCCACCGGGGAGAGCGAGACCTACCGGAGGATTTTTTCTTTCTATAAGAACTATCCCTCTGAATCTATCTCTGTCCCAAAGTCTGATTATTACATCAGTTGCCACGTAAGGAGTTCTTATACTCACCTGTGCCGAATATTATAAAATATCAAAGCTATGCGTGTTCCCCTTTCGTGGCTTTCTGAGTTTATTGAAATAGAAGAGGTTACTCCTGAGGAGATAGCGGACAGGCTTTCTTTGCAAAGCGCTGAAGCTTTTGTTGATACTTTCGGTATAGAGCTTGATGGTGTTGTGTTTGGTAAGGTTGCTCAGGTAGAAAAACACCCTTCGGATGATAGGCTCCTTGTAACAAGGGTGAAGGTAGATAGGGAAACGATTATAACAGTTGTCACAGCAGATAAGAGTGTCAGGGAAGGGGACGGTGTTATAGTCGCTCTTCCAAATTCCAAGGTGGGGGACAGTCGCATTACAAAAAGGGAGTTTAAAGGGGTTCTCTCCGAAGGTATGCTACTTTCAGCTCAGGAGCTCGGACTTGAAGACTCCAGCGACGGTGTTCTGAAACTTTATGAGGATATAGATCCGGGAACGGATGCAAACGATGTTCTCGGTTTCGGAGAGAAGATCATTGAACTTGATATAACACCCAATAGAGGAGATCTTCTCAGCGTAAGGGGTCTTGCCAGAGATCTGAGTGCGATCTTTGGATTTAGGAAAAGGGATGTATCTGCTGAACCTTTAAGGGAAGTTGGCGAGCTGAACATAGAGATAAGGGATCCCGACTGCAGAAGGTACAGAGGGGTTGTGATAAGAAACGTTGAGATAAAGGAATCCCCCCTCTGGATAAAAAGAAGGCTTTGGCAGAGCGGTTTTAAAAGTATAAACAACGTGGTTGATATAACTAACTACATACTTATTCAGGAAGGACAACCTCTTCATGCCTTTGATCTTGATACTCTTGAGGGAGAAATACTTGTCAGAAGTGCAGAAAAGGGAGAGAAGATAACAACTTTGGACGGAGAGGAAAGGGAACTTGACGAAGACATTTTGGTTATAGCAGACAACAGAAAATCTGTTGCGGTAGCTGGTGTAATGGGTGGTCTTGAAACTGCGGTTACTGACAGCACAAAGAATATCCTCCTTGAGTCTGCATACTTTGAACCAAAGAGGATAAGGAAGTCCTCCAAGAAACTCGGGATTCAAACCGAGAGCAGTTACAGGTTTGAGAGAAACATAGACATAGAGAGGGTTGACAAAGCGCAGGACATAGCCGTAGAGCTGATTTTGGAAACTGCAGGAGGGGAGGTGTTAGCTCTTAAGGATGTCTATCTCAGAAAGTATGAACCCAAGAGGATCTTTCTCTCTATGGGCAAATTCATGAGGTATGCGGGTGAAAGCTACAAGAACGAGGAAGCAAGAAAGATACTCACAGCTCTGGAAATTCCTCACGAAATAAAGAGATGTGGTATTGAAGTGATGGTACCCTCCCACAGGAGCTTTGATATTCACAGGGATGTTGACATCATTGAAGAAATAATGCGGATAAAGGGATACGACCATTACACATCTGAAGTGATAAAGCTTCCATCAAAAGGAAGGCTCTGGAAGGATGATCTTTTGGAAATAAGGAAGTATCTCAGGGATCAAGGGTTGAGAGAAGTTATAAATATATCTTACGAAGATAAGGAATTTTACGAGCTTCTTGGGATGGAAAAACCTGCAGTTGAGATAGTGAACCCTCTCGTTCCGAGCCAGAAGTATATGAGAGGTTCGCTGATACCCTCTCTCCTCAGAACCGCTCTTTTCAACGAGAGTCATTACAATTACGACCTTGCTATATTTGAGCTCGGAAGGGTATTCTTAAAGGAAGGGGAAGAGGAAAGGCTCGGTATTCTGGTAAAGGGTATCAGAAAAGAATTCCCACGCGAGGAGTGGAACCCTTATTCCCTATCCTCAATAATTCAAGGGCTTGCAAATCTATACGGGAAAGAATTGGAGTTTGAAACATCAGCCTGCAGCTTTCTCCATCCGCATGTACAGACAAAAGTGGTACTCAATGGAGAGGAAATAGGTTTCATAGGAAAACTTCATCCCCAAATAGCAAGCAAACTTGAACTTAGAAAGGACACCTACGTGTGTGAGATCAAACCATCTTTCCTTCTGAAAGCACACCTGCCTTACTATGAACCGGTGTCAAAATTTCCTCCAGTTATCAGAGACTTAGCCCTTTCTGTGGACAAAAGTCTGCCAGTGAGTAAATTATTAAATGAGATTAAATCTCAGCTCGGTAAGAAGATGGAAGAGGTTATGGTGTTTGACCTTTACGCAGGTGAAAAGGTAGGGGAAGGCAAGAAAAGCGTTGGTGTTAGGATTGTATTTAGGAGTTTAAAAGGTAGCCTTTCTGGTGAAGAGATTAATTCTCTTATTGATGATCTGGTCAGGAGGTTGAGAGAGAGGCTGGGCGTAGAAATCAGATAAAAACCTCCTGCCCTGTGCGTGGCCCAGAGATAATTATTGGGGCCTACAAGTGGGCTGAAGGGAACCCGGCTTCGGGAACGTCCCTGAGGGCTTCCCGAGAGGGTACCCACCTTGGAAACCGAGGCCCACCGGTGTCTCTGGTGGTCACGGCAGGGCGGGTTTAAACATCTCTTGCCTTCCCCTCCTGGAAACAGGAGGTGGAAGATTTGATCGTAACTAAAGAGGAGCTACGAAGGAAGTTTCTCAGAAAGAGAATAGAGTATGATCCGGAGCTAAGAAAGATAAGCGATCAGAATATAATTAAGAATCTTGTATCCCTTAGAGAATTCAAGAAGGCAAGAAGTATACTCCTTTACTGCTCAATCAAGGGAGAACCTGACCTCAGCCCGCTGTTTGATAGGATTCTGACAGAGGACAAGGAGCTCATACTTCCAAAAGTGGAAGGTAGCAATCTATCTCTTTACTCGGTAAACAGCGTTCACTGTCTTACAAATGGTACTTTTAACATACCTGAACCCTCAGATGGTAAGAAGATAAAACCCGAGGATCTGGATCTTGCGATCGTGCCAGGGATAATTTTTGATCGGCAGGGATACAGGATAGGCTTCGGAAAAGGTTACTACGATAGGCTCCTGGAAAGAGTAAGTGCTCCGAAGGTGGGAGTTGCTTACTCCTTTCAGGTGCTTGATGAGTTGCCCAGAGATCCCTGGGACAAGCCCGTTGACATCATAGTCACGGAAGAAGAAGTGATAAGGAGGTCGTGAAATGGAACCAATTGTATTTATAGGAATAGCAGCAGGAGCACTGATAGGAAGTCTGGTAGTGTTTTTACTTTTAAGAACTAAAAAAGAAGCTCCCCAGCAGGTTCACGTTCCTCCTCCTGATCTTGAAAGGGAGATAAGAAGAGCGGAGGAGGAGGCACTTAGGATTATAAGGGAAGCACAGGAAAAAGCCGAGGCTGTTCTGAGAGAAGCTGATGAAAAGGCACAGAGGATCATCGCTCAAGCTCAAAAGGAAGCGGAAAGGATAAGAGGGGAGCTTGAGGAAAGGAGAAAGGAGATAAAGGAACTTGAGGAAAATCTTCACTCCAAGGAAAGACAGATTGAGAGGAAGTGGGAAGTTATAGAAAAGCGGGAAGAGGAAATATACAGAAGGGAAAGGGAAGTAAGGGAGTACGAAAAGCAGATAGAAGCCAAAAGAAAGGAAGTCCTTGAGCTTGAAAGTAAGGTTCTTTATCAGCAGGAAGAGATAAAGAAACTGAAGGAACAAGAACTCCTTGAGCTTCAGAGGATAGCTTCTCTGACCGTTGAGGAAGCAAGGGAAGAGCTTATGAGAAGGGTTGAGGAAGAGAGCAGACTTGAAGCAATAAAGCTCATGAAGAAGATAGAAGAGGAGGCTAAGGAAAAGGCTGAGCTTGAGGCAAAGAGAATCGTTACCACCGCTGTTCAAAGAATATCCCCCCAGATAGCGATCAACTACACAACCACGGCGGTTGAGCTTCCGAGCAACGAATTTAAGGGAAGGATCATCGGAAGAGAGGGAAGGAACATAAGAACCTTTGAGCTTCTTACAGGTGTTGATCTGATAATAGATGACACACCCGATGTTGTTACCATATCGTCCTTTGATCCGTTGAGAAGAGAGATAGCAAAGGAGGCTCTTGAAAGGTTGATACAGGATGGAAGAATACACCCTGCGAGGATTGAGGAAGTTGTTGATGAAGTCAAGAAGGAGATGGACGAGAGAATAAGGAAGATGGGTGAGGAAACAGCCTTTGAGCTTGGACTTCACGATATAAATCCGGGACTTTACTACTACATAGGAAAGCTTTACTTCAGAACAAGCTATTCCCAGAATGTTCTTCTTCATTCCAAAGAAGTTGCTCACCTTGCTGGTCTGATGGCTGAAGAGCTCGGGCTTGATGCAAAACTCGCGAGGAGGGCAGGACTCCTTCACGATATCGGGAAGGCTGTATCCCACGAACTCGGAGGTTCACACACGGATATAGGAGTTGAGCTCTGCAAAAAGTACGGTGAACCCGATGCTGTCATAAACGCAATAAAGGCTCACCATGAGGAAGAGCCTGTCAGATATCCAGAGGTTGCCCTTGTATGTGCCGCAGATGCCCTTTCCGCTGCAAGACCTGGTGCAAGGAGGGAGACCCTTGAGGCATACCTGAAGAGGCTGGAAAAACTTGAGGAGATAGTCAGATCCTTCAAAGGAGTTGCGAATGCTTACGCAGTTCAGGCTGGCAGAGAGGTCAGGGTTATAGTTAATCCTGAAGAGATATCGGACGAGGAAGCCTTTATGCTTTCAAGGGATATAGCCAAGAAGATAGAGGAAGAGATGGATTATCCCGGACAGATAAAGGTTGTTGTCATAAGGGAACTCAGACATGTAGAATATGCTAAATAATAATTAATAAGTAGCGGGTGTGGCGGAATTGGCAGACGCGCCGGACTCAGGATCCGGTGCCCGCGAGGGCGTGAGGGTTCGACTCCCTCCACCCGCACCACAAGGAAAAATATGCGATTTTTGATAATAGGAGATATTGTTGGTCAGCCCGGAAGAAAAGCGGTAGCCCACTTTATAGAAAAACTCAGAAATGAAGAAGATATAGACGTTGTAATAGCAAATGTAGAAAATGCGGCGGGAGGATTCGGAATAACCAAAAAGGTATATGAGGAGCTGAAATCATACGGTATAGATGTTTTCACCTCCGGAAACCATATATGGGACAAGAAGGAAGTGTACGAGTTCATAGACAATGTAGATGATCTTCTCAGACCTGCAAACTACCCTGAGGGAGTCCCCGGCAGAGGATACGGTATTTTCACGAAGAACGGATTTAAATTTGCGGTGATAAATCTCATGGGCAGAGTGTTTCTTGATTCTAATCTGGAGAATCCCTTCAGGGTATTTGACGGAATATATGAAAAGGTATCCGAAGAAACGAACCTGATTGTTGTGGATTTTCACGCTGAAGCTACCTCCGAGAAGTGGGCTTTTGGTATATATGCGGACGGGAGAGCATCCATAGTTTATGGAACACATACCCACGTACCAACAGCGGATGAGTTCATCCTAAAAAAGGGCACAGCATATGTAAGCGACGTAGGTATGACCGGCGCATGGTACTCGGTGATAGGCATGAAATACAAAGAACCTGTTGAGAGATTCCTGTACGCCCTTCCAAGGAAGTTCAAGGTAGAGGATAAGGAGGAGGTTATATTTAACGCCCTGATAGTAAGCGTTAATTCAGAAACCGGAAGGGCAACGGAGATAAAGAGAGTGAGGGAACTGCACAGGTGATACTCTTAGTAATGATCCTTCTAACGGGAATAGCCTTTGCCCAAGTCCCCTTAGAGTATAGACTTCTGAAGAAGTTCAGAGAAACCGGAGATACTGGCACAGCCCTCTTTATCCTGAACAACTACCCCGAAGCTGTCTTTATTGGTGAGCTTAAGGTTGAGCTTTCGGAGATACTCTTCAAGAAGGGAGATACAAGCAGAGCAAAAAGGATGCTTGAAGATATAGATCTATCAAAGGTAAGGGACGAATACGGTAAAAGGGTAATGGCTCTTTGGAAGAAGCTCACCCTACCGCCCAAGAAGCTTGTTTTAAGATTTCCAGAACTCGCGAGGGAGTATATATCCGAAGTCCAGCTCACATCCGAGGAAAGAGAAACTGTTCTGAAGAGACTGCTGAGAAAGGGATTCTACGAAGATGTGCTGAAATTCTCGGGCAACTTTTGTCTCTATAAGGGAATAGCCCTTCAGAGACTTGGCAGATATGAGGAGAGTTTGGAAGTTCTTAAAAATTGTGAGGACGAACGTTCGGAGGTATACGCCCTTATTTCATACATAAAGATGGACGATCTTAAAGGTGCAGAAAGATATGTCCGTTGGAAGGACAAGGGAAAACTGTATTTTCTTCTCGGCTGGGAGTTCCTGAAAAGAGGTTATTACAGAAAGGCAAGAAGATACATATCACTCTCGGGTTTTAACTACAGGAGGTATTTCTACATCGGATTGATTGACTACATTAGAGGGAATTTTCTGCTTGCTTACGAGAACTTCTCAGAAGCGGAGAGATATGTCAAAGGGAATAGGGATAAAGCACAGGTCTACTTCTGGAAGTTTAAGGTTCTGAAAAAACTCGGATTTGATGAGCTTGCATATAACTACCTTAAGAAATCCGCAGATCTTACGGGTTTTTACTCCGCAGTTGCAAGGATATACTTGGGAAAAAGAGTTTATGAGAATCCGGACTACACATTTTTTGATGAACGAGAAGGCAGACTTGCTAAAGAGCTTATAGCTATAAAGAATCTTGGATTTCTGTACTACATGAGACTTGAAGCTTTCAAGAAAGTTGAGAAGTTCACACCCGAAGATATAGCTTACCTTGTAAATGCAGATCCTTACGTAGCTATAAAGGTAGCTGTGAAGAAGTTCGGAGTAAATTCTAACATATACAAAACCGTAGCTTTCCCGATCCCTTTCAGATCTGTGGTGAACAGAATTTCGGATGCACACAGAATTGACCCAGCCCTCATATATGCAATTATGAGGCAGGAGAGCCTATTTGATCCGATAGCGATATCAAGGTCTGACGCCAAGGGTCTGATGCAGTTGCTTGACAGAACTGCACAGTGGACAGCCAAGAGAACAGGTTACAAACTTAACAACGTATTTGATGTAGAAACCAACATTTATCTCGGAACAGCATTTCTCAGATATCTGCTTGATCTGTGGAAGGGTGACCTTGTGAGAGCTATAGCTTCCTACAATGCAGGTCAGGGAGCTGTCAGCAGATGGATAGATTACAGAGACGATTACGTGTTCATTGAGACCATACCTTTCAACGAGACGAGAAATTACGTGAAGAGAGTTCTCTGGTTTTACTACATATACAGAGAAAAGCTGTCAGATAAAGCTTTCTGAACCTTCAAGATCCTCAACGGGTTTTCTTCCTGCAAAGCCGTCGTTAAGTTCATGCCAGTACATTATGGTGTCCTCGTCCTCCTTCCAGCAGAGCCATATATAACGTCCTTCATGATAGGAAAGGAAATCAACTAAGATGGGGTCCACACCCTTTATAACTCCTCCGAGCTCTTCAATCCTCAGGAAGCCCTTTTTGATGAGGCTCTCTATCTCCTTTACCTTTGTCTGATAGTACATCTTTTCAAGCTCATCCTGTTCGTCTTCCAATCGTGAGTAAATCTCAAAGAGCTCTTCCTTCTTCAAGTTTATATCCTCAATTATGGGCTTAATCTTTACAAGTAGATTACGGGCTTCTTCAAGCGTGAAAACCTTCATGTTTTTTAATATGTAGTAACTCATTCTATTGTCAATTTGAGGTAATTCACATAAACTATATGCACTATGAAGAGTATGATTGCTTTTCTATTTGCAGTCAGCATAGCGTTCTCAATGCCAAAGCTTGTATCACCTGAGTGGTTGAAGGAGCATCTGAACGACAAGGATCTTGTTATCCTTGAGTTTTCGGATTCTCAGAGTTATTTGGTTGAAGGACACATTCCAAGAGCTATCCTCACGGAAAAAGAAGACTGGAGAATAATGAACGAGAAGACTGGAGCGCTTGTAAAAAAGCCTTTAAAGGAGTATGAAAAGCTCTTCAAAAAGTGGGGAATAAGCAATAACTCAAAAGTGGTTCTTTACTATAAGGGCAACAAGATAAATGAGATCTTGGGAACAGTTTACGCTTACTGGATATTTCATCTGCTTGGTCACGAAAAGGTAGGTATTCTGGACGGTGGATGGAGCGCATGGATTAAAAAGGAATACCCTGTGGATTATGATGAACCTGAAGTGAAGAGGGGTAACTTCAAAGTGAGGTATAATCCGGAGAAAGAGATAGATTGGAAGTATCTTTACGAGAATATAGGAAAGAAACCCATAATTGATGGAAGACCAGTAAGTCATTACTTTGGTATATCCAAGTTCCCGGCAGCGAAGAAGTATGGACATGTTCCCTGCTCCGTTCCACTATCTTGGGAGTGGTGGATAAAGAAGGATCAAGAAACGGAAAAACTCTACATAGAATTTCCAAATTATGTAGATGAGTTTCTCAAGAATCAGGGAATATCAAAGGACGAAGAGGTTCTGCTTTTCTGCTTTGGTGGTACGGGTGCAACCTTTGTTTATATGGTAATGGACATACTCGGATATACAGGCATGAGAGTTTATGATGCCTCAAAAAGAGAATGGGAGTATCTGAACTTACCTCTGAACAGATACGTCTGGGAAACATTCAGGGACTGCAAGATGCCCTGAGAAGGCTATCTTAAAAGGAACTTTATCCGTATTGCTTGTCGCTCCTGACCTTGATTATCGTATGCACGTTGCCCCGGGGATTGAAATCTCCTATAACCTCAAGGAATCTCGGCTTTAAGATCTCATAAAGCGCTGTGTAGATCTCATTTGTTGCCTGCTCATGAGAGATGTATCTGTTTCTGAACTTGTTGAGCCAGAGCTTAAGGGATTTTAGCTCAACTATGTACCTGTCAGGGATGTAGCGTATCTTTATGGTCGCGTAGTCCGGGTAGCCCGAGCGGGGACAGAGACAGGAAAACTCCGGGAAGGTTATCTCAATCATATAGTCTCTTTCGGGTGTTGGGTTTTCCCAAGGCTCTAACTCTGCCTGCTCTATCGCTATCTCTCCGTACTTTTTCTCTTTCACGTCTTCCATAGTGATTAAATATATGCGAAAAGGAGGGATATGTATGAGGTTGGGTATAGTTCTTTACAGTAGCGATCCCGAAACTGCATGGAATGCGTTCAGGTTCGGTGTTTTTGCTCTGGCTCAGGGGGACGAGGTCAGGTTGTTTCTGCTTGGTAAGGGCGTTGAAGCACTCAACATTAGAGACGAAAAGTTTAATGTAAAAGAGCAGATGGATCTGTTCCTTGAAAACGGAGGAGAAATCATTGCCTGCGGTGTGTGTCTTGAGATAAGGAATTCAAAGGAGGGAGCGACCTGTCCGATAGGTTCAATGAACGATCTTTACGAACTCACAGCCTGGGCAGATAAGATCGTTAGTTTCTAACTTGCCTTCCAGTCAGCTGGAAGGCTTATATTCAAGTCAATGGGCGTGTTAGTAGAGCTCCTTGAGTCCAGTTTCTGTCCAAAGTGTGAGGTGGTCAAGGAAAGAGTTCTGAAGGTAGCCAGAGAGCTCGGAGCTGATGTAAGACTACTGGATCCAGTTGAGGACACCGAAAGGATAGTTCAGCTCGGAATTCTCACCTCTCCTGCGGTCGTGGTAAACGGAAAGATAAAGTTCGCTGGAGTGATACCAACGGAAGAAAAGATAAGGGAGGCTATTGAGGAGGAAAAGAATTGACCCCCATATACCTTATCCCCTTCCTCGGTCTTCTATCATTCTTTACACCGTGCATGTGGAATCTGAACCTCGTACTCAGAGCTTATGTTAAGAAAGGAGGTGTAGTTCAGTTTCTATACTTACTCTTGTCCAGATTTTCCTTGCTTAACTTGATAGCCTCCTTCGTTTATCTGCTTTCTTTCAAGATAAACCTTTCCGAGGAAACCGTTTTTATATCCCAGATTTTCATCTCCCTTCTGCTTATATTCGGATTTCCTCTTATGAGGAAACTCGGAGTAGCATCCATTGACCTGTCTCCTCAGTTCCTGTTTCCAAAGTGGAGACTTCCCGCCGGAATATCTCTCGGACTCAGTATTCCCTACTGCAGTATTCCGTTTATGGTGCTCCTTTCCCTTTACGCTCTGTCTTTTGGATATTCTTTTATCATCTTTAATCTGTACGCTCTCTCCGCTACACTGCCAACAGTTATTCTTATCTTCCTGCCTGAGAAGTTTTTAAAGCTTCTGGCAAATCTTGTGCCCGCCGTCCCTGCGATAACCGGCTTTCTTCTTATAATCTCTCTTGGACTCTTCATAAACATTAGAGACCTTGATTTGCTCATATCCTCTTGGATAAATGAGAGACATTCTTTCATGCTCCTCATTCCTGTTATGTTCCTTCTTGGTTTCCTCGCAAGCCTTGGTCCTTCAACCCTGCCGTTTTTGCCTGTGGTGTTTGGCATACTTATAACCAAACAAAAAGGATCAAGGAATATAGTTCTGAGCGTGGCGGGTTTCACAATCGCCTTTCTCTTAACCCATGCCTTTATTGGATTCATAGCCACCCTCGGAACCGTTCTCATAACGGATATATTCAGAACCAGCGTATTTAATCTTCTTCTCTCTGTCATTCTTTTCCTAATAGCTTTGAACCTTCTGAACGTGCTTCCTTTTTCTCTTGAAGTATCAAGGCTGAACCCTTTTAGCAATCCTGGGATGAACAGCTTTATCCTCGGATTTGCCTATACTTTCTCCCTCTGCCCATCCTGCACATCAATTCTGCTGGGAGCAATAGTTCTGAGTGCAACTGCTGGAAACGTATATGTATCTGCTCTATATATGGGCGTCTATGCTCTAGGACGGGCTGTCCCTATATTCCTATCAGGAATAGTTGTAAGTAGTATGTCAGAGTTTCTAAGAAAGAACTACGTGTACATAAACAAACTTGTTGGACTGATATTTCTGATACTTTCCATTTACTTCTTCAAAAACTTCTGGGAGGTAACCGTATGAATAGGAGATGTTTCCTCTCACTAATGCCTGTAGGTTTATCGCTAATCCCTGCTTCTATCAAGGCAAAGGAAGAGGAAAGCGTAAAGATACTATTTCCCGTAACATTCAAAGACAGAAAAAGATGGAAGAAGGTTTTTCTAAGGATAAGGGGAGCTATAAATATTTGGGGAGCAAACGCTGATATAGAGGTTATTGCGTACGATGAAGGGATTGTGTTTCTTGACAGATTTGAAAACGGCGAATTTGAAGAGAGGATAAACGATCTAATGCTCTATGGAGTGAAGTTCAAAGCCTGCAGAGTTGCAATGAAGATGTTTGATGTTTCCGAGGACGCTCTGTTTGAAGGTGTGGAGATAATCAGGTCAGGTTTTGAGTACCATATCTTGAAAGTTAGAGAGGGATACATACCCATATACCTATGAGGATAGGAGAACTTGCTAAAAAAACGGGAGTAAATCCAAAAACATTAAGATATTGGGAGGAGATAGGGCTTTTACCTTCCCCTAAAAGGAACAGTTTGGGATACAGAATTTACAGTAACGAGCATATTCAGATATGTGAGTTTATAATCAAGGCAAAGTCACTTGGTTTTAAACTCAATGAGATAAAAGACATCCTCTATTTGAAATTTTCTGGAATAGAACCCTGCGGATGTGTTCAAGATAAGATAAAGGAAAAAATAAAAAACATAGAGTCTATGATTGAAGAACTTGAAAAAAAGAAGGAACTTTTGGAAGAACTTTTAAGCAGAAGGCGGGAAAGTCCCGCCTTCGTGTGTCCGATAATTGAGTCTATAGAGTGAACTTCATCGTCCTTTCGTTCCATGTAGCGAAGAGGAGCCATGCAAGGGCAAAACCAACGAGTATAATCACAGCCCACTCAAGACCCACAGCGTCGGGAAGAAAAACCCTCTTACCTGTTGCATTTGAAGCCCCAAGAGCTTCATACAGGGAAGAGAGGGAACTAAGTATCGCGGGCTCAATCTTCCTGTATATAAAGGCAAATACCGAGCCTGCAAGGGCGTAAAAGAGTATAGCAGTTATGTTCTTAAGGGATCCTTCCCCTGCTCTCCACATACTTCCAACGGAACAACCACCCGCAAGGGTCATTCCAATACCGAAGATAAATCCCCCTAACAGTGAGCCTATCGGGAAGGAAGGTGCGATCATCATACCTTTAACAGTTGGAGGAGCTGTCATCTCTATGGAGAGAATGTCCTGAACATCGGGGATCTCAACCACACTTGTTATAGGAGAGAATTTAACTATAACCCCGAACACCACCGCTATTATGAGAGCCAGAGCAGCAGCCCTCGTCATGTTTCCTTCACCTGTCATAAAGGGCTCTCTGAAAGCCCTGACAAAACAGAATCTCGTCCTCTGATTAACGATTCCAAGCACTACCCCGAAGAATATAAGAGAGCCTGCGGTAACCTGTATGGATCCGAGACCAAGAGCAGGGTTATAAGTTGAAACCTTCTTATCAAGGAAAGCTATAAGACCGAAGGTTAGCACAAGAAGTAGGATACCGAGAGCTACCTGAAGATTCACAGGAACCTCAATAGCTCTCCCGGGAGTCCCCCAACCTTTAGTCAGAAGCCACATATAAAATCTGAGACCTATATAAGTCCCAACGCCGAGACCTATCATCATCGTTATCGCAGAGGCGGATAGTGCTCCGAAGCCTACAAGGAAAGCTCCTATGGTACATCCGAAAGCGAGGAAAGCTCCTATACCCATCAAACTTCCGCCAAAAGCTCCCATCAGGAACTCTTTGAAACTCGGTATGCTTATTCTAAAGTCCCCTCCGAGCAGAGCGGAGATTAAAGCTCCCAGCAGAAAAGACCAGTTGATCAGAGCAGTGAACTGCCATATTGGACTTTGAACCTCAGCGTCGGGGTAAAGTATAGGCTTCAGAATATTATCCCCCCATACGATTATTCCGTTTGTAACTCCCCACGGTGTTCCCCAGACAAACATCAGAGGAACTATGAAACCCATTGCTATTCCGCCCACCCAAGCGGGCCACTGACGCC
>CAZPVY010000024.1:0-21285 GCA_964590265.1 uncultured Aquifex sp. | reverse complement strand
GTTCCTGCTCATTCAGTAGAAGAGAACATCCTCTACGATGCTGTGGTCAAGCTGATCATCAAGTATGACGAGCTTATAGAGAGAGTAGACGAGCTTGAGAGGAGGGTTCGCTCTCTCGAGCTCGGCACCAGCTCAAGGGCGAATGAACTTGAAGTAGATATGAGAAGGTTAGGTAAAGCGAGGACATGGGTCAAACTCAGAGGGGGACCCGGAACAGAGTATCCCAAGATACTGACACTCAGACCGGGGGAAGTCGTAGAAATACTCAGGAAGAGAGGAAAGTGGTATAAGGTCAGGACGAAAGAGGGATTCGTTGGATACTCCCACAGCAACTACATAGTGGAGGTGAGAAGGTGAGAGTTCTTGCTACTTTGATGGCGATTGCACACATATCTTTCGGTCTGGTGGTAGAGTGGAAGGACAAACCTGTGGTAGTATCTGTCCCCCCCTACAGCGTTCTGACTGTAGAAGTTCCATGCTACGTGCAGAGCGTTGTCAACCTTAGTTCTCTCGTAGAAACCGGGTTTCCTAAAAAAATCAAGGTGAACGCTGTGCACATAGCAGTTAAAGAAGACCCTACTTCTGTAGGTATTACCTGCGAGCAGGATGGAGTCACCAAAAGCTACAACATATTTGTGAAACCCTCTGATTCAGGAGGGACCACCTTTGTCAAGCTTGTGGACAGGGAGTTTGAAAAGAGATACAAGATGGCGAAATTGAAGGAAGTACCTGAGAAGGATTCCCACCTCCTTGCACACGCTAAGTCCCTTCTTGTGTCCATGCTCAAAGGGGGAACTATGTTCGGATACAAAGTTTTCCACGGCGGAGAGGTTATCCGCTCAGGGGGGCTGGAGCTCAGACCCGTATACATCTATGCAGGTCGCTTGACGGGAGCTGTATATAAGGTGAAGAACGTCTCTCCTATTAGAAAGGTTGTCTCTCCTATGAACTTCTCTGATAAAGGGGTGGTTCTTGTGTGGATAGAGGGAACCGAAGACAGGGACAGCATAGACCTCAGACCTGGAGAGGAGATCTATGTAGCGATAGTGAAAACTTTCCCTTTTTATAAGAAGAGATCTGGAAAGTATAGGGCTGTAATCCCTTACAAGTGAGAGGTGGCAGGAGATGGAGATATTTGACGATAGAGAGATAAAGGAAGAAGAGATAGGGGAAGAGAAAGGGCAAGAGGGTGAAAAGGGAAGGAGGAGACTGAAGATAAAGTCTCCCCTCAAGACGACCTCTCTTCCCAATCTGTCAAACAAGATGCTCCTTGCTATAGGTGGGGGTGCTGTCGGTCTTCTCTTTCTTATGGCTCTATTCAAGGGCGGGGGAGAGACCGTAGTAACATCTCCCGACGTGGAGGTTGTGAATAAGGTTATGCAGGAACAGCTCAAGCTTCAGAGGGAGATGCAGAAACAGCTGATAAGGGAGATTGAGGAGCTGAAGAAGGAGATAAAGAAGCAACAGCAAACTCCACCTGTAGGGAGCAGTATTGCAGAGGAAGGAAAGTCGGGAGCTATCAAGAAGGAGAAAAGTCAGATGAACATCTTTGAGATCCTCAAGAGAAGGGACAGAAAGAAAAAGAGGGTTGATACATCAACCTCTATGGAGATAATCAAGCTGAGAGAAGAGCTCAGGAGGTTGAGGGAGGAAATTGAAGAACCGAGACAGGAGAGGAAACGTAGAAGGAGTCAAGAACCCATACGCATACAGATAAAGGAGAGAGAGGTAAAGCTTCTTAAGAAGAATAGCGTTGCAAAGAAAAAGAGCAAGAAAAAAAAAGTATTCATTCCTGCCGGGAGCGTGATGAAGGGTCGTATAGTTAGTGCGTTCTTTGCTCCCGTAGGGGGGACGAAGTTCCCGGCTGTTCTGATAGAACTGAAGGGGGATGCTGTAACCCCGAACAACTACCGATTTCCGCTTGAAGGATGCAGGGTTATAGCAAAAGCTGAGGGGGACTGGGTTCTTGAGAGGGCAAAGCTGGAAACATACAAGCTCGCTTGTGTGTTTCCCAACGGGAAGGTGGTAGAAACGAAGTTTTCTGGAAAAATCGTCTCTGGGGTGGATGGTGGAGAAGGTGTTAAGGGGAGGTTTGTAAACGCTTCTGCCAAACAGCTCAGGACATATTTTGGGACAACCTTTCTCGGAACTCTGTTTGAGTCTCTTGCTCAAGCTCAGGTAGATACGCAGCTTGCTGTAGAGGGCGGGACAGTATTTCAGTCGCAGGTTATCAAGAATGAAGGTGAGTACGCTTTTTACTCAGCTATGGCAGACACATGGAAGCAGTTTTCTGAGTTCTACCTCAATCAAGCTAAGAAAGCCCTTCCTGTCGTCCTTGTAGATGGGAATATCCCTATCTACATAGAGGTCATAGACGGATTTTCGCTGGGGGTAGATGTAAATGAAGTGGCTGGTCTTTTTGAGTAGTGTTTTTGTTGTGGGGTGTGCAGGGGTGCAGGAGATAGAGATGCACTCCAAGCAGAATGTAGCAAGTATAGAGTCTCTCCTCAGACCTTCTGAGGTGAGGGATGGTCTGAGAATAGAGGTCAAGGACAAAGGTCTAAAGCCCATACTGAAAGGGTCTAAGTGGATAAGAGTTTGGAGAGGTTCTTACTTTGACGGAAAATCTGTCTCTCCTCCGGGGTGGATATACATAGAGCTGGAGGAAGAGAGACCAATAACAAACTTTTGAAGGAGGTGTAGAAAGTGCTGTTCAGCGAAGAGTATTTGAAGTATTCAACAACTCAGAAAGCACAGCTTCTTCATCTGCTCACATATCTTACAGAGAAGTATGATACAGGGTTCATACCCAAGAGGGTTCTTGATGTCGGATGCGGAGGAGGGAACGGGACGATACTCCTTGCTCAGATATTCAAAGGAGCGGAAGTAATAGGGATAGACAAGAGCGAGGACTTGATAAGGAGTGCTATGAAGAGAGCAAAGGACGGGAGACCTCTTTTTGTCCATACGGACTTTCTTGAGTTTGAAGACGACAAGGGGTTTGACATAATTTTCTCCAACAACGTCTTCCACTGGTTTGGAGACAGAGCAAGGGAAGCGTACGGAAAGGTTCATACCCTTCTCCGATTCGGGGGTTATATGTGCATACATCAGGGAGGTGCATGGTCATACTTCCCTCTGAGGTATATATTGGAAGACATACTCAAGAAGAAGGGTATAAATGTTCCGCCCTATCCCCTCTTTTATCCGACTACTACGGAGATGAAGGAGCTTCTTACAGAGGTTGGGTTTAAGAAAGTTTACATAGACAGGAAGGAAGAGGTTGAACTGAACGATAGGGATGTGTATATAGACTTCAGCTATGCCGGAGGTCTCCCCTATCTGAACCTTCTCCCGGAGGAAGAGAGGGATGATGTTCGGTTAGAGTTTGTGGAAAGGTGTAGGAGAGAGGAAGTTCCCTCTCTTCCAATCCGTCTCTACATTATAGGTAGAAAGACAACAGGTCTTGAGATAAAGAAGGTGGACAAAAACAACCTCTCTGAATACATACTCCAGATAGAAGAGATACTTGAAGAGGTGGATCACGAGTTTGTTCCCCCTCTTTCTCAGAGGTCTTCAACAACACAGATGGAGTTCGGAGAGGGAGAAGGAGGAGTCTCAGATTACCTTTCCTCTCTTCTATCTCAGGACTTCATCCTTGCTCTTGATAGGGATAGGATTATAGGATTTCTTTCCTACAGGGAGAACTTCATATTTGATGGAACAGTATTTCCTGCTTATGTTTCTACTATAGCTGTAAGGAAAGGATACAGGAGACTCGGAGTAGGAAGGAAGCTCTACGAAGAACTGATAAAGAAGAAAGGAAGAATTCTCGTAAGGACATGGGCAGGAAACTTTGCTCATGAAAGACTGCTCAAGAACCTCGGGTTTACGCTATACAAAGAGCTGAAGAACCATAGAGGAAAGGGAATAGACACCCTGTATTTTGTGTATGGAGGATAAGCTACATCCTTTCCTCGTCTTCCTTAGCAAGGAGCTTGATCGCTTCGTATAGGGCGTTCTTCCTAACCTCTGGGTCATCATACATCTCAAGGATTTTCTTCTTATACTCTTCCCTTTTAATTCTGTCCGCTGGGTCAGTAGTGCTGAGCCAGTAGAATATCCTTGAAGGAATAAAGTAGGTAGTCCCTTTCCCGTAGGGTGTGTGGACATAGTATTTGGCATACTTGAAGTCGTAGTCCTTGGGTCTTTTTATCGTTTTGATAATTTCGTATTCACCGTCGTTGAGCTCAAACGCTTCTTTGATTTTACTGTGTTCTTGGGAGAAGAGGAAGAACTTGTAGGGGGAGTTGTCTCTCAGAAACGCTCCGGCTCCCTCTGTGAAGTCCTTTGCCATCTGTGATGCGAGGGCTATAAATATACCCTTCTTCCTGTATGTCCTTATACCCTCTTCAAGCCACTTTACCACGAGAGGATGGTTGATGAAAAGCCACGCTTCGTCAAGGAGTATCCCTTTTTTGAGTTTGGAATATTGAGGTTTAGAAAAGAACTTAACTGTGTTCGTTAGTATAGCCATCACGACTATCGGGAGGAGCTCCTCTTCGTTGGTTCTTATTTCATAGAAGGTCGTCGGAGAGAACTTTATATCGGAGGGTCTGTCAAAGAAGTTCCCGAAAGATCCTTGAAGGGTGTAGGTGATGAACCTTGTCGCTATCTTGTGCTTCTGAAGTGCTTGGGCTGTCCTGTAGAAGTCGCTCATTATTATCTCTCTATCCGAGTAGAACTTTCCCGTCTTCTCTGCTATCTTCTTGTAGGTTGTTACGACAATTTCATCCACCTCTGCGGGGTCAAACTCAACACCCCCAAGAGAGAGCATCAGCGAGAGAACTGTTCTTATGAAAGAGAGCTTGTCTCTGTCTATGTCGTACTTGACTCTCCATCTTCTGTCCTTCCACTTTCCTTCCTCTATGAGGAATTGTAGGAAGGAAGTTCCCTCGTATTTCTTGAGAGCTTTCAGGACTTCTTCTCTTGTGAGGTAATCGGGTTGATCGTAAAAAAATTCGTGGTGCATTATGTCCTTGAGGAGAACTATGTCTGTTTCGTCCATCTCCCTGTAGTCGTATCCGAGTTCTTCAAGAAACGCTATCGCATCTACGGTATATATAGTGTCTCCGAACGGGTTGATGGATAGGGGTCTATCAAGAGATATGGGGTAGTATTCTCCCCCGAAGAACCTCGTAAATATGGTGTACGAACCTGCCCCCTCTTGTATCTTCTCCACAAAGACTATCATGTCAGAAGAAACCCCGATATACTGTCCTAGATTGGATTTTCCTGCTCCCATCTGACCGAGCATAACCATATTTGGGGGCATCCTGTGGTAGAGATCTATAAAGCATGGTTCTTTCCCTGCATTTACAAAGAACATCCCCTCTGCTTTTCCTGCGCCCCTAAACAGCGTGCTGACAGGTAGCATCTGAGCAAATGCACTTGAGATATATTTCCTTATCAGGTTCGTTCCCTTGCAGAACTTTTCGTCCCACTCAAAGAGCTGGAGGAACGCTTCATATTCTATTGTTCCTTCTATCTCAAACTTCAGGTTGTTCTTTGCAAGGAACCTCTGAACGCTCTCTGCATTATCGAGGGCTTCTTCTGGACTGTCTCCAAAGATGGTGAGGGTCGTGGTGGCAAAAACCAACCTTTCCCTCTCAAGTTCCAGATCCTTTTGAATTGCTGTTATTTCACTCAGGACTTCCTGCATAGCAGGATCTTGAGCTTGCTTTCCTATCATCGTTCTCATAGCTGAAAGCATCCCTTCCACTTCCAGAGGATTGGGTATCTTGAAGTTCATACAGAAGATGTATTCGTAGTTGATATAGTTGAGGATGTCCATATGGAAAGGGAGGACTTCAGAGGGGACTTCCAGATCCATCAGCACCACTCCCCACTTGTCCCCTATCTTCACTCCATATTCCCAACCTTCTATGGGGTACCATACAGGGTCGTCTTTGTCTCCACCGAAGAAGTATGCGAGGGAAGAATTGAAGTCTTCTCTCTCGCTGTCTCTTTTAAGCTCTATACCTACCTCCGCAAGCTCAGAAATTACTGTATCTCCTATTTTCCTGGTTTTCGTAATCAGGAAGCGGTCTCTTCGGAGGAGAGGAATATTTCTCTGTATGAACTCCCCGTATTCTTTCCAGAACTCCACCTTCTTAGGGTCGTGCAGTTTAGGAATATCTATGTCGGTGCGACGACATAGAACTACAAACTTCAGATCCTGTCCTATGGGAAATCTGTGAAGCTGTTTTGCCACAGCTTGAGCAAGAGACTCTATCTCAAGCACATCCTTCCCCTCAATCTCCAACCCCTTGACAAGCTTGAAAACGGCTCCCTTTATGGGTTTTATTCGGGGGGATATGTCCATTTTCTTCAGGTAGTTCTTGAGAAGCATAGCTTTATTTTATCATTTTTACAAAAGACGTAAAATATAAATAATGAAATCCCGTGAGGAGGTGGATGATGCAGGACTTGATGAAGAGAGTTGAGGATATGTTGTGGAGAGTGAACTTTTATCTAACTTTTGATTCTGAAGAGCTGAGAGACCTCCAAGAAGAGATAAGGGATAGGTTGGAAGGAATAAGGAGCGCCCTTTACGAGCTAAACGAGGAGCTGGATAGAACAGAGGAACTTCTTGTAGAGTTTGAAAGGAGGATCGAAGAGGAAGAGGAAGAGGAAGAAGAAGAAGAAGAGGAGGGAGCAGTATGAGCGTTATAGGTGAAGCCCTGAGAGATGAAATGGAGAGCAACCTTCTCAACCTCATTTATGAAGTTGAGAGATGTATAGAGAACGGGAACTTTGACAAAGCGAGGTATCTCCTTGAGGATGCGTTTGGACTCGTCCACGAGTTCAGTCTCTACGAGTACGAAGCAAACCTCTGCAAGCTTGAGGAAACCATAAACGAAATGGAAGAATAAGATGTATAACACAAAGCCCCCTAACGGGGGCTTTTTATTTTTAAAGAATGTCTGCTTTTTCCATTAACTCGAGGAACTCTGTATCGGTTCCGTAAGTGATGCTGAAAAACTTGTCGCTATGTTCTTTAAGCAGGTAGTCTTCCTGATGGAGATACCAGTACTTGTCTTTGTCTCCCCAATACACAACCTCAACGAGATTCCTTTCTTTATCAATCACATCTATTCCGTAGATGTTCAGGTTGAGCAGGTGCGCTCTTCTGAGAACAATACCAAGCTCTTTGGTAGTCATTCTTTCCCTATCTTTTATCCCCCCAAAAAGAAACTGCTCAATATCTTTATTCATCTCCTTTATTATACCACAATTGTGATGCATTTCACTATTCCCCTGTGCTGGTTTTGTAGTTGATGTAAAATTTGTATAAAATAATACTTAACAAATCCCGAAAGGAGGTGCTACCATGAGCGTAGTCTATGCATTTAAGGATGACGGAGGGTATATTGAGATTATCCCTTCCAGCAAAGAGGAAGGGAGGAAGCTTGAGCAGGAGCTAAAAAAGATAGACCCGAGCACGGTTGTTACGAACTTTTCCGAGTTCGGAGGAGAGATGGAAGTATGGAGGGTGAAGCAGTTTCTCAGGAAGCACGATGGAACTTTGTTATCTGTGGGGAAAGAAGCTCTCATAGTCATCCAAAGACGAACTGTTGATGGAAAGCTTGAGTTATCAAGAGTGTCGGTAAGGAGTATAGCCCAGAGCTATGAACTTATCCCGCATTCAGAGGTAGTAAAGGACATAGAGAACCTTGTGAAAAAAGCAGGATATACTCCCAAGACCTACATACAGAGAGTAGGAGTAAACTTTAGGAGTCTCTCCTTGCTCAACAAGACGGTTACCATAGAAAACGAAGAATATGAACTTGCCCTTGTAGCGAACAATTCGTATAACTACAGCTCAGCGCTCAGGGTGCACATGTATCTTGTAAGGAAAGGACACGTCTATCCTCTCCTCTCTGATGTCCTCTACAGGAAACACAGGGTTGGAGAGGTAACTACCGAGGAGTTTGAAACCTCACTCAAATTCACACAGAAAGTCATAGAAGCTCTACCTCTCCTCAAGGGAATAAAGGTGAACACCTACGACACCCTCGCAGCTCTCGGAACTGAGAAGATAGAAGTCAGGTACTGGAGAAGAGATAAGGACGGGAAGAAGAAACCTGTCCTCATTCCTGTAGGAAGAAATGTAGCTAACAAGGTCATATCTAAAGTCGGAAGAAGAGCAGATGTCCTGACCCTGTGGAAGACTCTCTCGGAGGTCGTTTTTGCAGGTAAGAAGGATCACATACCGGGATTAAACCTTAGAGTCAAGAGGAGATTTGAAAAGGTTATCTTCCAGCTCCTTGAAAACTATTTGAGGAGCTTGGAAGTCCTTTAAGAGCTTACCACTGGGGGCGTCAGCCCCCTTTGGATAACTAAGGAGGGTAAGGAGATGGGGTTCGATGGATATGTTGAGGTAGCTGAAAAAGTGGAAGGTCTTTCTTTTGAAGATTACAGGAAAGCATCGGAAGTTTTAGAGCTTTACTTTACGCAGATACTCACAGCTCCGAATCAAGATATGGACCGGGTTAAAAACTTCACTGAGGAACAAACAAGAGCAATACTGATAACCTTCCTCGGTGGTCAGATGATGAAAATACCCCTATACCTTAACAAACACGGGTTTTATTACCCCTTCAAGGATGTCGTTCACCTTCAGGGGAACATATCCACACCCCTCCACGAGTGGATAGTCGACAGGATGGGTTGGGTTTTTGAAAGCGGAGACGAGAAGCTCCTTTCAAAGAAGGACGTAGAAAAGCTCCACGCTGAACTCAAAAGAATAGTGGAAAAGAGAGATGCGGATACGGTGTTTGAACTTGAGGACCTTTCGCAACAGGAAAGGAGGTTCTTCTTTCGGAGGTTTTACGCCCTCTACGATGCACTTTCCGGGTTGCTGAAGGAAGACATAGAGAACAAATACGTTTTCTACACAGCGGATTGGTAATCTTGACTGAACGCAGATAGCACTAAGAGCGGGGGCTCTTGCCCCTTTTCTCATTAAAGGGAGGTGTAAAGCATGAATGCAGTAGTGCTTTTGTCAGATATAGTTGGAGGAGGATATTTAGACTGGGAAAGGACCTCAGAAATCTTGGATGAAATAGGAGACAGAGAGCTTGAAGGAAGATTTATAGAAGCTTGTAGAAAGCAATTAGAGTTCGGGAAAGAGGTAGACCCTGTTGGAACACTTTATGATGTCATAGCTCAGGTAGTAAACGAAAAATTGGATGTCGATGTAGAGGTTTATGCAAACTACCTTGATACATCATTTACATGCTATGACAGAGATGAAGTGCTCGAAAGGGTTGCAGAAAAGACAATGGAAGACGAGGAAGTTCTGGAAGATCCCACTATCCGCTTTTTCCTCGGACAGGTGGGTATAGATACTGACAGAGCGAGGAGTGCCGTAGTAGAAGTAGAGCTCCTCAAAGAACAAGCGGAGGAGTTCTTCGGAAAAGACATATTTGATGAGGAAGACCTAACTGACCTTGCAGTTCTCATCTACAAGGACAACTGGGACGAGGTTGAGGAACTCATAAGAGACAGGGTTCCAGATCTGAAAAGCGTTGAGGAGTTCCTTAGCAAGATTGGATAGTATTGAGGGGGCTTCGCCCCCTCTTCTTTGGACTCTAACCCTTTCAGGGGAGGTGTGTTGTTATGAAGAACTTTGAGACATTTTTGGATGAACTTCAAAAGGTAGATGCTCCCTCTTACATTCCTTATCCCAAGGAAAACCTGCTTGATGCTGACCCGGAAACGAAAACGGTTATGGTTGGGTTTTACTACCTGTGGTATTACCAAGGTGCAGAGCTGAAGGAACTCCACAGAGCTTGGTTCTACAAAGACGGGGATCCAGACAACTTCAAAGAGGGAGCTTACGTGGTGTTCGTGGAGAT
Source organism: uncultured Aquifex sp. (assembly GCA_964590265.1). Taxonomy (GTDB): domain Bacteria; phylum Aquificota; class Aquificia; order Aquificales; family Aquificaceae; genus Hydrogenivirga. The sequence goes on along the minus strand of CAZPVY010000024.1, from coordinate 11,362 downwards.
GCTTCCCGGAGACAGGAAAGATGAGGGTTTCCTGTTCATAGGAAGGAGGGAAGACGGATACATCAAAGAACTCGTCAACACCCGCATCTACACTCCCCAGAGCTGGGAGGAGTTTGAAGAAGAGGTCCAAAAGCTCGTGGACAGCCCCGTGAGCATCTACTCGTAAGGAGGACATTCCCTGTGAGAGACGATCAACGGTATGTTGCGGATAGTTTTAGGACGAGCGGGATAGGATTGATGGTTGCTGGATTGATCAGCTTATTTTTCGGTAAAGCACCCCTGCTTTCTTGTATGTCAGTGATAGGTATAGGAATTGCTGTGGTAACGATCGGATACTATTATGTAAAGAGGAGGACCGAAGATGGAAGGGTATGAAGCCGTCCTGGGAGCACTTGTGATAGCTGTTTTCTTATTCGTCCTGCTTGGATACCAGCTATGGACGGAAAGAAAGGAAACCCAGCAAAAGAACGCTTAATCAACCGCCCCAAAGGGGCGGTTTTTTATTATCTCCTCCAATTCTTGAGCAAACCCCTCCCTCTTCTGAGCTGTTACGTAAAGCTCCTTTTGAGCACGGGTAAGGGCTACATAAAGGGTTCTTCTGTCGAGTCTCTTTTCTTCCACACGCTCCCTGTGTGCATAGGGGAGGATGTGGGCTCCCGTTACTATCACCACAGGTCTTTCAAGCCCTTTAGATGACTTATAGGGCATTACCACGAGCTTGTCGGAGGGAACGAGCTTGTCCCCCTTATCGCTCTCATAGGAGAAGAAATGAACACTGTCGGGTCCTATAACCCTTTCTGCTACTTCTTTGAACTTCTGCGCAAGCTGAGAGGTTGCACATAGAATGAAGATGTCTCCCGGGTTGTATCCTTTACCGATGAGGTGTTTGATAGTTCGGTCCGTGAGATCAAACTCGTTCCCGATAAACATCTCCACAAGACCCTCATCGGTCCTTATAGAGTAAGAGTCCTCAAGCTCTATCTCCTTCAACCTGTCAGCGAGGACCCTATCCCTCTTAAGGAATTCAACAGCTACTGTAAATATCCCGGATGGGTTCCTGTAACTTCTTTTGAGTATATCCGTTTTACCACGGGCAGGGTAGCCCACATGCTCCCACACCCAGGGAGCAACCCCGTCCTTCTCATACTCATATATCCTCTGAGTCTCGTCCACACCGAAAACAGTTATGGTTCTGTCCTTCTCCATAGCTTTTATTAGCTTGAAATAATCCTTTCTGAAGTCCTGAGTTTCGTCGCACAGGATTACATCGTATTTATCCTCTTCCTCAAGAGGGTTATTTTCCACATGCTTTATTACCCGTTTCTCAAGCTCCTGCGGTGGAAGTCCATCGGAGGTCCCTATATACTTTTTGTGGAACGGTGGACATTCCTTTGCAAAAGATGTAAAATAATTTTAAACAAATCCCGAAAGGAGGTGTGGTCATGTATATCGTCGGAGTTAATGCGGAGTTGTGCGGACTTTCTCTGAGAGAGCAAGGAGAGGTATGGTCATCCTTGGGGGATCCCACCTTCTACGATGGTGGATACGAAGACATATCTCTGGAAGGGGAGAGCGTAGAAGAACTGATAGCTTCTCTCCTCGGAGAAGAAGAGGAAGAGGAGTTTTGAAGTCTAAGGAAGTCTAAGCGGGGCAAATGCCCCGCTTTTTTGATGTCCCTTATGCTCTTGTGCAAATTTTGTAAAGAAGTATTATATGATATAAAGCGGTATGAGAGAGAAAATAAAAGAGATAATGGAGGAACTTGCTCGGGAACTTGATTCCAGCAATTGCAAGGATCCCCTTTCAAGGATAATAGATATGTTTGTCATAGACCCTCTGCTCTGTATACCCAACCGTTTGTATTTTGACCTTTTCCTGAACAGAGAGCTTTCGATAGCGAGCAGGTATGGTCTTCCTATGGGAGTTATTTTCTTGGATGCTGATGGTCTCAAGTATATCAACGACACCTACGGACACCTTGCCGGAGACACATACCTGAAAGCGATAGTAGAGAATGTTCAAGCAACCCTCAGAACTTCTGATCTGATAATAAGGTGGGGAGGAGATGAGTTTGTCATCCTTCTTCATGCAGACGTAGAGGGCTTGTTTGTGGCTAAGGAGAGACTAAAGAAGAAATTTGAGGGGACAAAGATTGACCTCGGAGGAGAGACAGTTCCTCTGTCTGTCAGTATGGGGTATGCTGGGGTCAGGGACGGGGACATAATAGGTGCGATAAAGGAAGCTGACAAGAGAATGTATGAAGAGAAAAGGAGGAAGTATAATGGAGCCAATAGAACTCATCAGAAAGAAAAAGCACATAACTGTAGAGGACTTTAAGGAGTGCTATCCCAATCAGGGAGTGAGCACTCTGAGGACAACAGCAACTCGTTATATGAGACCTCTTAGAGATGTGGGGATTGTTGAGAGGAACGGAAAAGGGTGGGTAGTAAAGCACGATCTTCTAAAAACAATAGAGGAATTTGAAAGAATAAGGAAGAAGATGGGGTATGAGGGAGATCTCTTTGAGTTCATCACGCACATATTCAAGAAAACCAGGGAGATAATGAAGGTTAAGACAGACGTTGAGGTTCTTGCAGAGAAACACAATGTCTCCCCTCAAGTTATTATGGAGCTTCTTGAGACTGTGCTTGATGAGTTTATATGGAAAACAGAAGAGGATCTCAAGAAGCTCGCTGAAGATATAAGGTCGGGAAGAATCGTTTTCCTTGCGGATAGGGTAAGGGACAGGTTTTATGGGGAAAACAGGGAAGACATAGAGTACCTTTCTCTGAATGAGGGAATGACCGAGGATGAAGCGCTAATCTTTCTCCTAAACAACTTTCTCTCCTTTGTCCCTGTCTCCCTCTCTTTGTGGAGAGAGGTAGAGAGAGTTGCTGGAGAAGGAAATTCTGAGATATGGGTAAAGGACAAGCTGATAGAAGAGAATGCGGGAAGAAGCTACGAACTCATACCGGTCAACAAGAAACTCTTTGACGCTATGGAAAAAGAGGTGGGTGAGCTTGCGCCAGAGGATGCAGAGAGGTTGAAAGAAAAGTTCGTCAAAGGGATAAATTCCCTTATGGAAAAGGTGAGGAAGGAAGCAAAAGAAATGAAGATCAGAAAGATCTCCAGAAGAAAATGACCAAACAGGGACACATACTTACAGGTGTGGGTTTGTCAATTCTCTTCGGTTTTGATCCTCTGTCAGGTGCAGTGGGGGCTATATTTCCAGACTACGACATATTGATAGCAAAGTTTTTCGGGACATGGAAGACGAGCAAGAAGAAAAGATTGCTGACTGCACACAGGGGATTTACCCACCACCTGTTCCTGATACCTCTCTTTATATTTCTTGCATTCTTCTACAAAGATAAGGGAGTTGTGGAGTTCTTTCTCTCTTCCTTTCTGTTCGGTTACGCAGTTCACCTGCTCGGAGATATGCTCACACCCCTCGGTCTCCCTTACCGTCTCTCTTACTATCCGAGGTTCGCTTACCCGATATTCAAGACAGGAGGATGGGGAGAGACTGCATTCCTTTTTCTCTTTGCTCTGTCCGTAGGAACATACATCCTCTACACAGATATAATCTACAACCTCTTCAATTACTTCACTTCCCTTCCCTTCATCCTCCTTGAAGAAGTCGTCTCTATAGTTAAAGCTTTATAAGCTTTATTCCGTTTTTAATTAACCTTTAATTGCCAACTAATTAAGAACTAATTAAGAAGTAATTAAGAAGTAATTGCAGATTAATCATGACAACTTGCAAACAAAAACTTGACAATTCGCAAAACAGGAATTAAATTATAAGCATGAGGGAAAAGGTAGCGTATGTGAGACTCAATGAGGTAGAGAGGAAGATGGCGGAGGAGCTGATGAAGAAGTTAGGGTTTGAGAAGACACCAGACCTTTTGAGGTATTTGCTCAGGAGCAAGTGGGAAGAGTTGATTAAAATAGGGCAGAAAAGGAGTGAGGTGGGGAGAGATGACAGGTAAAGTTCTGGGATTGGTTTTCACAGCTGTTATCGGAACGCTTGTGCTTTTCTATGGGGGTATGGAGATAATTCCCAAACTTGTGGAGAGGTATGGAGCGAGCAAAGTTGTAATAGGTTTGGCTGTAGCTATAAGCGTGGGGCTTGTTGCATGGCTTCTTATCCACGCAAACAGGGTGCAGAGGAAAGTTGCGGTAGCCGGGCTTGGGGAAGGAGGGAAAGAAGTAGCACCTCCGAGCGGGATTTCTGTGAGGGAGGTAGCCGGGGAGCTACTCTCCCTCACTCCTGAACATTTCAAAGACAAAGTTGTCGGTCAGGACAGGGCTATAAGTGAGCTTGTGAAAGGTCTTAAGCTCGGTGCCCAGCAGTTCCTCAAAGGGAACGAGAAAAGGAGAAGAGTCCTGTGCTCTGCAATATTCGTCGGTGCAACAGGAGTGGGGAAGACCGAAACTGCTAAAACTCTCGCAGAGATACTTCAGCCACTCGGATACCAGTTTATAAGGATAGACCTGAATATGTATAGAGACAGGGCTTCTGCTTGGTCTCTCATAGGTTCTCCCAGAGGATTTATAGGTTCAGACGAAGGAGGGGTTCTCACAAGAGCCCTTATGAATAACCCCAGAGCTGTGATACTGCTTGATGAGATGGAAAAAGCTCACCCTGACCTTCACACAGTCTTCATGACCATGCTCGACGAGGGATACATAGAGGAGCAGTCCACGGGAACTAAGGTTTACCTTGACGGAGCCATAATCATCTTCACCTCCAACCACGCTTCAAGGGAGATAGCGAATATAGCTAAGGTGGAGAAGGACAATGTTGCCCTTGAACTGAAGATAAGGGGGATGATGGAGAGGTATTTCGGAAGACCCGAAGTTGTCGGCAGGATAGACAAGGTTGTTCCTTTCAGGAACCTTGAAGTCTCTGACCTTGAGGAGATAGCAAGGAGGGTGCTCGGCAAGTATGGTATGGAAGATATGGCTGGTAAATTTACCAAAAAATACCTTCAGGTTGCTGAAAAATATGGTGTGAGGATGTTTGTGAAGAAGGTGGAGGAGAGTGCTTTGCTTGGAGAAGAGGTTGACCAGCACGAGCAGGAGGACAGACCGAAAGGGAAGGGCATAGAAATCTTCGATGTGTAGGAGGTGTGAAGTATGAGGAAAGCTCTTCTTTTCGGACTGCTCGGAGCAACTCTCCTTGCTTGCGGACCTCTTGCAGGTAAGAAGAAGGTGGAATATGTCCCTGACTATGTGGTTCAGGGGGAGCAGGTTTCTCTGAAAGAGCTTAAGGACAATCCCGACAGGTGGTTCAAGACCTATACGAAAACCGTTGAGTGGATAAGGTATTATGTGAGGGACGACCTCCTGAAGGGAACTATGATCAAGAACACTTATTCTGTAGGGGACTGGGAGGTGAAAATAGTCGGAAGGAAGCTCACCGCCGTTCATATTCCGACAGGTAGAGAATACAAGCTCAACCTCAAAAACCCCTTTGCTATGCAGTATAGAGCTGTAGCTAAAGCTGTAGGGGACAAGCTCTATGTGAAGGAAGCTGTAAACGGTAGAACCTATATCCTTGACCCTAACAGAGAGATAAAGGAGGTTGGTGTAATTCCCAGAGCTTACCTTTTTGACGACGGGATAGCGATAGTCGGGGGAACGAAGATAAGGTTCTGTAAGAACTACGATATGAAGAATTGCATTCTCATAGACAAGATGAAGGGTAAGAGGGGTAAGTATGGTCCTTTTTACAGGGTGAACGGGTATTTCGTCTACTTCGTTGAGGAGTACAGGTGGAACGATAAAGAGGGTGGATACAGGTGGAGGAGAGCATGGGAGATAAAGGACTCCAACGGTAAGTTTATCTTCGCTCTTCGTAATGTAGCGTCCTGCTATAAGTGGACAAACAACGGATACTATTATCCCTTCTGGGAGGAGACCGACAAGCAGTATGTTTATAACAGAGATGACTACTACACCAACCCCTACTACAGGAACAGGGATAGGATACCTGTGGATTATAGGGATGTAGCTATGCCGAGGATATACGTGGACGAGAGCGGGATATACTACTGGTGTCAGAACCAGAACAGTCTTAAGAGCGATTGGGTAAGAGCTTATATAAAGACAGAAGACGGGAAGTGGAAACATTGGAAAAAACCCGTCGGTTCTTTCTTCAGCGACTTTGCATTCGGACTGTGCGGAAAGACTCCTCTCTTCAGAGTAGAGGGAGTTTACTACAACCCCAGGGACGGGAAGAAGGTCAAGTGCAACGGAAAGTTCGTTTCTCTATGGTGATGCTTTCTTCACCACGAGGGAGTGCTTGAGCGCTCCCTTTGTCCTATATACTTCCATTTCTTCTTTAGTGAGAGGGTGGACATCCACTATGTTCTTGTCAGACTCAATAGGTTCTTGAGGGATCAGGGGGAAACCGAAAAAGAGAAGCGTTCTTCCGTTCCTGAGCGTCATCTTATACCACCATCCGGAGAGGTAATCGTCTTGGAACTTCGGATCCTGTATATATCCCATTTTCCTGAACTTCTTTATCACATATCTGGTTATGGTGAAAGAATGCTCTTTTTGCTGGAGAATAGGGATGATTTTCCCTATATTGCTTGCGAGGTGATCGAGCAGGTATTGGATATGGTAGGAAGCTACATATATTGTGGGTGGGAAGTGTACATAGAGGATCTGCTTGACCTCTTTTTTAACCTTCTGTCCGTTCTCTATCTTGGTCGTGTAGATTCTCCTCTTTTTCGGGAGACCGCCGATAACCAGCCCCTGATATAGCAAGTGTATCAGGTCATCAGATATTTCCCATATAGTGTCTATTTCCTCTTTTATCTTCATTTTTTTCTGTATGCTTTCAGCAGGGTTCGTGAAAGAGGTATTTTGCAGAGAAGAAGGAAGGATGCCCCCGAACTTCTGGCTCTCGTATTCTCTTGCTTTGTGGTCTATGTATTTAAGAAGGATTGCGTGCGTATCGGTAGGTCTCTGGTGGTGGGATACCACGGGTACATATATCTTCAGGAAGATGTTTTCAGGGATCTCTACTCCGTGCTCTTCAAGGTCTCTTCTTATAGAGACAAGATACTGACCGCTAAAGAATGCGTGGTCTGATTTTCTGTAATCCTGTTCACTATATCCCATAGAGCTGAGGGTTATGGGGGACTTTGCTATATCGTGATAAAGACAACCTATAAGAAGGTAGAAGTAGTCTACTGCTGTCAGCTGTATTCTTTTGTCTCCTATCTTCACAAGGATACCTGTATCTCCTATTCTGGAAAAGAGCTTGTTGAGTTCCTGAACAGTATGAAGTATGTGCCGTGCAAGCGGTATCTGGGCATAGACCTTATACTGACCGAGAAGCTTGGTCTCTGTGTCGTTTTCATACAGGTTCTGGGAAGCTATTGAACTGCAACCACAAAGGAAAAGAAAGGGATACATATCTATGAAGTGCAGGAGGTGGTCAATAGTGTAGTAGTCCTCATCCCTCAAGTAATGGACAATCTTGTCTATGAAATCAAAGACTTTGACGTCTTCTTCTTCCACCTCCTGGCAGAGCAGAAACCCCTTTTTCAGAAAGGGGATTGTTTCCGTTATGTAGTGAACCACATCGTTCATCACTTCCTCTCATAACCTCTCCCGTTATTTAATAGTTCCCTTCCCTTCTCTGTCAATACTATCCTCAATCTGGGGGGAACTCCTGTTCTCTTCTCTTTTATAAGGTTCAAGCTCCTTAACCTCTGTCTTGCTCTCAGTAGTTTGTTATAGCTAAACCCGGTAATCTCCTCAAGTTCCTTTGAGTGACCTTCAAACACACCGTCCTTCTGCATCTCAAGGACAGACAGCAGAATCGCCCCGTCTATACCTATCTTCTTTGCTATCTGCAAAAATAAAAGCACCTGCATTCTAATCCTTATTTTATCTATATTTTGTAAGATTTGCAAATAATTGAGAATTCAGATATATTCGTTATTATGAGATGGATAAGGATTTTTCTTGGAATAGTATGCGTCGTCAGCATTACCTTTGCAGAGGAGCTTAGCACAGACAAGCTGAATGAGATACTTAATGAGATAGCTAAGGTAGAAGAAGAGATAATGAATGAAAAAACCAAGCTACTTTCAAAACCCTCAAAGAACCTTCAAGAGGAGCTCAAGCTTCTTCAGGGACAGCTGGATGAGATAAAGAGGATTAAAAACACCATAGAGAGTTACAAGAAGAGGTTAGAGAACGGGACAGGAGAGGTCTCCCTGCCCCCTGTGGTAAGAAATTCCAGTAATGTCTCTGGGGCGATAGCTTCTCTCCTCGGAGAAGAAGTAGAGCCAGATGTTGCTTATGCGGGCAAGGAAGGGACTGTTCTTTCCTTTGTAGGAAGTAAGGGAGCTGTGTATGTCTACGGCGAAGTCAAGGAGGTTTCTTACTACGATGACTATGGAGACAAGATTATAGAGGACAGGTTCTACCCCAGGTGGGGAATTTACATAGACGAGAGAACCGAAGTGCTTATAGGAGAGGAAGAGGGTTCCTGCGTCTACACAGGTAGGGTAAGGTTTAATACTCCGAGGAAGGTGTGCCCCTTGACTCTTACGATAAAGGGTCTCGGAAATATAAAGACCGATGGAGATGTTTTGTATGGAGAGATCCGCTTGGGTGTCTTTGACACCTCCTTTGAGAGCAAAAAGATAAGTGAGATAGGTATGTTTGCAAAGATAGTTCCGGAAGGGGTCGGCTCCTATATAGGTAAGTGGGATAACAGGTTCCATCTTTACACCAGACCGACCATAGTTATTGACATACAAGAAGTGTACATAGACAGAGAGAGGGTGGATTTCGTTAATGACCTCATAAGGATGAGGGTGGAAAAGGAGGAAAGATAGATGACCAGAAGCTTTTTCTTCTTTGAACTCAATCTTCCAGAGGATGTGGAGGACATACCCCCTCTCTATGGAGAGACCATCTCTGACATAGAGAGACACCTCGAAGAGCACGGTGTGGAGATAATGAGCATAAGGAAGGAGTATTTGAAAGAGAAAGTTCTTTATAAGGGAGATATATACGGAATTGACTACAAGTACGGCTACTTTATAGACGGGGAGGTACTTGTGTTCCTTTTCACCATCCCCCTCAGCTTGAAGCTGATGGAGGACAAGCCCGTCAGGATCAAACAGAAAATTATGGAAAGGTTGAGGAAGGGGTTTGTAGAAAGGGAGTTTTACAAGTTGGACGGCTTTCAGTTTGCAGAGCTTGTCTCGGGTCGTCTCTATGTAGGGACGGAGTGGTGAGATGATTGTTTACTCGGTAGAACAGCTCAAGGGAGTTATAGAGGGCGCTATGCTTGCTTCCAAGATGTCGGAAGCGATGAGGAGTGGCGCTATCTTTCCCTTTCTCATCCTTATGCTCCTCTATGCTCTTGCTTGGTTCTCTGTACAGTACAACGCAGGAAAGAAAAGCATACAGTCTGTATTCTTGTACCTTGTGGCGTCGTCTTTTATCATGTTTATGGTTCTTAAAGACGGTAACTATACGATAATACTTGACCCGCTCTATGCGAAAAAAGGGGGGAACTATGTGGATATTCCCTCTTCTCCGGTTACGGTAGACCTGAAATCTGCGGATATAAAAGAAGAGATGAAAAAGGTTCCGGATTACAGAGGGGATGATGTGCCGTCCTCTCCCAAGGGAGAGATAATAGTTCAGGGTGTCCCGTTAATATTTGATATATTCGCTTTCGTAGATAAGGTTGCAGATTCTCTTTACAACCTTGCATTTTCTCTCGATAGCCACAACATAGCGGACAGTATGGAGAAGCAGAAGGTCTGCTGGAACCCTGAATATATGACGAAGAGAGCTCTTTCGCACGCCCTGATAGATATAAATGAGAGCGTGGATAAGATAGATCCCTCGTGCGTGGGAGATACCCTTATGAGATACATAGCGGTATTGAACGGGTATAAAGGAAGGGAGAGTTTTTTGGACTACTTCAAGAGCGAGGGAAAAGTTATGGATGACTATATAAAAAGTTTACGGAGCATAAGCGATGCAGAACTTGAGGGAAACTTGCTGTACGTGTGGTCTATGGTAGATCCCTATATAGAGGGAGCTGTTTCTGTAGATAGTGAAATTATGGATGGGACGTGGATGGCGTCCATAGGTGAAGGGGGCGGGGGATCAGGTAGCGGTTGCTCAGCTTACAAGGATAACGACACCATCTATCAGATGATAGCTGCGGGTGTCAATAAGGTTGTAAGAGAATGTAAGGAACTCTATAGGGGTGACGATCTGTCTATAGCAGAAGAACAGCTCAAGACCACCATAGGTCTCTTCTTCACCTCTCCTGAAGGTGTAAGGGTTGTCAGGGAATTCTCAGATGTTGTCCTCGTCTCTACCTCTGAGCTTCTGCATAAGATAACGAATACAGGTCAGGGTGGCAAGAAGCAGATTTCCGAAGTACTCAAAGACATAGCTTTCTGGTCGTCCCAGAACCTTAACTTTGACATCTACGCAAAGATGAGGGTATTGATGGAGATACAGGGGGTTGCACTCGCTTTCATCCTCGGGTTTTCACCGTTGATAATAGCTGGATCTCTCTTTCCTGTAGGAGATAGCATAATCAATTTCAAGCTGATAGCTCTAACGCTCATAGCGTACTTCCTTGTCAAGATGTGGGTTCCTATCGTTTACATAGTCTATGTCCTTGCTTGGAATAAGCTCTTTATTGATCACATACTACGAGGATTGGGGGTGTAAAGTATGCTGGGTGGTGCGAAAAGCAAGAAAAAAAAGAAGTTCGTAAAAAAGAAAGACCCGAAGTTCAAGAGAAACTACCCCCTGATTATAGACCCACCTCTTCTTTATATAGGTAGAGGGGTAAACCTTCGTTCTCCAAAGCTCAAAGAAGCTGAATACAGGGAGAAGGGTGCTTACATCTACCTTGAGAACAGGAACTCACATCTCCTTGTCTTTGGGAGAACCCGATGGGGCAAGACAAGGTTTATAGAGAGAGCTGTTGTGGACGACATAGAAGTTGGGAATTCGGTTTTCGTCATAGATCCCAAGGGAGACTACGAGCTTCTTGAAGCTATAATTGACGCTGTAGAGAGGACAGGAAGACACGAGGACTTTATGTTTTTTTCCGTTGTAAACCCGGAGGTTTCCGTCAAGATAAATCCCTTTGCAGATATGCCCTCTGACAGGATAGGAGATATGCTCAAAGCCCTCGCTCCTACAGGGAAAGAGGGCGAGTTTTTTGCTTCCGTAGCGTTTAAACTTGGGAAAGCGGTGGCTTCTGGTCTCTATGCTATAGGAAGGAAGAGGATAAGGATAATAGACATACTTGAGCACCTGAACCTTGAGAGAATACAGGATCTTT
>CAZPVY010000023.1:0-21342 GCA_964590265.1 uncultured Aquifex sp. | reverse complement strand
GAGTAAAGTTGATAGTAAAGGAAACCCAAGGAAAGGGAATAGTATCTGGCATAGTGTTTTTCAAGGGTGGACAAAACGGAGAGGTTAAGAAAGGAGAAACCTATCTTCTATTTACACTCCTCTTAAAGGGAAGTAAAAATTATCCAAGCTCCTACGACATATCGCTTCCCTTTGAGAAGTATGGGGGCTACATATACTCATCCTCAAGTGATGACTTTTCTGAAATAGGCTTCTCGACTAAGGTAGAGGGGCTTGAAGAAGCCTTAAAAGTAATAAAGGATGTGATTGAGAATCCGCTTATAAAGGAGAAGGATCTTGATAGAGAGAGAAAGAATACAATAGTAGCGATAAGATCAAAGAGGGAGAGGGGAATGGAACTTGCAATGGAGAACCTGAGAAAGCTAACGTACAAAGGAACACCCTATGAAACCTCTCCTTTGGGAACGGAAGAAAGTGTATCAAGTATTACAAGGGAAGACCTGATCAGGAGGTTTGAGGAATTAAAGAAGGGTGGCAACCTCATCGTAAGCATAGTTGGTGATATTGATGCAGAAAGTGTACTTCCTGTCCTTGAGGAGATTTTCGGAGGTTTGGAGAGCGGGGAAAAGGAGATTGAAGGAAAAGAATCTCCTATAAATAAAAGTGAGATTATCAGGGTCAAAAGGGAGGGAACTCAGGCTACCATTCTCTGTGCTTTCAACGCTCCCGATAGAAGGTCTGAGGACTACTTTGTTTTCAAAGTACTTAGCAGCGCTCTCGGAGATGGAATGACCTCAAAGCTCTTTACCGAACTTCGGGAAAAGAACGGATACGCATACGCTACATATTCCTTTTATCCGACCAGACTTTTTGCTCCCAGATTGTTTGCATACATCGGAACTTCACCTGAGAAAAAAGAGAGTGCTCTCAAAGATATGATAGAGCTTGTTAGAAATCCTCAGCTTACCGAAGAGGACATAGAGATAGCGAAAAATAAGATAGTAGGTGACTTCCTCCTTGATCATCAAACCAGACTCAGACAGGCATGGTATCTTGGATTTTACGAAGTAATGGGTCTTGGTTGGGACATGGACGAGAAGTATCCCGACAAGATTCAGAAGATCTCCCTTAAAGATGTTGAAAAGGCTATCTCAAAATACATAGACAAATATCACTGCGTTGTAGTTGAACCCTGATTAAAATAAAGTTCATGGAGGCGGTAATAGGAGTTTTAACAATTTCAGACAGAGCAAGCAGAGGAGAGTATGAGGATATAAGTGGAAAGGCTATCATTAACTATCTCAAGGAAGTCATAAAAACACCCTACAGGGTAGAGTACAGAATAGTGCCCGATGAGAGAGATCTAATAGAAAAAAATCTTATAGATATGGTAGATAAAGTGGGGTGCAGTCTGATACTCACAACCGGCGGAACAGGACCAGCACCCAGAGATGTTACTCCGGAGGCAACTGAGGCAGTTTGTGATAAGATGCTTCCGGGTTTTGGAGAGCTTATGAGGCAGGTGTCCCTCAAGCAGGTTCCCACTGCCATACTATCAAGGCAAACTGCGGGGATAAGAAAAAGTTGTCTGATAGTTAATCTACCCGGCAAACCCCAATCAATAAAGGTATGTCTTGATGCTGTTTTCCCTGCAATTCCCTACTGTATAGATCTAATAGGCGGAGCTTTCATAGATACATATGAGGATAAGGTGAAGGCTTTCAGGCCGAGTAAATAATAAACTGATAAAATAATCATAAAAGGAGGTGGAGGTCATGTCCATATTTGTAATGTTAACAAAGCTTACGGATGAGGGGGCAAAGACCCTCAAGCAGAATCCTGCAAGGATAAAAGAGGTTGATAAGGAAGTATTGGACAAGTTCGGTGTAAAGATAATAGCCCAGTATGCGGTTATGGGTCCCTACGACTTTGTGAACATACTTGAAGCGCCTGACAACAACACCATAGTTAAGATGGCTATAGAACTCAGCTCAAGAGGAACGATAAGAACACTCACCATGCCAGCAATTGAGATAGATCAGCTGATAAAAGATCTGGAAGGGCTTTCCAAATAAACCGCTGAGCTTATCTTATCCCTTATGATTGAGAGGAGGAAAACCCGCCAAATAAGTGTGGGTAACGTTAAGATAGGAGGCGATGCTCCTGTCATCGTCCAGTCAATGACCTCAACCAAAACCCACGATGTAGAAGCCACTCTTGATCAGATAGAAAGATTGTATAAAGTAGGATGTGAGATCGTTAGAGTTGCAGTTCCCCATCAGGAGGATGTTGAAGCCCTTGAGGAGATAATTCGGAAAAGCCCCGTTCCTATAATAGCTGATATACATTTTGCCCCCTCTTATGCATTTCTTTCTATGGAGAAAGGGGTTCAGGGGATAAGGATAAACCCGGGGAATATAGGTAAAGAGGAGATAGTCAGGGAGATAGTTGAGGAGGCTAAGGCGAAAGGAACTGCCATAAGGATAGGTGTAAACTCTGGTTCCCTTGAGAAGGATCTGCTTGAGAAGTACGGTTATCCTTCTGCAGAAGCCCTTGCGGAAAGTGCCCTCAGGTGGTCAGAGAAGTTTGAAAGATGGGGATTTACAAACTATAAGGTTTCAATAAAAGGCTCCGATGTGCTTGAAAATGTCAGGGCAAATATGATATTCGCAGAGAAAACGGATATACCCCTCCATATAGGGATAACGGAAGCAGGTATGGGAACCAAAGGTATCATCAAGTCATCCGTTGGGATAGGAATTTTGCTCTTCATGGGAATAGGGGATACAGTGAGAGTCTCCCTTACGGACGACCCTGTCGTAGAGGTGGAGACAGCCTACGAGATACTCAAAGCTCTCGGTCTCAGGAGAAAGGGGATTGAGATAGTCGCCTGTCCGACCTGCGGTAGGATTGAGGTTGATCTTCCAAGAGTTGTAAGGGAGGTTGAGGAAAAGCTAAGCGGTATAGACAAATCCCTTAAGGTTGCAATAATGGGCTGTGTTGTTAATGCAATAGGTGAAGCGAGGGAAGCAGACATAGGTCTTGCCTGCGGAAGAGGATTCGCATGGCTTTTCAAGAATGGAAAGCCTATAAAGAAAGTCAGCGAGGAAGAGATGGCAGAAGAACTCCTGCGTGAGATAGAGAGAATGGGGTAAATTAAGAGAAGGGGTTTCGGCTATGGCTGAGGAGGATAAGAAGGAAGATCAGCAGGAGCTTTCTCAGGAAGATCTCGCCAAGCAGTGGGAAGAAGCTTTAGCTCAGCAGCAACCTGGGGCAACCGGAGAAACTCAAACCAGAGAGGAAGAAAGGAAAGAGGGAACTCCTTCTTCTTTTGAAAAGAAGGTTACAGAGAAAGATATAACGAAGCTTCTTGACAGGTTGATGGATATACCTCTCAACGTTGAGGTGGTGGTAGGTTCAACCGTTATTCAGATAAGGGAGTTGATAAACCTCGGTCCTGGTTCCGTGCTTGAACTTGACAGGGAGACAACAGAGCCAGTTGACATAAAAGTGAATGGAAAGCTGATAGCCAAGGGAGAGCTCGTTGTCGTAGGAGAAAAGTTCGGTGTGAGGATAACCGAGATATACAGCGAAGAGAGAAAGAGCGTCTTCAGAGATACCCTTCAGGAAAGTCTCAGAAAGTAGGTATAATCATACATTTATGAAGGAACAGGTTGAAAGCAAAGTAAAGGAAGCTATAAAGGCCGTTTACAATACAGACCCTCCCACCTTCAAAGTAGAGAAACCGAGGGATGAAAAGCTCGGAGACTTAGCAACGAACGTATCTTTTCTGCTTGCAAAATCCCTCAGGAAGAATCCAAACGATATAGCTCAGGAGCTGGCAGAGAAGCTTTCAAAAGACGGAATCTTTGAAAAGGTTGAAGCGGTCAGGGGTTTTATAAACTTTAGGTTCTCAAGGGAGTTCCTGATTGAAGAGTTCTCAAAACTGCTTGAGGAAGGGGAAGAGTACTTCAGGGAAAACATAGGTAAAGGTTTTAAGGTTCAACTTGAGTTCGTGAGTGCAAATCCGACAGGTCCCCTTCATCTCGGACACGGCAGGGGTGCTGTTGTGGGAGATACTCTCGCAAGACTTTTTGAGTTCTTCGGCTACGATGTTACAAGGGAGTATTACATCAACGATGCGGGAAGGCAGGTTTATCTTCTGGGAGTGTCTATTCTATACAGGTATCTTGAGCTTTTTGGAAAGGAAGATCAGCGCCCAGAAATAAAGGAACTCTTTGAAAAAGAAGGCTATAAAGGACAGTATGTGATAGAGATAGCACAGTTGATAAGGAAAGCTGTAGGACAGCTACTTCTGGAAAGGGATAGAGTGAGAGAAGTTTATTCGCTACTCCTATCCCACGGTTTTCCCTTTGAGCTCAGTTACACGAAAAAGTTCTCACCCAGCAGGGAACCAGATGTTGAGCTCTGCTCAGCATTCGGTCTTGATGCCATGATGGACGAGATAAAAAGGGATCTCTCGGAAATGGGTATAGAGTTTGACATCTGGTACAGCGAAAGGAGTTTATACGAGAGAGGACTCGTAGAGAAGCTGATAGAGAAACTCAGAGATAGAGGATACGTTTATGAGGCAGAAGGAGCTCTCTGGTTGAAAACCTCTGAGTTCGGAGACGACAAGGACAGGGTCCTGAGAAAGTCTGACGGTTCATACACCTACTTTGCATCAGACATAGCCTATCACTGGGACAAGTTTAAAAGAGGCTTTGAGAAGACAATAGATCTGTGGGGTGCGGATCACCACGGTTACATACCCAGAGTCAAAGCATCGCTGAAGATGCTTGGAGTGCCTGAGGACTGGCTTGAGATTTATCTGATTCAGATGGTCAAGCTCTTCAGAGAAGGAAAAGAGGTGAAGATGTCAAAGAGGTCAGGGGAGTTCGTTACCCTCAGAGAGCTTGTGGAGGACGTCGGGGCAGATGCGGTCAGGTTTGTCTTCCTTACGAAGAGGAGCGATACACCTCTTGACTTTGATGTTGACAGGGTGAAGGAGAAAAGCTCGGACAATCCCGTTTTCTATGTCCAGTACGCTCATGCACGGATATCTGGTGTGTTCAGAGAGTTCAAGGAGAGATTCGGGAAGGATCCAGAAAAGGAAAACTATACAGACTTTCTGAAGGAACTCAAGGAAGATGCCGAGCTTAGGTTAGTGAGGAAAACCCTTATGATAAAGGATGAGTTGAGAGACATAACTCTCAGCAGGGATCCCCATCTTATAACTTACACGCTCATGGATCTCGCAGGCACCTTCCACAACTACTATAACCATCACAGAATAATAGGCAGTGATGAAAAAGTCATGCTCGGACGCATAGCCCTTCTGAAGGGAATAAGAACCGCTTTGCGCCTTAGTTTAAAATTAATAGGGGTGTCAGCTCCTGAAAAAATGTAAGGGGGAGTAAGATGCAGAAACTTCAAAAGCACAGGTTAGCCTTACTTCTGGGGATGCTTGTTGCTCTGATCTTCTTCTACTTGGGTGTGAACACTTGGATGGAATCCCAAGAGAGTGAAGTTGCTCCTCCGCCAGTTGTTAGAATCAAGCCTCCTGTTCAGATAAAGCCTGCGACCGAACCTGTGAAGCCTCAGACTCCTAAGCCCGTAGAAAAGCCTACCAAACAGATCACGAAGACACCAAAGAAAGTAGAAGAACCCAAACCTGTAAGGAAACTTACAGAGTCCAAACAGAAATCAGAGATTAAGAATCCTGTCCAGAAGCCTGTTCAGAAAAAGGAAGTGAAAAATGTCGCACAGGCTCCAAAGCCCCAAACCAAGAAGCCTTTAGAAAAGAAAACTGTAGAAAAACAGCCTAAACCGCAGCAGAAAAAGGTTGAGAAGCAAAAACCAAAACAGGTCGCCAAGAAAACTACGGGAAAAAGCGTAACCAAACATGTGAAAGAGTATGTTGTTCAGATAGGAGCTTTTAAGGTGAAGAGCAACGCGGATAAAAGCCTGAATCTGGCAAAGGGGAAGGGTTATGAGGCATTTATCATAGAAGAGGACGGTCTCTACAAGGTAAGGGTCAGAGTTAGAGCAGAAAATTTAAAAACAGCTCTCCGCAGTGTGAGAAAGAATTTCAGGAATGCCTTCGTCGTGAGATGAGGATACTCCTTTTTCTATTTATAGCAGGGCTGATTATCTCCTGCTCCGCGAAACAGGGAAAATCCAGGGAGGAAGAGTGGAGATATATGTACGATCTTGGTATGTCCTCCTTCTACGCCAAGAATTACTCGGAAGCCATAGCCCATCTTTACAGGGCTTCCAGGGTAGCTCCTCAGGAGCCTAAAATATGGAACGCTCTCGGTATAACCTACATGGAGGTTGAGGAGTACAAGAAGGCAGAAGAGGCATTCAAAAAAGCCCTCGCATCTGATCCAAATTACTCAGAGGCAAAGATGAACCTTGGAATCCTCTACTTTAAGATGAAAGATTACAGAAAAGCTATATCCAATCTTAAGGAAGCCCTCTCAGATGAGACCTTTGATAAGAAGCATGTTGCCTTCTATCATCTCGCAAAAGTCTATAAGGAGCTGGGAGATAAAGAGAGTTATCTTGAGTATTTGAGGAAAGCGACAGCTTACAATCCGCTGTTTATAGAAGCTCAGCTTGAGCTCGGAAGCGCCTACATGGACGAGAAGAAATATGATGAGGCAGAAAAACTCTACATGTCCTTGATATCAAATAACTTTAAGACTCCAGAGGTGTACCTCAGTCTCGCGAAGGTTTATTACGAAACGGGGAGGTTTGACAAGGCAAAGGAAGCCATACGGATGGTTCTGGAAGATAAGCAGACCAACAATCTCCAGAGAACTCAGGCTTACGAACTTTTAAGCAAGATCCTCGTTGAGGAACAAAGGAGAAACCTTCGCAGAAGATTCGCCGAGGTGAAACGGAAAGAAGAAGGTAAGTATGGGATACAGATAGCCGCCTTCTCAACGCGAAGCAGAGCAAAGAAACTGGTAGAAGAGTTAAAGAATAGGGGTCTTAAAAACCTCAGCATAGTTGAGGTTTCGGGGATATACAAAGTTATATACGGTAGATTCTCAACACGGGAAGATGCCCAAAGGGAGCTTGAAAGATTAAAGAGCCACGAAATCTACGGCTTTATAGTTGAAGTTGAGTGAAGTTTAACTCTTCTTTTGTAAGACTTCAGAGTGTTTAGAAGGAGGCTTGTAACCGTCATAGGACCCACTCCTCCGGGAACAGGGGTTATGGCTCTCACCTTTTTCTTCACATTCTCAAAATCAACGTCACCCACGATCTTTCCGTCAACCTTTGATATTCCCACATCAATCACAACAGCTCCTTCCTTGACCATGTCCTCCTTTATCAGGTGAGGAACACCGGTTGCGGAGATCAGAATATCTGCATCTCTCGTGAACTTGGTTATGTCCTTTGTGTGTATGTGACAGACTGTAATGGTTGCGTCTCTCCAAAGCATAAGCAGGCTAAGAGGTCTTCCCACTATGAAGCCCGCCCCTACTATAACCACATCCTTCCCCTTTACATCAATTCCGTAGTGACTGAGCAAAAGGTCTATCCCTAAGGGTGTGCAGGGAATAAAACCATCCTCCATCCTCGCCACGAGCTTCCCCATGTTCTCCGGATGAAAACCATCAACGTCCTTATCGGGATGTATCGCAAGTATTACCTCGTTCTGATCTATCTGCTGAGGAAGAGGGAGTTGAACAAGGATGCCATCAACCTCATCCCTTGAATTCAGCTCTGCTATAACATCAAGTAGCTCTTCAGTTGTTGTCCCTTTACTCAGCTGGAAGAGGAAGGACTCAATCCCTACCTTACTGCAGGCACTCAGCTTGTTCTTCACATATATCTGGCTTGCTGGATCATCTCCAACGAGAATTACCGCAAGCCCCGGTTTCCTTAAACCCTGCGACAGATAGTCCTCAACCTCTCTCTTTATCTCTTCCCTTATCTTTTGAGAAAGCAATTTTCCGTCAAGTATGATAGGCTCTCTCATCTCTTCTTCCACCTTGTACCCGCAGGTGTATCTTCAAGCTCTATACCAAGCTCCTTGAGCCTCTCCCTTATAAGATCCGCTATATTGAACTGCTTTTCCTTACGCGCAAGCGTTCTTACTTCTACAAGCAGATCAACGAGCTTTGTATCAAATACCTCTCCTGCCTCAAGCTCCTTTTTAACGACCCTCTTGACCTCGCACTCGGGGTACAGATCCTCAAAGAGACCGAAGATCTTCCTCATCGTGTTCAGGAGTGACTTCGCAGCGAATTCATAGGCTGAAAGCTCGGATTCAGTTATCCTTCCCTCGCTGTATGTCCTGTTCTTTATCTTCCCGAGATCGCTCACGAGTGCGAACACATGGGAGAGAGCCTCAGGAGTGTTGAAATCATCGCTTAGAGATTCAAAGAATGCTTCCTCAACCTCCTTCACCCTGTTATAAAGCGGGTGAGTGCCTCCATTTCCGGGAACGACTTCAAGCTTTTTCAGTATCTCATAGTCCTCTATTGCAGACCTGAGTCTGTCGTATGCTCTCTGAGTCTCTTCCATCTTATCCCAAGAAAAGTCAAGGGGACTTCTGTAATGAGTAAAGAGAACGAGAAGTCTGAGTATATCAGGATGATACTTAGTGTATATCTCTTTCAGAGTAACGTAATTTCCAAGTGATTTGGACATCTTCTGACCACCAACGGTGACGAGTCCGTTGTGCATCCAGTACCTCGCGAAGGGTTTACCGGTTATCGCTTCAGCCTGAGCCATTTCGTTCTCGTGGTGGGGAAAAACGAGATCAAGACCTCCTCCGTGAATATCTATCGTCTCTCCAAGATGCTTGAATATCATAGCAACACACTCGGTATGCCATCCTGGTCTTCCCTTACCCCAAGGAGAGTCCCACGAGGGCTCTTCCGCTTTTGCAGCCTTCCAGAGGGCAAAGTCAAGAGGATCCCTTTTCTTTTCTGATGGTTCAACCCGTGCCCCTGCCTCCATCTCTTCGGGACTTCTCTTTGAAAGCTTTCCGTAGTCTTTAAAGGATCTTACTGAAAAGTAAACATCACCGCCCGATTCGTAGGCATAACCTTTACCTATCAATTTCTGAATAATCTCTATTATCTCCTGCATGTGCTCTGTTACTCTCGGTTCCACATCGGCAGGACGGACTCTTATAGCCTCCATATCCCTGTAATAGCTCGCTATGTATCTGTTCGCTATAGTCATGAAATCGGTACATTCCTCCTTTGCTCTGTTTATTATCTTGTCATCAACATCTGTGAAGTTTCTGACAAATTTTACGTCGTATCCGAGATGTTCCAGAAACCTCCTGAATGTGTCAAATACTATTAAACTTCTTCCGTGTCCCACGTGAGAATCATCGTATACGGTAACACCACAGGTGTATATCAGAACTCTCGGGGGATTTATTGGAACGAACTCTTCGGTTTTACCCGTGAGAGTGTTGTATATCTTCAAACTCATGGATTTATTATATGATAATTTACAGATGAGAAAAATGATAAAGGAAATCTTTCTTGGTGTTAGATTCCTTGTCTCTCTTTACTTTCTCCTGATTTCTCTCTCAATGGACTCACCTACAAAAAGCAGTATAGTCATACTCACATCTCTTTACTTTACGTTCAGTTTATTAGCTTATATAAAACCTGACAGGACTAAGATGATCAACAAGTTTGTAGATATAGCTTTTGTTCCTCCGATAGTGTTTCTCTCTTCACAGCCGAGGACTATATTCTCTCTCGTACCTTTGATAGTGATGCATACCAACAGAAATCTCCTCTCAGCGGGATTGTTGCTCATATCAGGTATATTCCTGAGTGCTTATATGCTCCCGAAGGAGCCAGTATGGTTGTTCTCAATGCTCATACTCCTCGTTGCTTCTCCCATATCGGCGATGATACCTGATTTTCTAAACGTAATAAAGAAGGAAAGGGACTCGGTCAAGAACCTCAGAAGATCCTACAGAAAGTTACTGCAGGATTTTTCAAAGTGGGAGAGGGATAGAAAAGAGCTTGAAATTCTCAGATTTCTGATTGATAGATCCACCGAGAGTCAGGATGTTGAGGACTTCCTGAAGGGTGTTAAAGAGAGATTTCATGTCAAGCGTATTCACGTGATACCTAAGCGGGAGGTTGAAGATTACAGCCCTCTGATGGATAGAGAGAAGGGACTCCTGTCAGTTCCGGTAAAACTTGAAGAGGGAAATGCGGTGATTATATTTGAGATGGAAAGCCCCTTTCAGCTGAACGATGATCTTCTCGTAAGTGCCCTTGAGAGGGCGGGAAGAATGGTGAACCTTTACATTGCTGGTTTTTCTGATAACTCATCACTTGGAAGGGCTATAAACATCAGCTGAGGTGAGTCATGGCTGTATCTGAAGAGAGGATAGAGGCTGACAGAGAGCTTGACCTTTCAGGGCTGATCTGTCCCGTCCCCATAGTGATGACATCGGAGACCATCAAGAAAATGAAGGAAGGAGAAGTGCTGAAAGTGATCTCCACGGATCCAGGCTTTGAAAAGGATATCTGGAACTGGAGCAAACAGACAAAAAACGAGCTCCTTAAGCTCTTAAAGGAAAATGGGAAAACGATAGCCTATGTGAAGAAAACAAGTGAAGGCAAAGAGCCCTCTATCTGGTACTGGATCAAGTTCCACTCCCTCGGAGTAAAACTCCATCTGAGACTTTTCCTTTTAAAGCTTAACCCCTTTGTCAAAAAGCCGGATCATTTCATAACCTTCGTTGCAATATCGGAAGGAACCAGGGCAGAGAAATTCCTTAAAGGGAAGTACGGCTCAATCTTGATCCCCATACCCAATGAAATAGACCCTAAATGCGGAGTGGTTCTCGCCGTGAAAGGAGAAGACAGGGCAAAGGAGATATACGAACTGCTTTTGAATGAAGATTTCGGAGTTGAGGCTATATATAAGAAGGAAAACGGTACATACAGAAAGATCTATCCCTGAAGTTCCTCAAGGCTGATCTTTTTCTGCTTGCCGGTTTTCATATCCTTCACCGAAACTACCCCTTCTCTCTTCTCATCTTCACCTATTATGATCGCAAAGTCTGCACCAATCCTGTCAGCGAACTCAAGTTGTTTCCTTAAATTTCCCTTTCTGTAGGAGAGTTCAACCACCTCTCCCTTCCTTCTGAGAAGGTTCGCAACCTTCAGAGCATAAAAGTGTACGTCTCCGAAGGGTATCACAAAGTAAAGGTTGTAGTCTTTCTCAGGCTCGTCTATGAGAAGCATGAGCCTCTCCACGCCTATGGCAAAGCCAAGAGCCGGCGTAGGAGGTCCTCCGAACTCCTCAACGAGGTAATCATACCTACCACCAGCTATCACAGCAGCACCGAGCTTATCCGAAACAGCTTCAAAGACTGTCCTCGTGTAATAGTCAAGTCCCCTGACGAGGTTGTAGTTCTCCCTGTATCTGACCCCGAGCTCATCCAGATAGGCTTTAAGCCTCTCGTAGTGCTCTCTGCACTCATCACACAGAAAGTCTACCATCTTGGGGGCTTCCTTCACAGCCTCTTGACAGGTCTCAACCTTACAGTCAAGAACTCTGAGAGGATTTCTGTCCTTTCTATCAACACAGACGTCACAGAGATGTCCTGCTACACTGTTGAGATAATCTACAAGTGCATCTCTATATGCGGGTCTGCAGACTTTACAGCCGAGAGAGTTTATCTCAATGGTTGCGGGTATGTTTAGGTTTTCAAGTATGTCGCTAACCAGCCTAAGGAGCTCTGCATCTGCATGTGGCTCTCTAACACCGAAGACTTCAACACCTATCTGATGGAACTGTCTATATCTTCCCGCCTGCGGTCTTTCGTATCTGAACATAGGACCTTCATAAAAGAGCTTGTGGTAAGGTCTGAGAGCATATAGCTTGTTCTGAATGTAAGCTCTCACAACGCCCGCCGTTCCCTCAGGTCTGAGGGCAAGTCTCCTCCCCTTTCTATCCTCAAATACGAACATCTCCTTTTGGACTATGTCCGTTACCTCACCGATACTTCTTTCAAAGACCTTTGCATACTCAACTACGGGAATGATTATTTCCTCAAAGTTATATTTACGAAGGAGATCCCTCGTAACAGAAGTTATCTTCCTGAACTTCCTGAGCTCTGACCCGACTATATCGTGAAATCCCCTCGGAGCCTGAAAACTCTCTGCCATAAGCCTTCAGAGTCCCTTCTCAGCAATGTAGAGGATAAGATCTCTGAGCCTGCACGAATAACCCCACTCATTGTCATACCAGGCAGCAATATGAACGAGGTTGTCTATAACCTGAGTGAGGGGAGCATCAAATATCGCAGAATAGGGATTTCCAACTATATCTGAAGAAACGATTGGATCTTCACAGTACTGGAGGATCTCCTTAAGATACCTCTTCCCGGAGCTTACATATCTCTCCGCCGCCTCTCTGAACCTTTCGTTCACCTCCTCAACCGAAGAAGGCACCTTTTCAACAACAACGGTCAGATCTATAAGGGAGCCGTCAGGGACGGGAACTCTCCTTGCAGTTCCGTCAAGTTTCCCCTTAAGCTCTGGTATCACCTCTCCTATAGCTTTCGCCGCACCTGTGGTCGTGGGGATTATGTTCACAGCAGCAGCCCTCGCCCTTCTGAAGTCCTTGTGGGGAAGATCAAGAAGCCTCTGATCGTTTGTGTAAGCGTGAACGGTCACCATGTATCCTTTTTGAACACCGAACACATCGCTCAGAACTTTCACAGTAGGAGCAAGACAGTTTGTAGTGCAGGAGGCATTGGAGATTATTGAATGCTCGGAGGGATTGTACTTTTCTTCATTAACTCCGAGGACTATCGTTATGTCAGGGTTCTTTGCAGGTGCGGAGATGATCACCTTCTTTGCACCACCCTTCAGATGCAGATCTGCTTTGTCTCTGTCCCTAAAGACACCTGTTGACTCAATGACCACATCAACACCTAAGTCTCCCCAGGGTATCTGAGAGGGATCCTTCTGAGCAAAGATCTTTATCTCCTTACCGTTCACTACCAGTGCATCGTCCTTTGCGGATACCTCTCCTTCAAATATCCCGTGTACGGAGTCATATTTCAAGAGATGAGCAAGATGTGAACTGTCCGTCAGATCGTTGATAGCAACTATTTCAATATCCTCATAGCCTCTACATGCTCTAAAAAAGCTCCTTCCTATTCTACCAAATCCGTTTATTCCTACCTTTATACCCATAGTTTTTTATTATAAGCTATGAAGTTTATTTATTCTTCTTGGTACTCCATTTGAGATAGTTCTCTATAAACTCGTCTATCTCTCCGTCCATAACCGCTTCCACATTTCCTGTTTCATAGCCTGTCCTGAGATCCTTTATCATCCTGTACGGGTGGAATACGTAAGACCTTATCTGATGTCCCCAGCCGATATCCGTTTTCTCACCTTCATACTGTTTCTTTTTCTCCATTAGCTTCTGTTGTTCAAGCTGGTACAGTTTAGCCTTGAGAAGTTCAAGGGCTTTTCTCTTATTCTGAAACTGAGATCTCTCCTGCTGACAGGAAACGACTATTCCCGTAGGTATGTGAGTTATCCTTACAGCTGTATCGGTCTTATTAACATATTGACCACCAGCACCGGAAGCCCTAAAGGTCTCTATCTTCAGATCTTCGTCCCTTATCTCAATGTTTATATCCTCATCTATCTGAGGCATCACGGAGACCGCAGCAAAGGAGGTGTGTCTCCTTGCATTTGCGTCAAAGGGTGATATCCTCACGAGCCTGTGAACACCTTGCTCTCCCTTAAGATATCCGTACGCGTAAGGACCTTTGACAAGCATCGTGACGCTTTTTATTCCAGCAACGTCATCCGGAGTTATATCAACTACCTCAACCTCAAATCCCTTTCTCTCAGCCCACCTTCTGTACATCCTGAAGAGCATGTCAGCCCAGTCACAGGCTTCCGTTCCACCCGCTCCCGCCTGAATTGTAAGGTAAGCGTTCTTTGAGTCCATCTCTCCTGACATGTAAGTTTTGAGCTCAAGTTCGCTGATCTTCTTCTCCAGCTCTTCTATCTCATCTCCGAGTATCGTCCATATGTCAGTGTCCTCCTCAGGTGTGGTTTCAGAGAGTTCCTCCACGTCCTTTAGAGATCTATCTATCGCATCAACGGAGCCTATGGTCTCCTCAAGCCACTTTCTCTTCTGTATAACCTGCTTTGCCTTCTCCTGATCTTCCCAGAAGTCCTGAGAAGACATAATCTCATCTATTCTCCTCAACTCTTCCCTGAGTTTTTCAACATCAAGAATCTTTCTTATATCCTCAAACCTATCCTTAAGCTCTTCAACTCTTCCCTTGAGCTCTACCATGCCTTTAATTTATTTCAGATGAGAAGTGTTTGCAATTATTCAACGACCTTGTAGCCCCACTCTTCAATGGCTTTCTTTATATCCTCAAAGGGAACTTCTTTTTCCATCTCCACCTTTACGGTTCCTGTATCAAGGAAAACTTCAACCTTTGATATGCCTTCAATTGAAGATACTGCATTTTTGACAGTTCTCACACAATGTTCGCAAGACATACCCTGCACTTTTAGTTCTCTCTCCTTCATAGCAAGTAAATTTTATCACTGGAAGATACAGATGAGAAGTGGTCAGGCTTCCCCGATGTCCTCCCTCTCAATCTCTATGTCTTCTGTAAGAATGGGTTCAAATCCGTAAGAGGGCATGAAAGTTCCAGATTCCTTCTCAACCTCTTCAGCACACCTTGCACAGTATCTTGTCCAGGGTATAGCACACAGCCTTTCATAGGCTATTTCATTTCCACAGTTCTCACATATACCGTAAGCTCCTGTTTCCATCTTTTTGAGGGCGTAATCTATTTCCTTTAAGGTATTTATCTCTATCTGGGAAAGGTTATCAAGAAGCTCTTCCGTATATGTCATCTGACCTATATCCTCCCAGTCCCTTGGCTCCTTTGACTCCTCTTCAAGACGCTGCTGAGTTTCCTCCTTTGCAAGATACCTTTCAAGTATCTTTGATTTCTCCTTAAGCAGTCTTTCCTTGCAATCCTTAAGCTGCTTTTCCTCCATAGCCTCCTCCTTGTCTCAGTGTTGAAAGTATAATATTATAGTTATCCGTTGAAGTTTGTCATGTTAAAAAAAATACTGATATTTCTATCAATTTTCTTAGTAGTTTTAGCCGGGTTAACCTCCGTGTACTTGCTGTACGTTTATCTGAGCCTGCCGGATGTAAAACTCCTTGAAGGATGGACTCCTCCTCAGGCTTCGGTTGTTTACGACTACAGGGATAGATACTACGGTGATATAGGTGTGCAGAAAAGATACTACGTAAGTATAGATGAAATCCCTGACAAGGTGATTTATGCCTTCGTAGCGGCAGAGGACAGAAATTTCTTCAGGCACTTCGGTGTTGATATAGGGGCGGTATTAAGGGCTCTCTTTGCCAATCTGAAAGCTGGCAGGGTTGTTCAGGGAGGAAGCACTATAACTCAGCAACTCGCGAAAAATCTGTTCCTTACAAGGAAAAGGACTATAAAGCGTAAGATAAAGGAAGCTCTGCTTGCTATAAAGATAGAGAAAACCTTTGATAAGAGAAAGATCCTTGAGCTTTACCTGAATCAGATATACCTTGGAAACGGAGCTTATGGAGTAGAGGCTGCATCAAGAGTATATTTTGGGAAGAGCGTAAAAGATATAACACTGGAGGAAGCAGCTCTGCTTGCAGGACTTCCCAAAGCACCTTCAAGGTTTAATCCTTTCGTGAATCCTAAACTTGCCAAGACAAGGAGAGATTACGTTCTGAGGAGAATGCTTGAGGATGGGTACATAACGCGGGAGGAGTACGAGACAGCGGTCAGCAAACCCATTATTGTGCAGAGAGAGAACAGATACAGGATGTCGGACTACATCCTTGACATGGTCAAAGAATACCTAGCAGACAGATACGGAGATATAGCCCTTCAGGGAGGTTTAAAGATATACACAACTATAGACAGAGATCTTCAGGCTTTGGCGGTGCGTTCTTTGAAGAAGGGTTTAAAAAGGCTTGCAAGAATTAACGGGATTCCATTCCTTCCCGAAAGCGAAAAGGATATGGAGGATTACTACAGGATTCAAAAAACAGATCTCATAGATGGAAAGGTCTATGTGGCAAAGATAATTTCTATAGAAAGAGGATCAGCGGAAGTTGAAATAGGATCTCACAAATTCCGCATTGACCCAAAGGGGCTAAATCTAAATGGGAGGAGTTATCTTTTTGTAAGGGTGAAGGAAGGTGCCGAGGGCTGGAGCGCGGAGCTCATACCAGATCTTCAGGGAGCCCTCATAAGCATAGATGTTCATACAGGTGCCATAAGAGCTGTGGTCGGCGGTTATTCCTACGCTTACAGTCCTTTCAACAGAGCTATCCACGCAAAGAGACAACCAGGATCGGCTATAAAGCCCATCATATACTTAGCAGCTCTTCTTAAAGGAGAAACGCAGATCTCTTCAATAGATGCAAGACCAAAGACCTTTTACGACCCTGTAACAGGACAGGAGTGGACACCCAAGAACTACGGAGATGAGGAATACACTGTGGTAACCTTACGCGAAGCTCTTGCAAAGAGTATAAATACTGCAACCGTAAACCTTCTTGATAAGCTCGGTTTTGAGATAGTTTTAAGCGTAGGTGATAAGGTCGGGCTTACAAATCTGAAACCTTATTACTCTCTCGCTCTGGGAACTGTTGAGGTAACTCCTTTAGAGCTAACCTCTGCCTATCAAGTGTTTGCTAATCTTGGAACTAAGTGCAAGCCTTTCTTCATAAGAAAGATCGTTGATCAAAGCGGTACCGTTCTTGAGGAGAACACACCTCAGTGTGAGGAAGTGCTCCCTCCTCAGGAGACGAGGGTTCTCGTTGACATGCTCAGGGCGGTGGTTCTTGAGGGAACTGGCAGGTCTGTTAGAGATCTACCGAGAATAGTTGCCGGCAAAACAGGAACGACAGACGAATACATGGATGCCTGGTTTGTCGGCTTCTCACCCTACATATCCGCCGGAGTATGGGTCGGATACGATATAAAGATGTCTCTCGGAAGCAGAATGTCTGGAGCAAGAGCTGCACTTCCTATATGGAAGGACTTCATGGCTGTTGCTGCTGCAAAGTATCCAAATGATGACTTTCCCCTTCCAGAAGGAACGGTGGTTGTCCCTATAAATCCGAAGGACTATGTAATAGCGGATGAGACCTGTGAAGGAGTAAACATGGTCTTTGTTGAAGGAACACAGCCAAAGCTTACATGTTCAGATCTGAGGAATATAATCAATCCTTAGGTACCTTTGTAAGCAGTATAGGAATGTCTAAATGGTGAATCACAAAAGAGGTAACACTCCCTAGGAACAGCTCCTTTACCCTTCCCTTTCCGTAAGCTCCTAGAAAGAGCATATCTACACCCTTATTCTTGGAAAAGGAAACTATCTTCTCTTCAGGGAAGCCCGTTAAAACATGAAAGCTATAGTCTACCTTCAGTATTTCATCAACCTCCGATTTCATATTCTGTACCTGTCCTCTTTCTTCCTCAACGAAGAGAACATTTATCTCGTATCCAAAGAGCCCCTTTAGAGAGTTGCATATTCTCAGGGCAAGTTTAGCGCTGTCACTCCCATCGTAGGCTACGAGAACCCTCTCTATACTTCTCTCTTCCTCCGGCACCATAAGGACAGGACACTTCGTATGCCTGACAACCTTCTCTGAGTTTGAGCCAAGAAGTATCCCCTTTACAGGCTTCCTCCCCACCCTGCCGATAACTATCAGATCTTCCTGATCAGCCTGAGTAGTTATCTCTCCATACGGAACTCCCATCGTTTGTACAACAGAAACCTTAGCTCCGTACTTCCTGCCCAGAGCTGAAAACTCCGTAAGTATTGTGTCACCCTGTTTCTCCAAAAAGTCTTTCACTTTTGCAGATATACCTTCGTAATAGGTGAATCCAAGCACGCCTGCTAAATCCGCAAGGAAGCTTTCCTCAAGAAGTTTCCGAGTTTAAAAGCGTATCTGGCAGCTATAACGGACGACTGAGAGCCGTCAACACCGACGATTATCCTTTTAAACATCTAAGTTCTTCACTGCTTTTGCATAGGTCTCTATAAACTCACGTCTCGGCTCAACCTGCTCACCCATTAGAATTGTGAATATCCTGTCAACCTCAACAACATCCTCAATCTTAACCTTGATGAGTCTTCTCGTTTTCGGATCCATCGTTGTTTCCCAGAGCTGCTGGGGGTTCATCTCACCGAGACCCTTGTACCTCTGCACCTCAATTCCCTGCTTTACAAGATTCATCATCGCATCGTATATATCTTTCAGGGACTCAACCCACCTGTGCTTTGATTCGTATCCGATCGTAACAGGAAGGTGTAGATGGATACCTTCAAGAACCTGTTTGTAGGATAAGGAAGAGAGGAAGTCCGCATCCACTATTACCTTTGTCCCGATCTTGTCATCGTAGAGCACTATGTCGTAAGCTCCCTCAAAGTCATCGTATCTCGTATCAACTTTATAATCAGGAAGTTCTTTATCCATAATCTCTATTATCTCTCTGACTCTGTCTGCGTTTCTGAGATCCTCTTCAACTATCCTGTGGGTAAGTAGGAAGTTAACTATGTCCTCACCTTTGTTCTTTACAAGTGCCTTGTAACTGTCTTCATATTCTTTCAGCGTTTTGAGAAGCTTTATAAGCTCATCTCCTCTGTACTCCATACCAGCAGAATCCTTAATGTAGCCGTTCTCCTTTACAAGCTCGTATAGGAAGTTCTCAAGCTCCCTATCATCTTTAACATACATCTCCTTCCTGCCCCTTTTAACCTTATAAAGCGGTGGCAGGGCTATGTAAATGTAGCCGTTCTCTATAAGCTGGGGCATGAATCTGTAAAAGAAAGTCAGGAGCAAAGCCCTTATGTGAGAACCGTCCACGTCCGCATCGGTCATCAGTATGATCTTGTGGTATCTGAGCTTTGACAAATTAAGATCTTCACCTATACCGCACCCGAGGGCACTAACTATAGCTTTCACTTCCTCATTCGCGAGAACCTTATCAATCCTTGCCTTTTCAACATTGATTATCTTTCCCCGTAAAGGTAGTATAGCCTGAAACCTTCTGTCTCTCGCCTGCTTTGCAGAACCACCTGCACTATCACCCTCAACTATGAATATCTCACACTTTTCTGGATCTTTCTCAGAACAGTCAGCCAGTTTTCCGGGAAGTATACCATCCTCCAAAGGAGACTTCCTTCTAACAAGCTCCTTTGCTTTTTTGGCAGCTTCTCTTGCAAGAGCCGCTTCTATTGCCTTTTCAACTATGAGCTTCAATACATCTTTGTTCTTTTCAAAGTAGTCGGTGAGGTATTCGTAAACCATTGAATCTACTATGGTTTTTACGTTCTGGTTCCCGAGCTTGGTCTTCGTCTGTCCTTCAAATTGAGGCTCCGGAACCTTACAGGATATTACAGCGACAAGACCCTCCCTTATATCCTCTCCCGTAAACATGGTCTTCAGCTCCTTTGAAAGCTTCAAGCCCTCTGCAAGTCTCATAACCGCCTTAGTGAGTCCGCTCCTGAATCCTGTGATGTGAGTTCCTCCCTCTATTGTCTTTACGTTGTTTACAAAGCTATCAACTATCTCTCTGTAGTCCTTCACATATTTGAAGGCTATGTCAACTATTACACCTTCCCTTGTTCCCTGCACTCTGATTATTTCTTTGAAGAGAGGTTCTTTTCCTTGAGAGAGGAACTCAACGAGTTCTTCAATACCTCTGTCAAATTTGTAAACAAGCTCCTTATTTATTCTCTCATCTTTGAGATAGAACTTTACCTCTGGATTCAGATAGGCAAGCTCCCTTATCCTCTTCTCAACTATGTCAAACTTTATCTTTGTTGTCTCAAATATATCAGGGTCGGGTTTGAAAGTTACGCGCGTCCCCCTCTTTGTAGTCGTTCCTACAACTTTAAGCTCGTAAACAGGTTCTCCTCTTCTATACTCCTGCCTGTATATCTTGCCATCTCTGTAAACCTCAACAACAAGCCACTCGGAGAGAGCGTTTACTACAGAAGCACCTACACCGTGAAGACCTCCAGAGTATGCATATACCTTCTTCTCAAACTTTCCACCTGCTCCGAGCATGGTAAAGACCATCTCAACGGCGGGTTTTCCAGTCTCGGGATGTATATCAACGGGTATTCCCCTTCCATCATCTTCCACAGTCACGGAACTATCATCGTGGATTATTACGGAAATATTCTTAGCGTAACCCGCCATGGCTTCGTCAACGGCATTGTCAAGAATCTCCCAGATCAAATGATGGAGACCCCTCTCCCCTATATCGCCTATATACATGGCGGGTCTAAGACGAACGTGCTGAAGACCCGTAACCGCTTTTATAGCCTCAGCCCTGTAATCAAGCTCTTCTGCATTTTTGATTTCTTCTGGATTTTTCATAATTATATTATAGCCTGTAGTATATATATCTGCCACAGTTAGGACATCTTTCTATTGAATTTTCACTGATAAGCTTTGAAAAGAGCACATCGGGAATTTTCATACCACATCCACTACAGACACCTTCCTCAACAGGAACCATAACCCTGCTTTCAAATCTGATTCTACTTTCCTCATAGAATCTTAATATATCCTCTTTAATACCTTTTGTGTAATTTTTACGCTCGTCTTTCAGTTTTTCAAGTTTTTTTATCGCATTTTCTTCCTCAATTTTGATATCTTCTATTTCTTCTTCAATTTCCTTTATCCTTTTGCTCAATTTCGGTTCTTTCTCTTTTAATATCTTTTCAAGCTCTTCTATTTCTTCCTCAAGCCCATCAAGCTCATAAGACCTTTTGAGGATGTTGTCCTCATGCTTTGACTTCTCCCTGAGGAGGGTTTTATACTCAACGTCCTTTCTCACCATCATCATCCTCTCTTCCGTTCTTCTTAGCATCTCCTCCTCATGCTCTATCTCTTCCTTCAGCTCCTTTCTCTTCCTCGTCAGGACTTCTCTCCGGGTTTGAAGATCTTTAATCTCTTTCTTAAGATTCTCAAGCTCACGGAATAGTTCCTTCCTCTCCTGCTCTATCCTTTTGAGTCTCCTATTTATCCTGTCTATCTCCTGGTCCAAGTCTTGAAGTTTCAAAAGAGGTTTTATATCCTCTCTTTTCATAATCTTTATTTTAATGTTGAATATTCAAGGAGTTTAATTTCATACACGTTTCCCTCCTCTGTTTTCCTGTAAACATATATAGGGTGAGCATCTTGGGGAGAAACACAGCGCCTGAATACCACCTCTTGCCTTCTGACAAGTTCCATCATCCTCCCTTTGTGACCACCTACCTTACACTCTTT
>CAZPVY010000022.1:0-22059 GCA_964590265.1 uncultured Aquifex sp. | reverse complement strand
GAAAGCGCTGAAAGAGTTAATATCTGTTATAGAGCTCATAAGGGATTATAGAAAAGAAAGAGGAGAACCTCTTTTTGAAGATAAGTGGTTGCAACAGCTACCTAAAAACATATACATTAGTAAACATTGGTAGCCGTTGCTTTAGGGACTCCACTTAGATTGCGTCTTCCATTTGGGAGACCTTTTAGCGAAATCCCAACCTGCACCACAGAGCGGGCTTCCCCACCTCTATGTAGGAGATGGGACAGGACGGCTCTTACCTTTATCTCCTCTATGAAACGGTTCCTTCTCTATAGGTTTTCCTTTTACTTATCGCAATCCCTTATTTAACAGGGATGATTTCAACTAAGTATTGTATGGCTGGAGGGATATAGGGATTATTTTAAGTCGCAATCCCTTATTTAACAGGGATGATTTCAACACTTTTAAGGGGGGTGTGCCATGTGGGTTGATAGCATGATTGGTCGCAATCCCTTATTTAACAGGGATGATTTCAACATACATAATAACTTTGAATACTGAGAAAGCATCAAATCTTAAGTCGCAATCCCTTATTTAACAGGGATGATTTCAACATGAAGGATAAAAACGCTCACATTTATTATTATGATTAGTCGCAATCCCTTATTTAACAGGGATGATTTCAACTATTGAGAAGGCTCTGTCTGGAAAATATGAGGATTGGGAAATGTCGCAATCCCTTATTTAACAGGGATGATTTCAACAAGGAAAGGATTATTTATTTGGGAAAATATTTATCTGTAGTCGCAATCCCTTATTTAACAGGGATGATTTCAACGCTTGTAAAGTTTCCAAATGAGTATAGGGTCGTAGTTGAGTCGCAATCCCTTATTTAACAGGGATGATTTCAACAACAGAATATTTTGAGATTGAAGAAATGATCAATGAATTTTTGTCGCAATCCCTTATTTAACAGGGATGATTTCAACAAATAACAACTGATAATGATGATTATTTCCTATTTT
The DNA here is from genome assembly GCA_964590265.1 of uncultured Aquifex sp. Lineage (GTDB taxonomy): Bacteria > Aquificota > Aquificia > Aquificales > Aquificaceae > Hydrogenivirga. The sequence goes on along the minus strand of CAZPVY010000022.1, from coordinate 21,073 downwards.
ATGAGTCGCAATCCCTTATTTAACAGGGATGATTTCAACAGAGAAAGAAGTGAAAAGCTGGATAGTAGACTTTATTGGTGTCGCAATCCCTTATTTAACAGGGATGATTTCAACAATCGCTTGGTTATTTGATTATTGGAAAATAGCAATACCTATTGTCGCAATCCCTTATTTAACAGGGATGATTTCAACTTTGAGTGATTCACTTGTATCAAAACTTATGATAAGCATAGTCGCAATCCCTTATTTAACAGGGATGATTTCAACGGTTTGATCCTGATAATATTGTATGGAAGAAAATAAGGTCGCAATCCCTTATTTAACAGGGATGATTTCAACACGCTCAAATACGGTCGCAAGATTATCACCGAATGTCGCAATCCCTTATTTAACAGGGATGATTTCAACCGACTGTAGAGGCTGCTGTTCAAGGCATGAGGGCGTGTCGCAATCCCTTATTTAACAGGGATGATTTCAACTTTTGAGGACTTCCCGAACAATTATGTCGGGCTATGCCCCGTCGCAATCCCTTATTTAACAGGGATGATTTCAACCCTACCTTTTAAAATCCTCTATTATCAACAACTTAGAACTGCGAATTATTTGCAATTAGAGTTGAAATCACGATTTTACAGAATTATCAATTACTTCCTTCTTCGCTTTGTCTCCCAATGCTTTGCTCAATTTCAGCCCTATTCTCTTGCCAAAGAGCCGGTAGGGACTTATTCCCTACTCCTTGAGTTACAAATAGTTTGAACACTCAACGGAAAATATAATATGACCTAAATCATGTTTACAAAATCCTAACGATCTTTCAAAAACTTACGAAAACTTTTGAAAATTTTACCTAAGTCATTGAAACTGCAAAGAATTTGAAATTTAAAAACCTGTCAGATTTTAAACTTTCTTTTCGTCATAGCTGTCCCAAGATAAACTACACCAATTGAGAAAGATCGCTGACTACGACATCAATATACCTGTAACAGTAATCGATATGATCCTTTCCTACCTGCTCAGGATCTCCACCTCACAGATATCCGTTTCCCCGTAAGGATCTCTCTTACACTGTTCAAGAGGAATAACCTTCCAGAACTTCCCGAGGAACTCATCAAAGTTATCAAGAATCTCCTTAGCCCTCGGGCTTCCAGTGTATTCGTGGTGGTTCTCTATCAGCTTTCTGAGCTCTTCTATTTCATCCTCTCCGACAAGCCTTCTTGCATAAACATAAGAGTAGTTGAGCTTGTGCCCGAGGGTGTTTTCCTCATCAAGTATGTAGGCATATCCTCCGGTCATTCCTCCGCCTACGTTGTAGCCTACGCCTCCGAGAACCACTATTACTCCTCCGGTCATGTACTCACAGCAGTGGTGTCCCGTTCCCTCTACAACCGCAACAGCTCCGCTGTTTCTGACCCCGAACCTTTCTCCGGCTCTTCCCGCAGCGTAAAGCTGACCACCTATTGCACCGTAAAGGCAGGTGTTACCCATTATTACATTCTCGTGAGTCCTTTCAACACCTTCGGGGATAAGGATTATCTTTCCTCCCCACATTCCCTTTCCTACATAGTCGTTCGCATCTCCTATGAGCTTGAGGGTAACTCCTCTGTGGTTGAAGGCTCCGAAGCTCTGTCCGGCAGTACCTCTGAAGGTGAGCCTTACCGTGTCCTCCGGCAGACCTTCATCTCTATACTTGATGGCTATGTAGTAGCTGATCTTGGTAGGAATGGTCCTGTGAACGTTCCTTATCTCATACTCCTTCTCAAAAGGTTCTCCTCTCTCTATGTATGGAAGTACGTCTTTTAAAATCACGTCGTTGAAGTTCGGAGCGGGATTGTCATTTCTTTCAACCATACACCTTCTCGGTCTATCTTGCGGATAGCTGTCAAGGAGAGATTCAACCTTTATCCTCTTAGAGCCGGGATATTCGTCATACCTTACAATTTCTATCAGATCGGTTCTGCCTATCACCTCGTCAAGACTCCTGAATCCCATCTCTGCGAGTATTTCTCTCACCTCACGGGCAACAGCCTTGAAGTATGCCATAACATTATCAACCTTACCCTTGAACTTCGCTCTGTATTTGGGATCCTGAGTGGCTACACCGGTGGGACACGTGTTCAGGTGACAGGCTCTTGCCATAACGCATCCTTCCGCTATCATTGCAGCGGTTCCAAACCCAAACTCCTCAGCTCCAAGCAAGGCTCCGATTATCACATCCTTACCCGTCCTCATTCCACCGTCAACTCTCACCCTTATTTTGTCTCTGAGGTTATTCTCCATCAGGAGTCTCTGGGTTTCCATAAGCCCGATTTCCCAGTAGTTACCTGCATTCTTTATTGAGGAGTAAGGTGATGCTCCCGTTCCTCCTTCAGCTCCGCTTATCTGAACAACATCCGCGTAAGCCTTCGCAACGCCCGCTGCAATGGTTCCGACGCCGTGCTCAGAGACAAGTTTCACACAAACTCTTGCTTCCGGATTAGCCTGCTTGAGGTCATGAATGAGCTGGGCAAGGTCTTCTATTGAGTATATGTCGTGATGCGGAGGAGGAGATATTAGGGTAACTCCCGGCTGGGAGTGTCTCAGCTTTGCTATGTATTCGTTCACCTTGTGTCCGGGAAGCTGTCCGCCCTCTCCGGGCTTTGCACCCTGAGCTATCTTTATCTCTATATCCTTCGCAGAGGCAAGGTATGTCGGAGTAACACCGAACCTTCCGCTCGCAACCTGTTTGATTGCAGAGTTCTTTACTGTCCAGTATCTTTGGGGATCCTCTCCTCCCTCACCGGAGTTTGATCTCATTCCAAGTCTGTTACAGGCTTCCGCTATGACTTCATGAGCTTCGGGTGAGAGTGCTCCGAGAGACATACCTCCAGTAACAAATCTCTTGAGAATGTTCTCTTCAGGTTCAACCTCCTCTATCGGGATAGGCTTTTCAGCCTTCTTGTAGGTTAAAAGATGTCTTATGAACGTAGGATGCTGAGAGTTTGCGAGCCGGGAAAACTCTTTGTAGTCCTTGTAATCTTTTGTATCAAGAAACTTATGAAGTGCCCTTACCACGTGAGGAGACCAGGCATGAAACTCTCCCCCCTTCCTGAACTTCATGTCTCCGCCCCAGTCAAGCTTAGGCTCTTCAGTTTCGTAAGCTGCGTTGTGCCGCACCAAGGTTGAGAGTTCTATCTCTTCAATGCCATCAGCTTCCAATGTAACGGGCGTTCCTGTGAAGAACTCATCCACAAAGTCCTTGTTCAAGCAGACCGTATCAAATATCTGAGCACCTTGATAAGAGTTCAGGGTTGAGATGCCCATTTTGGACATTATCTTTAAGAGTCCGTTTTCTAAAGCCTTTTTGTAATTAAAAACAGCTTCCTCGTAGGATATATCAAGCTTTCCTTTATCACACAGTTCCTTTATTGTTTCATAGGCAAGATAAGGATACACAGCACTTGCACCGTAGCCTATTAAGCAGGCTATCTGGTGAGTATCCCTTGCCTCACCGGTCTCAATAATGAAGGAGACTCTCGTTGAGAGCCCTTTCTTGGCAAGGTGCTTGACACAGGCAGAAACTGCAAGAAGACTGGGAATCGCTATCCTGTATTTGTTTACATATCTGTCCGAAAGGATTATTATCTCTGCTCCTTCCAGAACCGCTTCTTCCACCCTCCTCTGAAGAGTCTCTATCCCTACCCTCAAATCGTTTATCGGAGTTTCCTCATAAAGAGCGTCCATTATCAGCTCGGATATTCTCCTCTCCCCAGCCATATCTTGAAGCTCCACGATGTTGTAGCTTCTCTCCTTCGGATAACAAATCGGTATCCTGACAACCTTAAAGTCCTTTTGCTGCTCTATCGCCTTGAGCTGATAGTCAAGGAGTATGGGAGATTCTATCTGAAGCCTCTTTGCATGCTCTGGAGTTTCTTTGAGAAAGTTTCTCTTGTATCCGAGGTTCATCTTCAGGGACATTACAAGCCTTTCCCTTATGGGATCAATGGGCGGGTTGGTTACTTGAGCAAATCTCTGCTTGAAGTATCTAAAGAGCAACCTGGGTCTTTCCGATAAAGGAGGAAGCGGTGTATCGTCTCCCATTGAGAACGTAGGTTCCTGACCGGTCTTAGCCATGTGCTGGAGAACGTTCTTTATCTCCTCCTCTGTCCAGCCGAAGGCTATCTGCTTTCTTACCCTCTCAGTATCATCCTCAGGCTCACCAAGCGTTTTTCTGTCCGTCAGATCAGCGAGCCTGAGAAGATACTTATCAAGCCACTCTTTGTATGGCTTTCTGCGTGCAAGCTCCTCAAGAATCTCCTGGGTCTTCCTGACTTCACCAGTTTTTAGATCTACAACCACCGTATCTCCGGGTCCGAGTCTTCCCTTCTCCTTTATCTTCCTTCCAGAGAGATCTATCATTCCTACCTCTGAACCGAGAACCATAACGCCGTCTTCGGTAATGATGTATCTGGCAGGTCTGAGTCCGTTTCTGTCCAAGTGTGCACCTATCTTATCTCCATAAACAAAGGCTATCGCCGCGGGACCGTCCCAGGGTTTCATCAAAAGAGACTGATACTCAAAGAAAGCCTTTACCTCATCAGAGAGCTCTGGGACGTGTTCCCATGCAGGGGGTATAAGCATGTTTATCGCATGCTCCGGAGAGAATCCCACAAGACAGAGAAGCTCAAACACTTTGTCAAGAGAGGCAGAATCACTCTCATCATAAGACACGAGAGGCTTTATCAGCTCTCTTCTGTCTCCGAGAAGCTCGTGCTGAAGTTCATGCTGAAGGGCTGTCATCCAGTTCCTGTTTCCCTGAATCGTGTTTATTTCACCGTTGTGAGCTGAAAACCTCAAGGGTTGAGCAAGTCTCCAGTTAGGTAGCGTGTTTGTGGAGTATCTCTGGTGAAACATACAGTAAGCGGTCTCATAGTCCTCAGCCTTGAGATCGGGATAGAATCTGTCAAGCTGAGGTGCAACGAGCATTCCCTTGTAAACGATATTCTTTGTAGAAAGCGAGGGAACGTATACCTTATCATCTCCGAACTTATTCTCTAATCTTTTCCTGACAAAGTAGAGCTTGAGCTCCCTCTCTTCTTCAGGAATTTCGTCCATGTCAAGGAGAAGGTGCTTTATTCTGGGCATAACCTTAAGAGCGGACTCACCGACAGCGTCAGTATCTATGGGAACGTCTCTCCAGCCGATAACCTTTATACCTTCCTTTACGAACTCCGCAACTATCTTCTCTTCAAGATTGTCGTAAAGGAAGAAAACGCCTACTGCGAGGTTATCTATATCAGAGATGGAGTAGCCAAGCGCATCAAGTATTCTTGAAAAGAACTTCTTAGGTATCTGGGTCAGGACACCAGCACCATCGCCGGTCTTTCCATCGCCGCCTATAGCTCCCCTGTGGGTCAGGTTCTTAACAGCTTCAACACCCCATCTGACTATCTGATTATCAGCCCTCCCATCTATGTTGCACACGAAGCCCACACCACAGGAATCGTATTCTTGCACTCCCATTCTCAGCACCTCACGTAGGAATTGCAAAAGTATATATAATATACTCCCTTTATGATAAAACTCCTTCCTTTTTAAAACATAAGAGGTATGATTTTCACTATGGAGCGTCAAATTCTGGAAGCATTGAAAGAGATAAGAGATCCCGAAATTCCCATAGACATAGTAAACTTAGGACTTATATACGGGATAAAGGTTTCAGATGATATCGCTTACATAGACATGACTCTGACGGTTCAGGGCTGTCCTGCGAAACAGTTCTTTGCAGAACATATAAAGCAGAAAATTTTAGAAAAGTTCCCAGAGTTAAAAGACGTTGTTGTAGAATTTGTATTTGAGCCACCATGGACGAAAGAAAAGATTTCGGAAGAGGGAAAAGCTCAGCTGAGGCGCTTGGGATGGGATATTTAAAGGATAATATCAGGGCTCTTGCAGAGGCAATAGAGAGAGAGTCTGTTCTCATTCACAGGGATGCTTTGATAGATGGTTACAGGGATGTATATAAACTTTCCAAACTCGGTATTGACAAGATAATCAAGAAGGCTGCTGAGTACGGTGGAAGAAAGGGCGCTAAGACTCTGAGGGAGAGATACGGTGTGTTTACGGACAGACTTGATGAGGCTCTTGAGCTTCTAACAATAATTGCGGAATCCTCAAGGCTCATTGATCTCCTTGAGTACGATATAGACAAAAGGGAGATATACATAGAGGGATCAATCCTCGTAGAGGCGGTAGGTAAGAGTCAAAAGCCCGTCTGCAAGCCTATGGCTGGATTTTTTAAAGGGTTTCTCAGCGAACTCTTAGAGAAAAAGTTTGAAGTTGAAGAGATATCCTGCGCAGCTCAGGGCTACGACAGGTGCACCTTCAAGATCAAACAGAAGTGATCATTCTTTTTACTGATATGAGTTTCAGTTCACATTCAAAGAGAAATTCATAAGCTTCAGCATGTATCAGAGCGTTTTCCATGGTATCTGCCCATGTATAAAGACCGTGAGAACCTATCAGGAAACCGAAGACATTTGGATGTGATGTTAGATACTTTTCTACCTTTTTGGAAAGTCTTTCCATATTCTGATCGTTTTCAAATACGGGAACGGTTATTTTAGTCTCATGGGTCTTTATATCTGGGAAAGCCTTTAGAAGTTCATAGTCTTCAAGTTCAACTTTATCCTTTACAAGTCTTGAGATAAGGGTTGCGTTTGGAGAGTGGGTATGAACTACCGCATTCACATTCGGATAGAGTCTGTATATAAGTACATGGAGAAGAGTTTCCGCAGAAGGTTTCTTATCCTCAAGAGGTCTACCCTCAAGGTCTGTGATCAGTATATCCTCCTTTGTCAGTTTTCCCTTGTGTTTCCCGGAAGCGGTTATGGCTATGTGTTTTTCATCCAGTCTGACAGATATGTTACCGCTGGTTGCAGGAACCCAACCTTTTGAATCAAGAAACCTGCCAGCGCTGATGATCTCTTCAGCAGCTTTATCAAAGTCCATCATGGTTTTTAAATCATACATCAAGTGTAGAGATCAATTTAAAATATCATTGCAGAAATTTTTTTGAGGGTGTATTATATGAGTATGAAAGTGTTTACTTACGCATTGGGGATAAGTATTTTGGTACTTCCTATCTTATCCGCAAGAGCTGAAGATATCGTCCAGAAAGGATACGGTATCTATCAGAGAACCTGCTCATCATGTCATGTTGAAACCGTTAGTCCCGAGAAGATAGCGAAGATAAGGGAAATCGTTAAAGCGGGAGGGAAACCTCCTTTTAAAGCCCCTCCCATGTCGGAAGTTTCGGCAAGGGTAAAGAAGTTCTATCCTGAGGAAGAAAAGTTTGTGAATTTTGTTAAAGACTATATCACCAATCCTTCAAAGGACAAAGGTGTATGCCTGCCAATGGCTTATAAACTGTTCGGCGTTATGCCTCCGATAGGAAAGGGTATGTCTGAAGAGGATAAAGAAGCTGTCGCTGTATGGCTGTACAGGAGATTTAAGGATACCTGGGAGGAGTTCATAAGGAAACATCCCCACTAAAAGGTTGTCTCCCTGCACTTCAATACTATCTTCTTAATTTGATTATTCTGCCTTTAGTGGAGGTTTCAAGTATGGACAGATATGAGGAACTTATCATAGATCTTTACAACAAAGCGGTGAACTATGAACCTCTTGCAAAGGAAGAAGCCCTCAGTCTTTTAAATGTTCCCAATGAATATGTTGCGTTCCTTACCCACTTTGCTCAAAAGATAAAAAGAAAGTTCTTTCCTGAGAATGAGCTTGAATTCTGTTCAATCATAAACGCTAAGAGCGGAGCCTGCTCTGAAGATTGCAAGTTCTGTGCTCAGTCAAAGTTTTACAGGACACCTATAAACGTTTACAACTTAGTTCCAAAGGAAGAGATAGTTGAAGGGGCGGAAAGAGGGGTAGAGTTCGGAGCAAACAGATATTGTGTGGTTCTGGCAGGAAAACAAGCGTCGCAGGAGGAGGTAGAAAGGATAGCAGAAGCTGTCAGAGAGGTGAAAGAAGTTGAAAACATACCTATAAACATCTGCGTTTCTGCAGGAACTATGGACGAGGAAAGTCTCAGGAAACTAAAAGAGGCAGGGGTTAAGAGGATAAACCACAACCTTGAAGCATCAAAAAACTTCTTCCCGAAGATAGTAACCACCCACAGTTGGGAGGACAGATACGAGACCATAAAGAGGATAAAGAAGATTGGATTATCTACCTGCTGTGGGGGAATCTTCGGTATGGGGGAAACAGATGAAGACAGGGTTGATCTTGCCTTAACTTACAGAGAGCTTGAGGTAGATTCAATACCTCTTAATTTCTTGATGCCCATTCAAGGAACACCTCTTGAGAACGCTCCGGGGGTTACACCGCTGGAAGCCCTTAAGATAATAGCGATGTTCAGGTTCACCAACCCCAAAGCTGAACTCAGGCTTTGCGGGGGAAGGGAACAGAATCTCAGAGACTTTCACGGAATGGCAGTACTGATGACAAATGCTATGATGGTCGGGGGTTATCTTACAAGAGCGGGAAGGGATATAAAGAAAGATTACCAGCTTCTTGAAGATTTAAAGGTGAGGAGAAAAGAGGAGGTATTGAGCTGAATGGTTCTCCTCAGGTGCATAAACTAAAGCACGATGTCTTTTCACTCATTTTTAAAATAAAATCCTCCTTAGAGATAATCTCTGAGCAGGAAAAAGAGTTTACACAGATGGCTCTTGAAAGCACAGAGCTTCTTGAGAAGGTTCTTGATAGGCTCTTCCTCTTTGAAAGGATTAGGGAGGGAGGTTACTCTTTGCGGAAGGAAAGTTTCAATCCGGTTCTTATCATTTCGGAAGTTTTTGGTTTAGAGGTGAGGGGTGAAACGGAAGTTGAAAGTGATACTTATCTGTTCACAAAGGCTATTCAGTCAATCAAGGATCTCTTTGCTGAAAAACCAGATGCTCAGGTAAAGAGCGGTGTCCTGATCTTGGAAGGTGAATTTGATTTATCGGGAGATGTTAAAAGATTCTTTTTTGAGTTTGCAAGGTATCTATTGTCGCTTATGAACATAACTCTTTCCAATGATTCATCTAAAATAGAACTCAGATGGGGAAGGTCTTAGTCGTTGATGATGATGTTCAGATTCTCAGAATAATTGAGCATAAGTTAAAAGGTTACTTTGAAAATATTATTGCTACCGATTCTCCTGAAAAAGCTCTTAAACTTGCGAGTAAAGTAGATGTTGCACTGATAGATCAACGCATGCCTGGAATTTCAGGCATTCAGCTCATGGAAAAGATTCACAAAAACAATCCAGAACTTCCCGTTATCATAATAACTGCCTTTGGCAGCGTTGAGGAAGCGGTTGAGAGTATAAAAAGGGGAGCTTTTCACTATGTTACAAAGCCCATAAATTTTGATGAGCTTATAAACATACTGAACAAGGCGGTTGAGGTTAAGAAATTAAGAGACCGGCTCAGAAATCTTGAAGAGTTTCTCGGACTTGATATAGTAGCTGAAAGTCCTCAGACAAGGAGGGTTATAGAAATAGCCAAAAAGGTTGCACCCTTTGATACAACCGTTCTCATAACTGGCGAGAGCGGGGTGGGTAAGGAAGTTGTAGCAAAATTGATACACAGAAACAGCAGGAGAGCAGGAAAACCGTTCTTAGCCGTAAACTGTGCCGCCCTTCCTGAAAATCTCTTGGAGGCGGAGCTTTTCGGGTATAAGAAGGGAAGCTTCTCGGGGGCATACACTGACAAAAAGGGAATAGTTGAAGAGGCGGAAGGAGGGACGCTGTTCCTTGACGAAATAGGAGATATGTCCCTCTCCCTGCAGGCAAAGATTTTAAGACTCATTCAGGAGAAGGAGATAAAACCCATAGGATCAAACAAACCTAAAAAAGTTAATGTGAGAATAGTGTGCGCAACAAACAGGAATCTTAAGGAGATGGTGAGGCGCAGTAAGTTCAGAGAAGATCTCTTCTACCGTATCAATGTGATACACATTTACATACCTCCTCTCAGGGAAAGAAAAGAAGACATAATACCTCTTGCTCTATTCTTCATAAAAAAAACAGCCGAAAAGTTTGGCATGGAACCGAAGGAGCTATCCGAAAGGGCTAAAGAGAAACTGCTCTCTTACGAGTGGAAAGGAAACGTCAGAGAGCTTGAGAACACAATGGAGAGAAGCTTTATACTCAACGATGGGAAAGTCATTAAAAAGATATACTTTGAGGAATATACCGATACATCTGTATCAGAATCATACAGTGTGATAAAGCCATACAATCAGGCAAAGGAGGAATTTGAGAAAGATTATCTCATTAAACTCCTTGAGGTTAGCGGAGGGAATATATCAAAAGCCTCAAGGCTATCCGGAAAAACGAGAGCGGAAATATATAGACTTATGAAGAAATACGATCTCAGATAAAACCTGTTTGAAAAAGATACACTCTCCAGAAGCACCAACCATCCACTCCTCTTTGAATACATAAATATATCAACGACTTATAGTTTTGGCATATTCCTTGCAAAACACAGGGCAGGAGGTGAGAAGAGATGGAGAAGGTACTGGATGTAAGAACAATGGGCCTTGAGGAGATGAGAAAGCATGTTGCAGAGCTTTTAAGGGTAAACAGGCAGCTTATTGAAGAAAACAAAAGACTGAAGGCTCTTTTGGAAGACATGGAAGACACAAGAAGAAAGTTTTCAATCGCCTCAAGAGTAGGTGCTTTGGCTATTCCAGCAATTTTGTTCTTAGGAATCGCACTGAAGTTTATCAATCCATAAGGAGGTGTTAGTTATGAGGAAAGCATTGCTTTTATCAGGAGTTTTCACAGCTGGATTTCTTGTTTCATGCGGTGGCGGTGGAAGTGGTGATGAGGTAACCTACTCTGAACTTCAGTACGCTACTGTAAGTGGAGGTGTTAGCTCTGGACAGCTCTCAGGTCAATCACTTAGCACGTTTGCCACGGGTTCACAACCTCAGTATATCGTTGCAGCAACCCAGATCAACGGACAGACAATTTACGGAGGAGGTGTAATTGATGGAAATGGAAATTTCACCCTAAAGCTAATAAAAGGAAAAGAGTACACCTTTGCTCTATATGACCAGAATGGGAATCTTATAGGAACACTAGCTTTGAAAGGAAGTAGTTCAGGCTCTGTAAAGATAGACGGAGACGTCAACGTATCTGTAGATACTTTTACTTACGAAATATCAAGCACAGATCCTGACATACAGCCTGGAAACCAGAGATTCAATCCAAAAAGCAGTTTGTCAGACTTGGATGGAGACGGTACCCCCGATGAGATAGAGGACAATGACAGTGATAGAATCCCCGATTCCTTTGATGATTATGACTGTAATGGAACTCCAGAGGCTTTAGAACATAAGGATGCTGATCATGATGGAATTCCCGACTACATTGACAACGATGATGATGGAGATCACGTCTATGACTTGTATGATAGGGATGATGATGGAGATGGGATAGAGGATGATCACGATGAAGAGTATGAACATGGGAGATGTCAAGCTCAATCTGGAGGAATACCTCCTACACCGCCAGTTGTAAGTCCGCCACCTTCAAACAACCCAGGTGGAAACACTGGTAATACAACAGTAAGCTTTAACAACGATATCCTTCCGATATTAAATGCCAGCTGTGCTGGTTGCCACGGAGGGGCAGGTGGCTTCCATCTGAGCACGGCTACCGACAAATGGTTAGAAGTTACAAAATTTGTAGATACTGCAAATCCTGCAAATTCAAAACTCCTTCTTAAAGCAACTAACACAATTTCCCACGGCGGTGGACAGGTTATAGCTCCCAACTCTCAAAACTACAACACCATCCTTCAGTGGATTCAGGCAGGTGCACCTAATAACTAAAGGAGGTGTAAAAGATGGAAGTCACTCTTGTCAGCGCGTTTACAGCGGGGCTGCTGAGCTTCTTAGCCCCCTGTGTTCTTCCTATAGTTCCGGGTTATCTCTCCTATATAACCGGAGTGAGCGCTCAGGATGAAAAACCCGCTATGACCAGAACCCTGATACCAGTTCTCTTCTTTGTTCTCGGCTTTTCTACAGTCTTCATCTCCCTCGGTGCTGGAGCCTCCTTTATAGGGCAGTTCCTCACAGACAACAGAGAGGTGATAGCCAGGATAGGAGGAGGAATCATAGTTTTCTTCGGTCTGCACTTTGCAAACTTCCTGATTAGACCCGATTTCCTGAAGCTGTTTTCTGGCGTCGGGCTTTTTGCGGTAGCACTCTATGCCTTTGAGGTCATCGAGCTGGAAATCTTCAAGGCTCTCGTGGGTACATGGGCTGTTGTAGCAGCTCTCTACCTCATGAACGTTCACATGCTCCTCTACAGACAGATGAGGAAGCAGGGAACCTCCAAGGTCGGCATGCTCGGCTCGTTCTTAATCGGTTTAACTTTCGGCGCGGGATGGAGTCCGTGCATAGGTCCCGTTCTCGGCTCTATTCTCCTGATAGCGAGTCAGCAAGATTCGGTGATAAAGGGTGTAAAACTGCTTTCCCTTTACTCCCTTGGTCTGGGTATCCCGTTTATACTGGCTGGTTTGCTCTGGTCTTCGTTCATGAACTTCGTAAGGAACTTCTCAAGGTTCTTCACAGCGGTTGAGTACGTAGGCGGGCTTCTGCTCATAACCATGGGGGTCCTCGTTGCGAGCGGACAGCTTGCGATAATCTCAAGCGCTCTTGAGTGAGGTAGGAGTGATGAGGGTGTGGCTAAGAGTAGCTCTGCTTATCGGCATACTCTTGAACCTAACCGGGTGTGGAGGCGAAGGAGGAGAGGAAGAAGGAGAAGTTAGCGCTGAAGCAAATCAGGGCTGGCATTTTCAGGGAAGGAACTGTCTCGGTTGTCACAACGTTGACCTCCAGCCCGAAAGACACCTGCTCATAGCTGGAACCGTGTTTAAGTCGTCAAATGTATCAAATCCGGACGATGTAAGTCAAGCGTGTGGAGGAGAGCTTTATATTCAACTGCTTGATAGCTCCTACAACGTAGTTTACGACTCAAGAAACTATAAAGATCCTAATTCAAAAGGCTACAAAGGGAAAGGAAATGTGTTCATTCTGAAAAGATTGCTGAGCGATATAACACCCCCCGATGGATACTACATCAGAATAATAGATGCTAACGGAACAACTTTAGCACAAAGTTCAACTCTACACACCTTTACAAGCATATTTAACTTTGATCCGAGAGAAAATCCGACTGATGGAAACAACAGATTTTCCTGCAACACCTGTCATACATACCCGAATCCGCAGAGTGGTGCACCCGGTTACCTGTATCCGCAATTCAATACAAATCTCTGCAAATAGGAGGTGGAAGAGATGAAGAAAGTGTTTTATCTGTTTGTCTTTCTCACAGCCTTTGTTTTTGCAGTTCCAAAGATGGGTTCTCCAGCTCCGGACTTTCAGCTTCCCGATCTTGAGGGAGCGAAGACTTACAGCCTTGCAGACTTTAAGGGAAAAGTTATTCTCCTGAACTTCTGGGCTTCGTGGTGTACGGGATGTAAAGCGGAGATGCCCGAATTCATCAACTTGCAGGAGGAATATAAAGACAAGGGATTTCTGATAGTGGCAGTAAACGTTGACAGGAGTTCTGAGAAAGCCAAGAAGTTTCTGAAAGAGCTTGAAGAGCTCACCGGCAAGAAGATAAACTTCCTCGTTCTCCACGATGGGAAGAAAAAGGTTATCAAGAAGTACAAACCCATAGGTATGCCCTCATCCTATCTGATAGACAAAAATGGTGTCCTTGTCAAATACTTCCCCTCAAGCTTTACCGAAAAGAACATAGGAGTCCTTAAGAATGCTATTGAGGAGGTTCTGAAATGAGGTTTCTTCTCATTGCCCTCCTTTCTCTTTTTATCTCTTCCTGTTCTGAGAAGCTTGTGAGAGTTCAGCCTTATGAGAGGGAATACTTCGCTCAGGACAAGATGCTCATAGACCCTATTGAGTCGGAAGCTGAACAAGAAGGTCACGTTTTTCTGATCAAAGAAGCTTCCGCCGGCGGTGAAAGCTCCTTTCAAGGAGGGTGCGGATGCAGATAAGGAGACTGATCGGATTACTGGGTGTGCTCCTGCCCTTTAAAGCTTTCGCAAGCTCTCTTGAGGACAAAGCAAGTCTGAGTTTTGATTTCTACGCTGACAACACCGATGTTCAGGTTTATTCTCCGAATTTTTCTTTCTTCAAAACCCTCACAAAGAAGTTTATGATCGGCATAAAGATGAGAATAGACGCAATATCTGCCGCAAGTATAAGAAAGGGAGGCTCTCCTGTTAGATCAGATGCAGTCACCGGTGCTACTGCGAAAAGAACCTTTGACGATGTGAGATACGCACCGACATTGCTGGGTGTTTACAACGACGGTGATAACTCCTTTACCTTCGGTGTCTATTACTCTACCGAGAGGGATTACACTGGTAGATCTGTGTTTGCCAACTACGTCCGACAGCTGAACCTTCAGAACACGGCAGTAGGAATAGGTTTTTCCCAGTCCTTTGACAAATGGGAGCCTACATTCAAGAGGAATCTACCGAGAAACGACAGGAAAGAGAGGAAGATAGACCTCTCTGTAACTCAGCTTCTTTCTCCGACAGCTATGGTGCAGCTAATCTACTCCAACCTCTACTCCGAAGGATTCTTAGGATCTCCCTACCATTATCTACTTAAAAAGGACTTTGCAAGGTTTGAAACCCTTCCCGAGACAAGAAAGGGACATGCTTTTGCTATCAAGTTTGTCAAACTCATAAACGAGCCTACGAGTATAAACCTTTCTTACAGGTACTACACCGATGACTGGGGCATAAAGTCTCACACGGGCGATATAAAACTCCTGAGGGATATTACCGATACCTTTACAGTAGGCATGAGGTACAGATACTATACCCAAACAAAAGCAGACTTTGCGAAGAGAATAGAAGAATACTCTCTTACGGACAGATACGTTGCGGTTGATTACAGATTGTCGGACTTCAACTCAAATACTGTCGGTCTCATGTTCATAAAGAGTTTCGGACTTTCGGGAATTAAGCTAAAGGGAGCGGTTAACTACTACACGACCTCTTCAAACGAGTACATCAGAAACTGGTACGGCAAAGACAGGATAAACGCATGGTTTGGAAGCATTTCGCTTGATTACACCTTTTAGGAGGTGATCTATGCTCGGGCTTTTAAGCAGAAAGCTGAACATCCTCTCGGGAACGGTGATGTCAACGGAGATACTCATAAAGGCAGACATTGGCAAGAAGTATCTGGAAACCGCTCTGAGGCTGGCTGAGGATATTGAAAGAAAGCTCTCCGCTTACAGGGAAGATTCTTTTGTATCAAAGATAAATAAATATGCGGGTCTCTCAGCAGTAAAGTGTTCCGAAGATGTAATTGAGATCATCAGCGAGTCCCTCAGGATAGCGGAGAAAACAGAAGGTCTGTTTGATCCGACCATAGGTTCCCTTACCCACGGACTGTTCGGCTTTGGTACGGGGAGGGAGAGAATTCCCTCCCCCTCTGAAATAGAGAGAGTAAAGGAGCTGGTTGATTACAGGAAGGTCAGGATAACAGGGAATGAAGTCTTCCTTGAAAAGGAAGGCATGAGGCTGGATCTCGGTGGAATAGCCAAGGGCTGGACTGCTCAGAAACTTGCAGAGTTACTCATAGATAAGGGAGCGAATGAGGTTCTCGTCTCCATAGGGGGCGAGATATGCACCTTTGGAAGGAAATGGAAAATAGCCATTAAGGATGCCAAAGGAGAAGGATATATGGGAATTGTTGAAACAAAGGAGGGAAAAACCACAATATCAACCAGCGGGGATTACGAAAGATTCATAAAACTCAGCATATATCACCATATACTGAATCCGAGAAAGGGAAAACAGGAAAACTTTTATTCAAGCCTGACGATAATTGAGGACGGATTCAGAGGAGCGGAAGTTGATGCCCTCACTACTGCCTGTTTTAATCTTCCTGCTTATGAGCTGAGGAAATTCACTGAGAGCTATATCCTCCTTACCAAAGATACCCGAGAGTTCAGAGTGGGACCTGGCTTGAAGAAAAAGGTCAAAGGGGTTTATCTTATGCTTAATGAAGACAATGAATAAAAAACCGAAGATCCTTATAGCTGACGACGAACCTCAGAACAGAATGCTTTTAAGACTTTTCTGTGAAAAGTGGAACTACGAAGTTATAGAGGCGGAAAATGGGAAGGAAGCCATAGAAAAAGCAAAAGAAGAAAACCCGGATGTAATCCTTATGGATATCATGATGCCCATAATGGATGGGTTCTCATCCACAAAAGTTCTCAAGAGCGACCCTGAAACCGAGTTTATACCTGTGATAATGGTAACTGCTCTTGATGCGAGAGAGGACAGATTGAAAGGTATAGAAGCTGGAGCTGACGACTTTCTCACCAAACCTATTGACATGGAGGAACTTAAACTCAGGCTCAGAAATACTCTAAAGATTAAAGCGTATAGTGACCTCCTGAAAGGATATAACAAGCAACTTGAAGAGGAAGTAGCAAAGAGAACAGAAGAGTTAAGGCAATCGTACATAGACACACTTTACAGATTAGCCAAAACCGCTGAATACAAAGATCCGGAAACGGGAAACCATATTAAGCGGATATCGCACTACAGTAAAGAGCTTGCTCAGGCTCTCGGCATGGACAGAGAGTTCGTAGAGCACGTATTTTACGCATCGCCGATGCATGACATAGGAAAGGTAGGAGTGCCGGAAAACATTCTCCTTAAAGAAGGTCCCTTATCTCCGGAAGAGTGGGAGATTATGAAGAAGCACACTGTGATAGGCGGGAATATCCTTAATGGTTCAAAAGCTCCTGTTATACAAATGGCGAAAGATATAGCTCTATTCCATCATGAGAGATGGGACGGTTCCGGCTATCCTCACAAGCTCTCAGGAGAGGAAATCCCTTTAAGTGCAAGGATTGTGAGCATTGCCGATGTTTACGACGCTCTTAGAAGCAAAAGACCTTATAAGCCTGCGCTGTCTCATGAGGAGGCGTGCAGGATAATAGTGGAAGGGGACAAGAGACTTAAGCCCTATCATTTTGACCCACAAATACTTGACCTCTTCAAAAGGATTCACAGGAGGCTTGAGGATATCTACGAAGAGCTAAAGGATGAGTCAACTACTCCTCCCTGACGGAAGGAGCTTGTAGGTGAGGTTAGCCATGCATAGCACAGCCAACGCTCCCTACATAGGGACGGTTGACAGCGCCCCACCGGGAGGGACATGCCACTCCCAGTCCCGACTTCCCTTCAAGGGAAGCCAGATAGTTCTTTACTATGTTCCTGCTGGCATTGAGGTCTGCGTTGAGCTGAAATCCACACCTCTCACATACAAAGTGTGCTTGGTCTCTTCTGTTCTTTCTGGAAATATGCCCGCACCTGCTACACTTCTGAGAGGTGTATCTTGCATCCACATACACAACCCTTATCCCTTTAGCCTGTGCCTTATACTCTATAAACCTCTGAAGCTGTGCAAAGTTCCAGCTGTGTATCCATCTCCTATTTTGTTTACTTACCCTTATCCTTCTCCTTATACCTTTAAGCTTCTCAAGAACTATCACACCACCAGCAGGAACAAGCTTTACTATCTCCCTAGCTATCTTGTGGTTAACAGCAGTCCTAAACCGTTTCTCCCTCTGCGAGAGTTTCTTAAGGTGTCTTTTCGCAGAGGGAGTGCCTTTGGACTGCAGGCGTTTCCTGAGTGCTTGGTATCTCTCGGATACAGCCCTTATATGCCCACCATCAAAGAACTTGTTAATTTTCCCATCGGGAGTAGAAACAACCGCAAGTTTTCGGAGACCCAAATCAACCCCGACGTAAAAATCGGCGGTTTCTACGTCTTCAAATTCTTTTTCAACGCTAATGTTAAGGAAAAACTTTTTGAGCTTTTTGTCGTATTTGAGGTTGGCAGAGGTTATCTTCCAATCAAGATACTGTTTGAAGTATTCAGGGATTTTTACCTTAAACTTCTGTCTTCCTCGGGCGGTAGCAAGGGACACCTCCCCTCTATCCAGCCAAACTGTATAGGAACGCTTATCGTATCTAATAGCGGGATTATTGCTTTGGGGGCACTTGCTTTTGAGACCCTTTCTTTTTCTTTTAATAGCACTTTTGAGACTTTCGGTAGCTACAACTCTTGCGGAGATTACAAGCTGAGAGGGAAGAGAAGTTTTGTCTCTGATGGTGCGATAGGTAAGCTTATGGAGCTCAACTCCGTTCAAGAGCTGAGCAGACCAGCCTATTTTGCAGGTGTAGTTGTAAGCAAACTTATATTGCTCAAGGGTTTCAAGGAGTATGCGTTTCTGTTCTTCGGTAGGTTTGAGAACAAGCTTAATAGTTCTTTGGAGTATCATATTCATATATTACTTCAATACCTGCGGATATTCAAGTGCGGTCTCCTCCCCCACCTTACGGAAGAGGTCTCCGACCGCAAGGAGGGTAAAGATGAACAGGAATGGTGAACCAAAACTCTGAACCTTTGCCCTCACCTTCTGAATAAACCCCTATCTCTCCGCCGAGGAGTCCTACGAGTTTCTTTGTGAGGGCAAGCCCAAGACCGGTGCCTTTGTATCTCTTCTGCAGGGGATTATCCAGTTGCTCAAAGGCTTCAAAAAGTTTCTTTTGATTCTCCTTTGAAATTCCGATTCCCGTGTCTATAACCCTGAACTTTAGATGGGAATTCTGATTTTCAACTTTGAGAGTAATGGAACCTTTTTCCGTGTACTTAACGGCGTTAGAAAGAAGATTTATGAGTATCTGCTTTAGGAGTTTCGGATCTGTCTCAAGCTCAATATCGGGTTTTTCCATTTCCAAAATGAGATTCTTTTCTTGGACAGACGGCAGCATCATTACCTCTATCTCGTCAAGGAGAGGTCTGAGATTAAATCTTTCTTTTTCAACCTTCATCTTGCCAGCTTCTGCTTTTGAAAAGTCCAGTATATCGTTTATTATTGAAAGCAGATGTCTTCCCGATATCTCTATATTCTTTGCTATCTCTTTATAAATGCTATCCAGAGATGGATCAGATTGAAGATACTGAGCAAAACCGATTATGGCGTTCAGAGGAGTTCTGAGCTCATGAGACATATTTGCAATGAACATGGACTTAGCTCTTGATGCAGCTTCCGCTTTTTCTCTCAGATAGCTCTGGGCTTTAAGCATATTAAGCTTTTCAATCTGGAAGGAGAGCAGTTTTGTAACCGAACCGAAAAACTCTTCCATCTCAGGTGACGCATCCTTCACTTTGAAAGCCAAATAGCCAACTGTCTCCCTTTTGATATCCCCATTAGTGAAAATATCAGCGGATATTTCATAATTCCTGCTATCTTTCTGAGGCTTGGCGTATATTCCCACATCTATATTAAGGAACTCTCTAAGTTCTTTAACTGCAACGCTGAGTAATTTCTCCTCATCTTCTTGCTCAAGAATAAGAGCAAACATCTCAACAAGCTTTTTGAAAAGTCTCAGTCTCCTCAGGTTTTCTTCCTCTATTTCTTTAAGGGCTCTTTGCACTTCATCAAGCATTCTGTTAAAGGACAGAGAGAGCAGAGCAATCTCATCCTCACCTCTGAGAGGAACCCGTCTGCTGTAATCCCTTGTCTCCGTTATGTACTCTGCGGTTCTGGATATTTCTTCTATAGGTTTAAGTGTCTTCGTAGATACAAAGAGTGAAGTTAGCACTATTGCTATGGCTCCAGATAACGCGGAACCTCCGAATATAAGAACCATACTTCTTAATGGGGCAAATGCTCTGTCTTTATCCATACCCACAAGCAGAATCCAGTTTTTTCCCATTATCTTGTCATCAAATTTCTGATAGTAGACGAAATAGTTTTTTATATTTACAAATCCTTGAGTGCCGATGTTGTGAGGAAGACTCTCAAAGAAAGGATTTATGCTGACAGCAAACTCCGTATTTACGAGTGAGCTAATCTTGTCTTCATTTTCAACCAGTATATCCCTGAAATTCCTTAAAGAATAAAACAGGATAAGTTCACCAGTTTTCATATCCCTTCTAAAGGAAGCGTAAACCGGAGATTTCAGAACAAGAAAGGTTTCTCCTTTATCCGTATATATATGGGTTTCCACCCTCAAATTCCGTCCTATAAGTTCCGGAGAAGAGGAGGCGATAATCCTACCACTGTTATCTGTACAGACTATGTACCCTTTAAACCCGATCTCATCATGTACTTTTGAAAGAAAGCCGGAGATTCTTTTATCTATGTCTCCAACAAGGATATCATTCATTATCTGCAACCTTGTCCACTGATTCAACTGACTTTGCAGAGTATGCACGCTCTCTATAATTTCGTGAAGGAGAACGCCTCCGTTTATCTGCAGACTATCCTGAATTCTGTCCCTGAGTGCCCTTTCCATCTGAAAAATGGAAAAAGCCGAGAAAACTATGTAGGGTATGAGACCGACCGTAAGGAATGCAAATGTAACCTTAAATCTGAAGCTCTTTTTTAGACTTTTCATCTTTGGAGTCTAAAAATGACCTTAAGGTCATCGTCCAGCTTTTCTTCATCTATGTAACCTACCGCTCCTCGCATTTTTTTAACAAAAGCTTTTACAGCCTCTTCCGAGGCAAAAACTGGCGGGGGATCTATACCGTTCAGGTATTTTCTGTTCCAGAATAGCTGAAGCTCCTCCTCGTCCATATTAAGAACTTTCTCCTCCACCTTCTTCCGCAGAGGATTGCCGGGCGGAAGATTTACCGGAATTGCGATAAGACCATCTACGAAATCCTTTTCTCTGAGAAGTATTTTCCTTATCTCCTTCTTGGATAACTTTCCAACATTTACATCCTTCCTGACAACAAACACTATATCCCCTCCCCAAACAAGAACCGTGCTCCAAATAGCAAGCAATAAACTCCCTATCAGCACCATCTTTAAAACATCCACGAGAAAGAGGCAAGAAATGTATTCAGCTCGTTCTTTTCCCTTACCTGATACTCAGCTTTCAGTGCCACGTAGTAAACCGGTCTGAAGTTCCATCCAAAGGTCCAGATCTTGTATTCTTCCCTATCC
>CAZPVY010000021.1:0-22206 GCA_964590265.1 uncultured Aquifex sp. | reverse complement strand
TTACCACATCTACTCCGCTCAGAATTTGAAGAAAGGGGACAAGTATTTCCTCAGCCTACCGCCGAAGGCGGTCTTTTCAAATCTTTAATTACTAAATCAAATATTCCGTTATCTGGTCCAACGAAGAAGTAATCTCCACATTTAATAGCTAAGGGCTTCCTCTCAGACCCGACTCCGGGATCAACCACAGCTATGAAGACGGTTCCCTTCGGGAAGTAAGAATAGTGAGCTTTTAAAAGCAGGGCACCACCAAGAATATCAAAAGGTTCAATATCATGGGATATATCCACAATCTGGACTCCCGGATTTATATTCAGAATTACCCCTTTCATAGCTCCTGCAAAGCCGTCTGAAGTGCCGAAGTCTGTTAGAAGGGCTATTACCATGTTCAAAGAATATGTTAAAATATACTTCTTAAAGGAGGTGATGAGGTTTGGCAGTAGTTATAGTTCATGAAGGAGAGCCTGCAGAAAAGGCTCTGAAGAGGTTCAAAAGACTCGTTGACCAGGAGCAGATACTTACGGAAGTCAAGAGAAGGGAATATTACGAGAAGCCAAGTGAAAGGAAAAAGAAACGCGAGCGTGCGAGAAGGAAAAGGATACTCAAGGCTCTCAAGAAACAGCAACAGCTTATGTGATGTTTGTCTCCCTTGAAGGGATTCTGAACGACGATAGTATTAATTGGTGGATAAGGTTAAGTATAGAGTACGCTAATACACGTTCATACTTAGACGATCTTTTTAGCATATATCAAACGATACCTGAAGGCGTAAGGGAAATAGACGGGGAGCTTTGGGATCAGGTAGAAATCTACTTTACCAATAGAGATGATGTAAACCTGATAAAGGTTCTCCTTAGATTTGATAAGTTCCCTATAAAGGACCCCTATATAGCTTACCTCAGGCACGATTCCACTGCCTTTGACCGCAATCCAAGGACTATCAGAAGGATAGCAAGCATGATTTACGAAATGGGATTAGATGAGCTTTATAAAAGATGTAGTGAACCCAAAGAAACAAACAGACAGATAGGACCTATGTTCAAAAACTGGCTACGAAAGGGCACCCTTGGACTTCCTGTGATGAGTTTAGATGAGTTCACAAACAGCGACGAGGACGGACTACTGCTCGCCAGCGATGAGAAGATGAAGCAGTTCGCAGAAAATGAACTGGGATACCACAGAAATAAAGGTTTAGACTTTGTCGCACGGGTTAAAGGTAAATATATAATAGGGGAAGCAAAATTCCTCACTGATTTTGGAGGGCATCAAAACGCCCAATTTATGGACGCTTTGTCTATTTTTCAGACTGATATAGAGTCCGATGTTATAAGTATAGCTATCCTTGATGGTGTCCTATACATACCCCGAAGGACAAAGATGTTTAAAGCTATAACTCAAGGAGAGTTCAAAAATAAGAATATATTGAGTGCCCTAGTCTTGAGAGAATTTCTGTTTGCGATATAGATTTATGCATGGGTGTGTGCTATGTCTATAGCGGAACTTTCTTATAAAGGCAAGCGGACAAAGGAGGAGATATACAGAAGCATAAAGCCTATTAGTTTTGATAAAGAAGTAAGCTTAGGGGACAACTTACTTATATTTGGAGAGTGTCGCAGAGTTTTAAAAACTCTACTTCCAACCTTCAAAGGAAAAATAGACCTGATTTACATAGATCCTCCCTTTTCAACAAAAAACATATTCAGGATTTCTCCCCACGGAAGGGCAAACTCCATCAGTAGAAGTAAGTCTGGGCAGGTAGCCTATTCAGACACACTCTCAGGGAGCGAATACCTTGAGTTCATAAGGGAAACACTATACCTTCTGCATGATCTCTTATCTGACATGGGCTCTATATATCTTCATATAGATTACAAGATAGGACATTACATAAAGATAATCATGGATGAGATTTTCGGTATTGAGAACTTCAGGAACGATATATCCCGTGTAAAGTGCAATCCTAAGAATTTTAAAAGAAAAGGCTACGGAAACGTAAAGGATATGATCCTCTTTTACACAAAAGGTGAAAACTTCATATGGAATGAACCCTACATACCCTACACAGAAGAAGACATCAGAAGACTCTTTCCAAAGATAGATTCTCAGGGGAGGAGATACACAACGATACCACTACATGCACCTGGGGAAACCAAGAAGGGTAATACGTCCAAGCCGTTTAAGGGTCTTTTACCTCCACCTGGCAGACATTGGAGAACTGACGTGAAAATCTTAGAAGAATGGGACAGGCAGGGACTTATAGAATGGTCTAAGAATGGAATACCGAGGAAGAAGATATATCCGGAGGACAGACCAGGCAAGCGAGCACAGGATATCTGGGAGTTTAAAGACCCTCAGTATCCTTCATACCCGACAGAGAAGAATCTGGATTTACTGAGGTTCATAGTCAAAACTTCTTCAAACCCTGGAAGCTACGTGCTTGACTGTTTCTGTGGGTCAGGAACAACCTTGTTAGCTTCGTCTTCCCTGGGTAGGAAGTGGATAGGTATAGATAACTCCGAAAAGGCTATAGAAATAGCCACAAACAGATTGAAAAATTATAAGTATAAGCTTATAAAAGCTAATGAACCTTAATTTCCTCCGCATAACTTCTGGCGAGCTTGAATAGCCTGCTCGCCTTTTCTTTGGCTTTATCCCTTTCCATCTCAGATATGTGAGGATCATCTAGAAGGAAGCTTGTAACCTTTCCTCTCACATATGCCCTGTAACACTTGAAGAAAGGCAGGAATATGCCAAATTCGGGATCTTTGGTGATTTTCATGTATTCGCTCTCGTAAATCTCTGCCAAATCGCTCCTTCCGAAAAAGTCAAGCTCCATTGAGAGAAAGCACATGTCGTTCAGAACGTCTCCGTATCTGAATCTATCGTTGAACTCTATACAGTCAAAGATGCATATCCCTTCATCAAGGAAGGCAACATGCTCAAGCCTGATGTCCCCGTGACCGTCCCTTATCCTTCCCTCTCTCATTCTCTTTTCAAAAAGGTCTGAATAGATTTCGTAAAACCTGTTTGTTCTCTCTTTGATAAACTCGTAATATTCTCTTGATATGGTCACGCCTATGTACTTTTCTGTCTGTTGAAAGTTCTCGTCAGTGTTAAACTTCATCACCTCTATCTTTCCGAACTCATCAACCCTGTCTGCGCTCAGATGGAACTCCGCTATCACGTGGGCGACTTTTCTTATTTCCTCTTCAGATGTTCTCTCAAGCCTGTTTAAAAGTATCCTTCCCTCGGGAATCCTTCTCATCTTTACAGCGTATTCAACTACGTTAGAGTCATCCTCAATTACCCACCTTCCGTTTATCTCACTTATGGGAACAACTCCAAGATAGACCCAAGGGCAGAGCCTTCTGTTAAGAAGAACCTCCTTCTCGCAGCTGTTTTTCCTCTTCTCAAGGGTTGAATAATCCAAAAAGCCGAAGTTCACAGGTTTCTTTATCTTGTAGACTATATCTCCAAGAAGGATAACCCACGAAGTATGGGTTTGAACTATCTCTCCTCCCAGTTCTCTTGCAAGCTTCTCAACCATACGTGATATTATAGCGGGCTGTGGCAAACGAAGGTTCAGAGCCTATAATATATCTCTTAGGAGGTTTGAAGTATTGGAGAAGAAGCGCGTTCAGGATGTAGCTAAAGAGCTTGGAGTGAGACCTAAGAAGATCATAGAGTTTCTTGAAGAATGGGCTCCTAGAGACGATGGGAAAAACTGGTCTAACTTCCACACACTTGAGGATTTTCAGCTTGAGATGATATATCAGGAGTTCGGTGAGCCAAAGGAAAAGAAAAAGAAGAAAGAAACTGCCGTTGCAGTTGAAGAGGAAGAAGTTAAGGTTGAAGCTCCTTCTGAAGAGGAAGAGGAGATAAAGGTAGAGGAAAAACCTATAGAAGAAGTTGTTGCGGAAGTCCTTGGTAAGGAAATAAAGGAAGAAAAACCAAAGGAGGATCTTAAGCCTCCGAAGGTTGAAAGAAAGCCTGATATGAGGAAAAAGAAACCTGTCAGGGAGTTCAGAAGACCTCCGAAAGCCGAAGAGAAACCCAAGGAAATTCCCAAGCCTGCTCTGGAGAAGAAGGAAGAGAAAAAACCTGAGGAGACGAAAAAGGAACCTCAAAAGGCAGAGAAACTTTCCAAGGAAGAACAGCAGATACTGAAAAAGCTTCAGCAGCAGATGGAACGGGAAAAGAAGAAGGAAGAGAGAAAGCAGAAAGAAAAGAAAAAAGAGGAAGAAGAAATCAAGATAATTCAAATACCTGAAGGTATAACTGTGAGGGAGCTTGCCCAACTCCTGAACGCGCCGGCAAACAAAATAATTGCGGAGCT
This sequence comes from uncultured Aquifex sp., assembly GCA_964590265.1. Lineage (GTDB taxonomy): Bacteria > Aquificota > Aquificia > Aquificales > Aquificaceae > Hydrogenivirga. The sequence goes on along the minus strand of CAZPVY010000021.1, from coordinate 17,870 downwards.
CATGAAGAAGGGAATTCTGGCAACTATAAATCAGAGCGTTCCCACCGATACTGCGATAGAGATAGCCGAGAAGTTCGGTTATCTCGCGGAGGCAAAGAAAGAGGAAGAAGAAGAGGTTCTGCTTGAGGAAATAGAGGACAGACCAGAGGATCTTAAGCCCAGACCACCGATAGTGGTTGTAATGGGACACGTTGACCACGGAAAGACAACACTTCTTGATACAATACGCAAGACCAACGTAGCTGAGAGAGAAAAGGGAGGAATAACCCAGCACATAGGTGCTTCTCAAGTTAAGCTTCCCGATGGCAGAAACATTACCTTCCTTGATACACCCGGTCACGAAGCTTTTACATCTCTAAGGGCAAGAGGTGCCCAGATAACGGACATAGCAGTTCTTGTAGTCGCTGCAGACGACGGCGTTATGCCTCAGACGATAGAGGCTATAAACCACGCAAAGGCGTTTGATGTCCCGATCATAGTTGCTGTTAACAAGATAGACAAACCCGGTGCTGATCCGATGAGGGTCAGGCGAGAGCTATCCGAACAGGGACTTATTCCCGAAGAGTGGGGTGGAGATACGATATTCGTTGATGTTTCTGCAAAGACTGGACAAAACGTTGACCAGCTCCTTGAGATGATAACCCTGCTTGCGGATATCCTTGAGCTCAAAGCTAATCCGAACAAAAGGGCAAAGGGCGTAATTATAGAGACGAAGCTGGACAGGAAAAAGGGACCGACTGCAACAGTCATAGTTCAGGAGGGAACGCTTCGCGTTGGAGATATATTCGTTGCGGGCATCACCCACGGAAGGGTGAGAGCTATGTTTGACGACAAAGGCAGGCAGGTTAAGGAAGCCGGACCTTCCACTCCTGTTGAGGTTCTTGGGTTTGAGGATCTGCCTGAGGCGGGAGATACCCTTGTAGTGGTTGAAAGCGAGAAGAAGGCAAGAGAGATAGCAGAAAAGATCAAAGAAAAGAGGGAAAGGGAGGAAAAGCTTGCTCAAAGTGTAAGACTTGAAGATATCTACAGGAAGATTGAAGCTGGAGAAACTAAGGAACTGAGGATCATTATCAAGGCAGATACAATGGGCTCCCTTGAGGCTCTGAAGAAATCTCTTGAAGAGCTTTCAACGGATGAAGTCGCTGTAAGGGTAATACACGGAGCTGTCGGGGGTATAACAGAAAACGATGTTATGCTCGCTAAAGCCTCGGGAGCGATCATAATAGGTTTTAACACGAGACCCGATCCAAAAGCAAGGGAACTTATAGAGCGGGAAAAGGTAGATGCTCGTATGTACGGAATAATCTATCAGGCTATAGATGACGTCAAGAAAGCTCTTCAGGGTCTTCTTGAACCCATTGAGAGAGAAGAAGTTCTCGGCTCTGCAGAGGTTAGGGCTACTTTCAAGGTCAAGAAGGTCGGAACGGTTGCAGGATGTTATGTGCTTGATGGCAAAATCATAAGAGGCGCGAAGGCAAGACTCATAAGGGAAGGGGTTGTAGTATATGACGGTCAGATAGAGTCTCTCAAGAGATTCAAGGAAGATGTTCAGGAGGTAGCAAGAGGTTACGAGTGCGGTATAAAACTGAAGGATTTCAACGATATAAAAGTCGGAGATGTAATAGAATGCTACGAAATCAAATTAGAACAGCCAACTCTTTAAGCATAAATGAGATATACGAGACGATTCAGGGAGAGGGTCTCCTTGTCGGAACTCCCTCTCTATTTATAAGACTTCAGGGATGTAATCTCAGATGTCCTTGGTGTGATCAGCCGTCTGCTTTAGAGTTTGATAGAAAGAATCTTGTTGATGTAGAGGAAGTTGTAAACAGGGCTAAGACTTCTCCCTTCAGACACGTTGTGATTACAGGAGGGGAACCGTTCGCTCAGCCGAATCTGCACGTCCTTGTGAGAAATTTGCTTGAAGAAGATTTCTCCGTTCAGATAGAGACAAACGGAACACTCTGGAACGAGGGTCTTAGAGATTTTGTTGATAGAGTTCACATAACCTGTTCCCCGAAAGCGGTTGCTAAATACTTTGTTCATCCTGAGATCCTGAAACATGCTGATGAAATAAAGTTCGTTGTTGATGAGAATCTAAGAGCAGATGTATTAATGAGAGAAGACTTCATCCCTTTTTTGAAGAGGGAGCTTATCGTTCTTCAGCCGGAAAGCAATAGGCAAGAGATGTTCAAAGCAGCTCTGAGCATTCAGAGGAAGCTCGCTCAGAAGGGTTTTTCCGTGAGAATCATTTCCCAGATTCATAAATTCTTTGGAATGCCTTAAGTATTTGTGCGCTTTATAGTTGCAATAAGAAAACGTTATACTATAATTAAAGTCTGATATGATTGACATTTCAAAACTTAAAACCTTTGTCACAGTAGCAGATCTTGGAAGTTTCTCAAAAGCATCGGAAATCCTATATATAACCCAGCCGGCGGTAACCCAGCAGATAAAAGCCCTTGAAAAGACCATAGGCGCGAAGCTCTTTCAGAGACAAGGCGGAAAGATGACCCTGACAGAAGAGGGGAAGAGGATATACGAAATAGCAAGGACACTCCTCGGGAGCTACGAGGGGTTGATGGAAGAGATAGCAAAGATAAAGAAAGATCTGAAAGACACTCTCTTCCTTGGGGTTAGCGCAACTCTCAGCGAATACATAGTCCCTTCCTTGATAGCAGAGTTTCACAGAGAGTTTCCGAGTGCTACGGTAAAGATTTTTACAGGAAACTCCCACGATGTTGAGGAGGGACTTCTCTCGGGAGTTCTCAACCTCGGGATAATAGAGAGGGAACCGTCAAATAAGTTTGTTTGCGTCCCCTGGCTTGAGGATGAGATCATCTTTTTCACATATCCCGGGAACCCTATAGCCGGCGCTCAAGAGATAGAACCTGAGGAGCTTTACAACATAGATCTTGTCATGAGGGAGATGAACTCAGGAACAAGAAAGATAGTCAGGGAAGCTCTTGAAGATCTCGGTATTGTCTTTGAAAGGCTGAACATAAGGATAGAGGCGAACAATAGCAGAACCATAATGCACATAGTTAAGGGAGGATACGGAGCATCTTTCCTTTCTAAGGGATTGATAATCAGGGAGATAGAGAGGGGTTCAATAGTTCCTGTAAAGATAAAAGGGTTCAAGGTGAAGAGAAGGTTCAATATCATATATCCTAAAAACTCAAATGTCACATTCCTTGCCAGTAACTTCGTTAAATTCGTTCTCTCTAAAACTCAGGAGAGTGTTCCGGAGAGGGTATGAAGGCTGTTATCTTTGACGTTGACGGTGTAATAGTTGATGTTCGTGAGAGTTATCACTACGCGATAAAAGAGACAGCTGAGCACTTCCTCGGGAAGGAAGTCCCTCTTGAGGTTGTAAAGCACATAAAGTATTCAAAAGCTATAAACAACGACTGGGATGTTACCAACGAAGTTATAAGGGAGTTCGGAGGAGAAGTTAACTATGAAGAGCTTGTTGAGAAATTTACCGAGATATACAATAGGCTCAAGTACAAGGAAAAGCAGATCCTTTCTGAAGATATATTCAGGGAGCTGAAAAGGAGAGGTGTTCCTCTTGGAATAGTTACGGGAAGACCTAAGATTGACCTTGATTTCGTTCTGGACAGGTTCGGGATAAGGAAGTTTTTTGACATAACCGTTGATGAAAATGACATCGTGGATAAAAATCTGAGGAAGCCACATCCCTACCCCCTCCATCTGTGCATGGAGATGCTTGGAGTGGATGAGGGAATATACGTGGGGGACAACAATGCTGACAGGGAGATGGTTATCTTTTACAGAAAGATGTACGGAAAACCTGTAAAGTTTGTCCACTTTAAAAAGGTAGTTAACCTTGATCTACCCGCAGATTTTTCAACTGACAGCGAAGATCAGCTCAGGACATATCTTCTTCAAGAGGTTTCCCGGAGTCAGGAAGAAGAACAGGTATCCCTTCTCTAATCTCGTAAAATACACTGCACTCTTTGCAAATAAGTATTTCTCTTTCCTTGTTATACTCAAGGTCTCTTTTACATACAGGGCACGCAAGGATTTCAAGGAGCTTTTCATCAAGCATCAGTTAATCCCCTTTCTTTCCACCGTATCCTCTCTCTGGTAATATTATAAGGGACATGCGTTTCCGCATTTTCATATCGGGACTTGTGCAGGGAGTGGGGTTTAGGGCATATATTCAGAAAACGGCGGAAAGTTACGGTCTCGTAGGATGGGTCAGGAACCTGATAGACGGCAGGGTGGAGGTGCTGGTTGAGGGAGACGAGGAGGTTCTCTGTTACTTCATAAAAGATCTCTGGAAAGGACCGAGATTATCCAGAGTGGACAAGCTGGAGATAATCAAGGAGGAACCTGATGAACCTCTTTATGATTTTCATATTAAGTATTAGCATTTTTGTGGGGGAAGCTTTATCTGCAAAGTGCAGACTTTACCATAGAGTTAAACCCGGGGAGAGTCTCTGGAAAATTGCAGACAGATACGATCTGTATATAAAGGACATCCTGAGAGTAAACCCTAAGCTAAGTAAAAGGAAGTATATAAGAGTTGGTCAGAGGATATGCATACCCTACAAAAAAAGCAGGACAGTTAAGAAGAAGAAGTGGAAGTATTCAAAAAAGTATGTAATTTACAGAGTTCGTCCGGGAGACAGCCTTAAAAAGATAGCTAAGAAATTTGGGGTAAGCTGGAGGGAAATAAAGAGGGTGAACAATCTCAAGAGCGACATCATAAGGGTAGGGCAGAGGTTGAAAATACCAAGAAAAAGCATCGCAAGGAGAAAGGGAAAGCGTGTTTACAGAAGAGGAGAAGTTGTTTATGTGAAATACAGGGTAAGGAGAGGGGACAGTTTGCGTAAGATAGCAAAGAAGTTTGGGGTGAGCTGGAAAGAGATAAAGAGGGTTAATGGATTAAAGAGCAACGTAATAAGAGTCGGGCAGCTCCTTAAAGTTCCTGTTCCGAGAAGGGCTTTTGAGAGGAGGTACCTTGATAAGCCGAAGATAAAGCTTGCCTTCCTGCCTGTAGACGGAAAGTACGAAAAGGGATCTCGTGGTATAGACATTTATGCTCCCTGCGGAGATAAGATTCGGGCTGTTGAGGATGGGAGAGTCATATATAGCGGAGACGACCTGACCATATATGGCAACATGGTCATAGTTGAGCATCCGGGCTTTTTGTCCATATATGCATATAATATGCAGAACCTTGTTGAGCGCGGAGACAGAGTTTCAAAGGGTGAAGTTATAGGAAAAGTAGGACTGAAGCCCGGTAGCGGTAAATGTGCCCTTCACTTTGAAATAAGAGCAAAGGATGGCTCTGTTCTCAATCCTCTTGAATACTTGGGGAAAAAGTAATACAATATTGGTTTCCTGAGAGAGGAGAGAGAGATGAAGACATACAGAGTGAAGCCTGAAGAGGTTGAAAGAAAGTGGTACGTGGTTGATGCAGAGGGTAAGGTTCTTGGAAGGCTTGCAAGCGAGATAGCTAAGGTTTTAAGAGGTAAGCACAAGCCCTATTATCAGCCCGACGTTGATTGCGGGGACTTCGTCGTTGTCATAAACGCAGAGAAGATCAGGGTTACGGGTAAGAAGCTTGAGCAGAAGAAGTACTACAGGCACTCCAACTACCCCGGTGGCCTCAAAGAGAGAACTTTGAAGTGGATGATAGAGAACAAGCCTGAGGAAGTTATAAGACTTGCGGTGAAGAGGATGCTTCCTAAAAACAGGCTTGGGCATAGGATGCTAAAAAAGCTGAAAGTTTACAGAGGTCCTGAACATCCTCATCAGGCGCAGAAACCCGAACCATTGGAGGTTGAAGCATGAGCACAGTTAAGCTTAAGGATTTCAGAATAAGTCCTGAGAATACCAATTATGGAACAGGTAAGCGGAAAGAGTCTGTAGCAAGGGTATGGATACTTAAAGATCAACCCGATAAGTTTATAGTTAGAGTTGATAAAACGAAGAAAGAGTACGATCTGAAAGATTACGTTCAAAGGGATACCCTCTTCCAGAAGATAATGCTTCCCTTCAAGGTAACTGGGACGGAAGGAAGATTTGGCATATACGCTACGGTTAAGGGTGGAGGTATATCCGGACAGGCGGAAGCGATAATGTACGGCGTTGCGAAGGCTCTTCTTGCTCACAACCCAGATTTCAGAACATCTCTTAAAAAGGCTGGATTGCTAACAAGAGATGCAAGGGAGAAAGAGAGGAAGAAATACGCACAGATGGGTGCAAGGGCAAAGTACAGGTGGAGCAAGCGTTAAAGGTCTGCATATTTGGTGCGACTGGATACACTGGTGCTGAGCTTGTAAGAGTCCTCCTGAATCATCCCTATGTTCAGATAACGGATCTCGTTTCCAGTTCAAGTGCAGGAAAGAAGATTGAGGAGGTATTACCTCATCTTTCAGCAAGCTCTCTTTCCTCCAAATATCTTGTATCTGAACCTGGGGAGGACTTTGATTTAGCCTTTCTGTGTTTGCCTCACGAGGCGTCTATGAATCTTGTTCCAAGGCTTCTGTCTGAGGGTAAGAAGGTTATAGACCTTTCCGGTGCATACAGGATAAGGGAATATAAAGCTTACTTGGAGTTTTACGGGTTTGAACATACTCATACAGATATCCTTGAAAAGACGATTTATGGACTGCCTGAAATCTTTAGGAAAGATATTAGGACTGCAAAGCTTGTTGCTAACCCGGGATGTTATCCTACCGCAACCCTTCTGGCTCTCTATCCTTTCATGAAGGAAGGGATAGAGATAGGAGATGTTATCGTTCACGCTCTGTCTGGTGTGTCAGGAGCGGGTAGGAAACCTAAGCAGCATTTTCACTTTCCAGAAATGGAGGAAAACTTCTTTGCTTATTCGGTAGAGAAGCACAGACATACCCCCGAGATGGAGGATGTTCTTAAAAGGGTGTCTGGAAGGAATATAAGGGTAAGATTTACACCCGTTGTGGTTCCAGCATCAAGGGGTATGCTTTCAACGGTATATGTGAAAACCGAAAAGATAGATATAAAAGATCTCTTTATGCAGGTTTATAGAGACGAACCTTTCGTGAGGGTTCTTGATAAACCGCCGATGACAAAGTGGGTTCTTGGAACAAACATGAACCTTCTGTATCCTTACTACGATGAGAGAACTTCAACTGCTGTGGTTATATCTGCAATTGACAACCTCGGCAAAGGAGCTTCCCATCAGGCAATTCAGAACATGAACATAATTGCGGGTTTTGAAGAGACCCTTTCTCTTGTAAAAGTACCTTTCTTCCCCTGAAAGAAAAGAAAGTTGGGATATTAGTAAATTCTTATATGCAAAAGATTTTAAATTAGCTTTCATTATTATCACATAAGTAACAATTAAGTAAATTTTAAAAATCTTTCTTCTAAATTATTTAACTGCAATGCTAGGGCTTTTATCGCTTCTAATTATTGGAATATCAGCATTTCTTTATGCTCAGGATGGCAACTGGTTAACTGATTTCAGAAAAGGCGTAGAGCTTGCAAAAGCTCAGGGTAAGGAGGTTCTCATCTACTTTTACGGTGAGCACTGTCCGTATTGCTGGCAAATGGAAGAGTTCGTCCTGGGCGATCCCGAAGTTGACAGATACATAGAGGAAAGGTTTGTAGTTGTAAGCTTGTCTGCCGACGAGGCAAAAGACCTTGACAGGAGATTCAATGTCTTTGGAACTCCCTACTTTGTTATTTACGATCCTGAGAGTGATAGAATAATCCTCAGAATATTCGGAAGTAGGGAGAGGGATGACTTCCTTAATTTGCTTATCAAAGCTTGTAAGAAATCCAGTTTAAGGAGGTGTTAGATATGATTACAAGACGGGACCTGTTTAAGGTCGCAGGAGTGGGAGCGGTGGCACTGATTGCAGCTCCCGGAATGATCAGGGGATCCTTCGGAGCACCGAAGAAGATCTCCATTGACGATGCTTTGAAGGAACATGTAGGAACTACCCTCGCTGGTCTCAAGGAGAGCAACCTCATTAATATCAAAGCTCCTACAATTGCAGAGTCAGGTGCGAACGTTCCAGTTCAGGTAAGTGCCAATATACCCGTAGATCAGGTTGAGGCTCTCTATATATTTGCAGATGCTAACTTTAACCCTTGGATAGCTACAGTTGAATTTTCACCTATGAACGGTGAGGTATATTTTGCTACAAGGATAAAGCTTGCTAAGACATCACCTGTTAGAGCCGTTATCAAGATGAAAGATGGAAGCCTTCTTGCCGCTGCAAAAGAAGTTAAAGTTACTGTCGGCGGTTGTGGTTAAAAATCAAAATTTGAAGGGAGGTAGAAGATGGCAAGAATAGGAAGAGCTATTGTAAGGGTTCCGAGGAGGATAAGTAAGGGACAGGTTTTCAAAGTTCAAATGGTTATTACCCACCCGATGGAAACCGGTTTCAGGAAAGATAAGAAAACCGGTAAGGTGATCCCTGCACACTATATAACTAAGGTTGAGTTCTACTTTAATAATCAGAAGGTGACCGCACTTCATACTGGAGCAGCAGTAAGCAAAAACCCGTATTTCGCGATTAAGATGAGAGCTAATGAGTCAGGAACTCTAACTATCAAATATGAGGACAACAAAGGGGGTAAGTGGGAAAAGAGCGTTAAAGTTAACGTTTCATAAAAGGAGGGGATGAGATGAGAAAAAAGACGCTTTTTGCTTCAGCTGTTTTGGCTGGAGGGGCAGTCCTAACAGCGGCGGCTATGGCTCAGGAGCAGCTTCCCAATCAACTTAAAGAGCTGTTAGAACTCGGTATGCATCCCGGGGATGTCTATGTTGATGAAGGGCGAGACTACTACCACAATCTTAAAGGACCAAATGGAAAGACCTGTGCATCCTGTCATGGGCAGGACGGCGTAAAGCTTGAAGGAGCCTATGCAAGGATGCCCAGATATTATAAAGACATCGGCAAAGTTGCTGATCTGGACATTAGGATATTTGGTTGTATGACCAAGTATATGGGCTTTGATGCGAAGGATAAGAAATTTAAAAAGAAATATACAAAGCAGTACAGAGTTCCCCTTGCGTCTTACGTAGCTTCTTTAAGCAATGGAATGAAAATAGATGTAAAGCTTGATGATCCGCAGGAAAAGGAACTCTATAAATACGGTAAGAAACTCTGGTATATGAGGGTTGGGGCAAGAGATTTCTCGTGCGGTATATGTCACACGGTTCTTGCAGGAAAGAGAATAAGACTTCAAGGACTTCCTGATCCCGTCAAGAATAAGGTTTATGCTCACTGGCCTGCATACAGGTTTTCAAAAGACAAGATGTGGACAATGGAAGATAGGGTGAGAAGCTGTTATAAAGCCTATCTGCTTTACGTGAAGAAATGGCATAAAAAGAAGGACTGGGTGAAAAAACCACCTCCATACTCCAAGTGGGTTGTTGCTCTTGAACTCTATATGAAGTACGCTGCTAACGGAGCAACCATAGAGGTTCCGGGACTCTTGAGATAAAGGAGGGGCGAAGATGAAGAGATTAGTTTTGGCAGGTGCTTTTGTAGGACTTGGTCTCCTTGTAGCATGCCAGCCTGCGGCTCAGAAAGCAGGTGCTCAAAAAGCAGAGGCTCCCAAAGCAGAAGCTAAGGCTAAGAAGAAGCTGAGCAAGGCTGATAAGTTCAGAATAGCCTTATCTAATCAGGATAAATGGCAAAAAGCCTGTTCAAATCCTACTCAGCTCGTTCCTGAAGGAATAGATATAGAAACCTTTAAAAAGGAGATGCTCGCAACGGTTAAGTTTCCTGAAGGAGGTGTTGTAGGTAAGAATATAAAGAGAGGAGAGAAACTCTTCGGAGATCCAAAGAAGGGTGGGAAGAGCAGAAGGGGTAACTGTTATGCATGCCACTGTGGAGATCCTAAGATACTCGCCTGCGGAAATATAGGACCATCCTTGAGGGGATACGGAAAGAGAGGTATAGATCCGAAAAATACATACATAAGGATTTACAATTCATGGGCTGTAAACCCCTGTTCAGTTATGCCAAGACTTGGATATCATGGAGTTCTCAAGCCTGAGGAAATTGCAGATATTGTCGCTTACTTGCATGATCCAAATTCCCCAATCAATAAATGATTTACAGAGGGGGATCTCGCGTCCCCCCGAGTTCCAAAATAGATCATGGGGGGTGGTGTTTTCTTTTTTTATTTTTAGAGGAGGTGACGGCAGATGCATCTAACCCGAAGAGATTTTCTTGAGCTGGCGATAGTGACAGGTGCATATCTCAGCACAAACCCGGTATCGGCTCTTGCCAGGATGACCTACGATGACATAATGAGGTTTAAGCCTGTTGGAAATGTGACTCTGGTTTTTACCACCGATATACATGCACACCTTGACCCCCTATACTTTGCTGAGCCTATGAACCTGCTTGCTCCAAAGGTTCTTCAGGGTAAGCCAGGGTATATTACGGGCAAGGATTTCCTCAGATACTACAAAATTCAACCGGGAACACTGGAAGCTTACTTCACGAGCTGTCTTGATTTTCCCAAGCTTGCCCATAAATTCGGCAAGATGGGAGGAGCCGAGTATATTGCCTCTGTAATTAAACATATAGTTGAAGAGAGGGGAAGGGATAAGGTTCTTGTTATGGACGGAGGTGATACGTGGACGACAACCGCTATCGGAACATTCACCGAGGGAAAGGCGGTCGTTGACTGGATGAACTACGTTGGATATGACCTGTTTGTTGCTCACTGGGACTTTACGTTCGGTAAAGATATATTTCTCAAAAGAATTGAGGAGCTTGAAAAAGGAGGATGTGAGTTCATATCTCACAATATAGTTGATGAGCTATGGGGAGAGCTCGTTTTTAAACCTTATACCATTAAAGAAGTTGGAGGGGTCAAGCTCGGTATAATAGGAAGCTCATTCCCGTTTACTCCCCTTGCTAACCCGAGACAGTTTGTTGAAGGATGGAGTTTTGGAATAAGAGAAGACCAGCTTCAGCAGTTTGTAAATGAGCTCAGAGAAAAACATAAGGTCGATGCAGTAATATTCCTCACCCATAACGGTCTGCCTCTTGATCTTAAGATTGCAGAAGTTGTAAAGGGCATTGATGTAATAATCTCAGGACACACCCATGATGTTACACCTCAGGCTGTAAGAGTCGGAAAGACTCTCGTGCTTATAGCTGGTTCTCACGGTAAGTTTGTCGGAAGGCTGGATCTTGATATAAAGAACGGAAGGATAAGGGACTTCAGATTTAAGCTCTATCCTGTGGCTTCCAACTTAATACCGCCGGACAGGGAAGCAAGAAAGGTTGTTGAGAAGTACAGGAAAGAAGTAGCCAAGAAGTACAAGCTTGACGAGGAGATAGGAACCGCAGAGGTTATGCTCTATAAGAGGGACACCTTCTTCAGCACATGGGACTGGCTCGTTGGTGAGGCTATAAACGATTTCTTTGGAGGAGATCTTGATGTAGTTACTTCACCGGGTTACAGATGGGGAACTACGGTTCTTCCCGGTCAGAAGATAACGAGGAATCATGTTTATGACTACACGGCTATAACCTATCCGAACGTTTATGTTCTCAAGAGAAAAGGAAAGGATCTTCTGACAATCTGGGAGGACGTTGCAGACAACGTCTTCAATCCCGATCCCTTCTACCAGCAGGGCGGAGATATGTCAAGGCTCTGGAATGTTGAGTATGAGATAGAGATTAATGGTCCTCAATATAAGAGGATAAAGAGGGTTTGGATAGGCGGAAAGCCTCTCAAGGAGGATAAGGAATACCTGATGGCTGTTTACGGTGGACCACCACCGCCACCCGATGCTATACACCCAGACTATAAACCTGTACCCGTTTACGATATACTAATTAACTACATCAAGAAGAAGGGTAGTATAAAGGTGAGAACAAAACCGAACGTTAAGGTTCTTGATGCACCATACAAGACTTATGACCAGTGTTACGGGGCATGAAGGTAATACTGTTTTTTGTGGGCGGCATCCTTGCCGTCCTTGGTTTTATCTTTTATGTAAAGACATACCTGCTTACACCAGAAAAGTTTTTCTTTTTTACTCTTGAGGTAAGGGGGAAAGGGTATCAGGAAGTTGTAAATGAACTTGTAAAGAAGCTGAATGAAAAAGGTTTGAAGGTAATAAGAGTATTGCCTATGTCAAAGGTCATTCATGAGAGAGGGATAAAGGACTTTCCAGAGTATACAACCATACTTGCCTGTGATATTCCCGAAAAGAAGGAGATACTTCTGAAGGTCCCTTTCATGAACGTACTTATTCCTTGCAGTGTAGCAGTTTATGAGAAAAATGGAAAGATTTATATAACTGCCATGAAAGAACAGCTCCTTGTGAAGGATTTCGCACAGGAACTGACGGATAGGTATATTCAAATCATTAACAGAACCTATCAGGAGCTTAGAATAGCAATAGCAGAGGTTGCAAAATGAGAAAACTCCTTATCCTTATACTTCTTGCTTTGGCACTTTCCATTGCTCAGGATAAGAAAGAACATCCTCTTCAATATGAGGAGGTAATTGAGGGTATAGACTTTGAAGATGTAAAGCTCCTACTCAAAACAGCCCTTGATGGCAGGAACATGAACGTTCTCGGAGTGATAGATGTATCAGCAGAAAAACCAAGATTCTCTTACATGCTCGTGTGCAATCTCTCTTATGCGGAAAAGATATTCAGGGAGTTTCCTCAGCTTGGAGTGATGGCTCCGTGCAGAATATACCTTTATGAGAAGAAAGACGGTTCGGTTGTTGTAGGCTTCGTGAACGTTGATACTCTTCTTAAAGTCTTCGGAAAGTATCTGTCTCCTCAAGCCAAGGAGTTTTTCAGGAAGGCGGACAATGACGTGAGGTCCGCGATAAAAGAGGTGAAGGGAGAGGTATGAGAATACTGCTTCTATTCCTCCTTATCAATCTGTCTGTAGTTTTCTCTACGGACTATCCTAAGCATGTTAAGGAAACTCTAAGGAAGATAAAGAATAACGTCTATGGAGTTTTCGGAGTTCGTGAGCAGGTAAATTATGAAAATAGAGGTTTTATATCCAATGCCTACTTCGTTGTAACCAATGAAGGAGTTCTTGTGATAGATGCCCTCACAACTTACAAGCTTGGGAAAGAGCTCGTAGAGACGATAAGGAGCGTTACAGACAAACCCATCAGATTTACGGTTGTTACACACTATCATACTGACCACTTCTATGGGGTGGGAGCTCTGAAGGAAGCTGGCTCTGTGATAGTGGCTCATGAATGGGCTTATGAGTATCTCTCCCAGCCCTCAAGTTACAACTTCCTTAAATCACGGCAGAAGTTACTGAAGGAGCACATAAAAGGCACGGATATGGTTGGACCTGACATAACTGTAACACAGGGTCTGAATATATATCTGGGCAGGTATAAGTTTGAAGTGAGGCACTTTTGCAAAGCCCATACACCCGGAGATATAGTCATCTGGATGCCGGAAGAGAAGGTTCTCTTCAGCGGCGACATAGTCTTTGATGGCAGGCTTCCGTTTCTCGGTTCAGGAAACTCAAAGGGATGGATAGCTTGTCTTGACAAAATACTTGAGCTTGATCCCGATGTCCTCCTACCGGGGCACGGAAACCCTATGCTTACAAAGGAGAAGATAAGAGATAGGGTGAAGTGGACAAGGAAGTACATAAGCGACCTGAGAAATACCATAAGAAAGATGATAGAGGAAGGATACGACATAGATTACGTCAGGGAACATATAAATGATGCACTTATACAGATAGATCCCTCTTACGCTCAAATCCCTGTGTTCTTTAATGTTAATCCGGTTAACGCTTACTACGTTTACTTTGAAATAGAGAACGAGCTTCTTGAAGAAGGTCAGTGAAAAATCCATCTTCTACCATCTCTTCTTATAAACTCATCAGCTTCCTTTGGACCGTAGCTCCCGGGCTCGTACTCCGGAATGTGTTCATCCTTCTGCCAGCTGGAGATTATGGGCTGAACTATTTCCCAGGCAAGTTCCGATTCATCTTCTCTGATAAAGAGTGTCTGGTCACCGTCAATTATGTCTTCAAGAAGAGTTTCGTAGGATTCGGGTAGCTCATCACCGAACTGCTGAGCAATATCAACCTCCATACTGCTTTCCATCGTGCAGCTAAGAAATCCCTTTGGAGGCATCATCTGAAACATGAACTTCACCCTGTTTCTCGGCGCTATTTCAAAGACGAGCCTGTTCTGGTCTGGGATGCATCCAAGAAGCTTTCCGAAATTTCCGGGAATTTCTTTGAAGACTATAACAGCCTGAGTTTTTTTCCCCTTTAGCTTCTTACCTGTTCTCAGATAGAATGGTACATCTTCCCATCGGAAATTATCTATGAAGAGCTTTACCGCTGCATAGGTTTCAGTCCTTGATTTCCCTCCAAGTTCCTCGGTGTAGCCTCTGTACTTTCCTCTTACAGCGTAATTACCAATCTCTTCCTCTTTTATCCTCCTGATGGAGGCAAGAACCTTCACCTTTTCGTCCCTTATCCTCTCCGCAGACATGACAGCAGGCGGTTCCATTGCGAGGAAAGAAAGTATCTGTATGAGGTGATTCTGAATCATGTCCCTGAGAGCTCCTATGCTGCCGTAGTATCCTGCCCTTCCCTCAAGTCCTATATCCTCAAGAGCTGATATTTGGATGTTGTCTATAAAATTCTTGTTCCATATCCCTTCAAAAATGTAATTGGAGAACCTTACCGATAGGATATTCTGAATGGGTATCTTTCCAAGGAAGTGGTCAATCCGGTATATTTCCTTTTCGGAAAAGTAACGACTCAGCTGGAAGTTCAATCTCTTCGCCGACTCAAGGTCAAACCCGAAGGGTTTCTCTATCACTATCTTTCTCGGGTTTGAAAACTTCCTCAAGATTGAACCTGTGTTGATTATTGTCACTTCAAAGAGCTGAGGTGGAAGGGCAAGGTAAAAGATAAGCTTCGCATCTCCCAGACCTTGAATTTCGCGAGAGAGAATTTCATAGCTCTTTCTGTTGTTAACATCAAAGGATATGAACTTGAATCGTTTTACAAACTCTCTGTCAAATCTACCCATGTAATCTTCTATCTTTCCTCTGCGTCTTCCGAGGGCGAATACGAGCTTCAGATTTCCCAGCTTTCCTTTCTTGAAGAGCTTTTCAAGGACTGGATAGAGTTTCCTTCTTGCGAGATCTCCCGTCCCTCCGAAGATAAAGAAAGCCATATTCCTATCTTTCACCACCTTTCCTTATAACCCTGTGCCTTCCAAATTCGTATCTGAGAGCAGAGAGCAGCTTATCCCTGAAGGATTCTCTCTGCCTTGAGCTGAACCTGTTGAAAAGAGAATCTGCTATTACCCAAAGAGGAACCCCCATATTGACTGCCTCTATCACCATCCATCTTCCCTCGCCCGAGTCTCCGACATAGGGCTCAATATCTTCCAAATCTTTAAAATCCTGAAAAGCCTTATATGTCAGTTCCATCAGCCACGACCTTATCACGCTTCCCTTTGCGTAAAGCTTCGCAACCTCTTTAAGGTCAAGCCCAAACTCGCTCTCCTTCATGAACTCAAAACCTTCAGCTATTGCCTGCATCATTCCATACTCAATCCCGTTGTGAACCATCTTTACAAAATGTCCCGAACCGGCTTTTCCCATGTATCCGTAGCCGTTCTCTTCATACGCAAGGTCTTTAAAGAGCTCTTCCACCTCCTCAAAGGTTTCTTTATCTCCTCCTATCATCAAACAGTAACCCTGCTCCTCTCCCCAAATCCCACCGCTCACACCCACATCAAGGAAACGGACACCAAGCTTCTTAAGCTCCTCATATCTCCTGATAGAGTCCCTGAAATAGGAGTTTCCTCCGTCTATAAGGATGTCTCCCTCGGAGAGAAACGGTTTCAGAGAATCTATAGTCTCTTCAACTACGCCTGCATGAACCATTATCCAAATGAGTTTCCTATTTGAAAAGCTCTCGCACAGATCCTTTGGAGAACCCGCGGTGGATATACTTTCCTTCTCAGCCCTTTCTCTCTTTTCTCTGTTCACGTCATAACCGATAACCTTCCAGCCTTTTTTCTTCAATCTGCTGGAGATTCCGAGACCCATCCTCCCCAGACCTATTATTCCTATCTCTCTCATATAAGTATTCTAAGGTTTTAAAATTGTAGTTGTGATTGTGAATTTTCAGTCCGAGGCTTGTACCGTTCAGCAGGGATGTAGATCCGTCTTGCAGATAAAGAGATCTGCGATAGAGCACAACATTAAGGAGCTTTATAGGTTCTCTGGTAAAAAGATCATAGCTGTAATAAAGTCCGATGCCTACGGTATGGGTGTAAGGTTTATAGCCCCGATACTCAGAGAGCTCAGTGAAATTGACTCCTTCGCGGTAGCTTGCGTGGAGGAGGGGGTCTTTCTGAGGGAGATGGGCATAAAAAGAGAAATTCTTATCCTTGGAGGAGTTCTTCCTGAGGAGATTCAAGCTGTTAGAGATTACAGGCTGACGCCTGTAGTCTCAGATAAAGAACATCTGAGAATCATCGGAAATGAAGATATAAAGTTCCATGTGAAATATGATACGGGCATGGGAAGGCTCGGCTTTGTAGATGAGCTCATAGATGATCCGCGTGTTGTCGGTGTAATGAGTCATTTATCTACCCCTGCGGACAGGGAGTTTTCACTTGAGCAGATAGGGAGATTTCAAGAGATAGTCCAGAGATATAAAAGAGACCTAAAGATTCATCTTGAAAGCTCAGCAGGTGTAATATACAGAGTCCCTTTTACCACTCATATAAGAGTTGGACTTGCCATATACGGTGAGAAACCTCTAAAGGATTATCCTCTTTCTCTTAAACCTGCCATCAGCATAAAAGCTCGCCTGCTCTCGGTTAAAGAAGTTCCTGGAGGGCACCCTATATCCTACGGGAGAACGTACACAGCGGATAGAAAGATCAAAATAGGTGTGGTGGCATTTGGCTACGCCGATGGTCTCATGAAGAGCCTTTCAAACAAAGGTTATCTTCTTTATAGAGACGATAAAGTGAAAATCCTCGGAAATATTACCATGGATATGACAATCGTTGATCTAAGTGAAACAGATGCAAGCGTTGGGGAGTGGGTAACCGTAGTTGATGAGAGGAGAACTTTCGGAGACCTTGCTAAGCAGGCTGGGACTATACCCTACGAGATAATGTGTAACATCTCAAGCAGAGTAAAAAGGGAGGTCATTTAAGACTGAGTATCCACTCTGCTATCTTCTTTGCCTCTTCTTGGGTCACGGGCTGAGGTGTCATGGGGATGCTTCCCCACTTACCCATACTTCCCTTTGTTATACTCTTCACGAGCTGATCAACTGCACCATCTTTTCCTGCATACTTTTTTGCGACCTCTTTATAAGCTGGACCTACTTTCTTTCTGTTCACATCATGGCAGGCAAAACAACCTTTTTTATCGGCGAGCGTATATGCTTCGGAAACAGAAGCCTGTTTCTGCTCCATCTTATTCTCGGCTACCTGCTGGATCTTTTCTTCCTTAACGGACTCTTGAGCTTTTTCTTCCTTCTTCTCACAGGAGAATAAGCCAAGGAAGCTGATAAGAATCGCACCTGCTACTATATACTTCATTTTCATCTTTCGGACCTCCTCAGGATAGCCTGATCAACCGTTCTCTTAATATTTTAACAGCTTCATCAATACCAGCTGGATTACTGCCTCCTCCCTGAGCGAGATCCGGTCTTCCTCCACCGCCACCTTTTAGTGCTTTCCCTACCTCCTTTATTACCTCGTTAGCCTTTACCTTATCGGATATATCCTTTGAAACGGCAACTACGGTTGACAGTTTGCCGTCCTTTTCAGAAACCAGAAACACAACATCCTTTCCTGTTTTGTGTCTCAGTATA
>CAZPVY010000020.1:0-22283 GCA_964590265.1 uncultured Aquifex sp. | reverse complement strand
ATATAATCAATAGGATTATCCGATAACGGTATCCACCAAAATGAAAATAAAAAGATGGTCATATAGGCTACAAAGGCATTTTTATTGAACAGAAGGTTAAATTTTCTATAGAAAATCGCTAAAGCAACTAAAGTTAACCCGTAAAAGGCAAAAACAGGAAATCCTTTTATCATAAAGGCAATCCCGGCTAGAAAACCTGCTAAAAATATATATACATACTTTTCCTTCTTAAAGTAATTCCATATACAAATTATTATTAAAGACACAAAAAAAGTATAGGTTATATCTATTTCACCGAGCCATCCGTACCAGAAAAGTATGTCAGCAAATGATAAAAAAAGTATTGCAGATATAAAGGCATTTGTAAAATTCCGAGAAAGCTTATAAGAAACAACAAAAACAAAGAGAGCATTTAGTATCATAAAAGTTAGGGATACCATTCTTAAAGTTAATATCTTCCATCCGAAAAAATGAGAAGAAGCAATTACAAGCCAATTAAAAAAAGGAGGTTTATTAAAATATAATTCACCAAATATCGTTGGTTGAAAAAGGTCATTTCTATACCACATTTCAAATGCAGCTATCAGACGTGTGGATTCCTCAAAACGAAGCATGAAATTATCTATGTTAGGAAGTATGGACAGGAATAAGGAAAGAAAACAGAGAAACAGAATAGCCCAGTTTTTAATACCTGTCACATTAAACTATCTCAAGCCCTGAGAAGATAAAGGGTATTTCGTAGCTTGCAGATTCTTTGGAATCGGAGGCATGGATTGCGTTCTTGCCCTTATCCGTTCCAAAGAGAGCCCTTATAGAGTTTGGAGCTGTTTTTCTTGCCTCTTCGCTATCGGTTGGTCCTATTATCTCCCTGACCCTTTGAATAGCATTCTCTCCCTCCAAAACAGCTGCTACCACAGGACCGGAAGTCATGAATTCAACAAGTTCTCCATAAAAAGGTCTATCCTTATGAACTATATAAAATTGCTTTGCCTGCTGCTCAGTGAACTTGAACATCTTCAAAGCTTTAATCTCAAAACCCTCCTCTATAAACCTGCTCAGAATCTTCCCTATAGCTTTTTTCTGAACAGCATCAGGCTTGATAATTATCAGAGTTCTTTCCATCGGATTAACCTCCGTGAATCAATAGTTTCTCAAGTTGTCTTTTTACTGACGTATCAACGACAAAGCCGGAAGTTTTGAAGACAAAACCACCTATGAGTTTATCATCATAGCCCACTTCTATCTCTATCTCTCTGTTAAGTATTCTCTGTATAGTGGAAACTATCTTGTCAACTTCCTCCTTATCTATCTCCTTAGCCAGATAAAGGAATCCTTTAGACATCTTCATAAGTCTTTCAACCTCGTGATCGTAAAGCCTCTTCATCTCTGGCAGAAGAGAAAAGGCATTAATATCTATGAGGTATTCAAATATCTCCATAATTTCCTTCGGGATTCTGAACTTATCCATTAAGTTTTGCAGATAAGCCATCTTCTTATCCCTTGGAACAAAGGGGCTAACGAAGTAGTTGCGGGCTTCTTTACTTTTTCTGTACAGATTGGCAAGAAAACCTATAAATTCACCAGTCGCTATAAGAATTTCTTTGTCCTTAGGAAGTTTCCTTATCAAAAGACGGACAGCTTTTCTTGCGATCTCCTTCTTTTTAAGCATTCCTTTTCTCCTCCAGAACCTTAAGCTGAGTATCTATGTATCTCTTTTGAACCTCAGGGTTTTTAAATGCCTCCTCAAGCATGCCCTTCGCTATTTCTTCAGCCTTTACGAGACCGTACATGGCAAGCTCTTCCTTTGCCTTTTTCAGCTCTATCTCTATGGTTTCTTTCGTCTTCTCCTTTATCCGCTGAGCCACTTCTTCTGCATGTTTCCTTGCGTTTTCCAGTTCAGCCTGAGCTGATTCCCTTGCAAGAGCTATTGATTCATCTGCCCTTACCTTTGCCTTTTCAAGCTCTTCCTTTGCCTTGGCAAGTTCATTCTTCGCTTCCTGAAGTTCCTTCTCTGATTCATCAACACTCTGCGTCAGAGACTTCCAGAAATTATTGAACGACTCGCCTATTGGTTTCTTACCAAACCAGTAAACAACTCCGAGGAAGAGAAGTATGTTGAACCCTTTCCAGAACAGCTCAAGCGGGCTGTGATGTCCACCTTCTTCAGCAGCAAAAGCTCCTGTAGATATGAGTATTATCAGAAAGAGCACGTTTCTCATGCCGCCTCTCCCAGAATCTTCTTCACTATGCTACTTGCTATGTCCTTAACCGCCGCTTCAAGTTTTCTCTTCTCCTCTTCAAGAGAGTTTCTTATCTCCTCAGCCTTCTGCTTTATCTCTTCTTGGGATTCTCTCTCCGCTTTTTCAAGGATCTCATTCCTTATCTTATTCGCTTCCTTCCTCGCTTCCTCAAGTATAGCGTTTGCTTCCGACCGTGCATTACTCAGTATCTGCTTAGCTTCCTCCAAGTAACCTTTTGCTTCTTCCCTGAGTTTTGAAGCCGTTTCAAGATTTCTCTTAACTATACTTTCCCTCTCCTCAATAACACGCGTGTAAGGCTTTACATAGGTGATGTTTATCAGCAGAACAAATAGAAGAAACAGAGCTGCCTGTATAAAGAGAGTTATGTTCGGCACAACTCCTATGTCCATCTTTACCTCCGGGTCTAACAATTATCCTATAAAGGTTGTACGATTTCAAGATCAACTTGCCTTCGCAAACTTCTTCTGAAGAAGCCTATCTTTTTCAACGATAGTCTTAACCTTTTCTTTCAGCTTTTTTCTGTTCTTACCCCTGACCGCTCTGATTATGTTAATCAGCAGACCAGCCATGTAATTAACTATAGAAACGCTTACAAGGATATCTAAGATGAGTTTTTCTCGTATTTCATAAATTTAGATTCTGGATTTTATGTCCTTGAGAGCCTGTCCTTTTTCAGGAACTTCCTTCTGAACTTTGAATTATAATGCTTAAAGCCTGGTAGGGAGGTGTGTCCATGTATAAGTCAATGCTTTTTCTGCATATATTCTTTGCGATGATATGGATAGGAGGGATGATCTTCAACCTTCTGTTTTTGCATCCCGTAGTGAGAGATCTTAAGCAGGAAGATATGAGAAAAGCCCTCGCGGAAAAGGTTTTAAGGAGGTTCTTTCTTGGAGTGTGGCTTTCCATAGCGGTTATATTTCTGACTGGTACGTGGATGTGGCATTCCGTCAGAACAGACTTCAGCAGCAACTTCCTTTTTCACATAAAGCTGTTTCTGTTTGGAATAATGGTCTTTAACTTTACCTACATATATTTCTACCTTCTGAGAAAGAAACTGCATAGCCACATACCTAACTTCGTATGGATAAATCTCTTCCTCGGTATACTTATAACGCTGATAATAACCTACATACGTTAGGAAACCCTCATCTTCTGGGTAGGATTCGGGGCTATTACAGCCTGAACTATAGAGTCTTCCAGAGCTTTAAAACCGTGGAGCTCCTCTGGCTCATAGAATACGGTTGCCCCGCTCTCAAGAACTTCTTCCCTATCATCTTTTCCTATGTAAAAGGAGAGTTTTCCTTTTATGACGTATATGAACACGCTTGATGGTGATTTATGAGGTTTTATTTCTTGCCCCTCCTTTAGGAAGAACCTAACGACTTTTGCATTCTGATCCTCATACACAAGTTCCTTTGCCGGACCTTCGACACTGAACTTTTCTTCTACTGGCTTAACTACTGCCATTTTCCACCTCCTTCAATTTCTTCATGAAGTGTAGGAACGTAATCTTGAAAAACATTCCGATAATGAATATGTAAAGAAGAGCTGCGATGGCTTTTAAGGGAAAAAACAAGCTATCAACAGCAAGGAAAAAGACGAAAGCTATCAGCGAAAGTTCCATAAACTTTGGAAATGAAGGTTCATCAATAAGTTCGTTTACCGTAGGAATCCTATCCCCTTTGCGGGATGCAAACTTCCAGTTCCACATTATTCGCGGGAACAGGTGTGCCATACCGCCGAATATAGTAAAAGCTTTAAAGCCGTAAATCAGAAAGTCTATGTGAAGGTTAAAGGATATAGGAAGCACTTCGGGGTTTGAAGCGGTAAATGCTCCCATAATAAATCCAATGGGGAGAAACACGAGGGCTACAAGGAACATCTTCACAACATACGGTAGCGGAGAGGGCATTCTCCTATGCTGGATAAGGGAGTAGATAAGGTATATGTAGTAAATGGCAACACCGAGCTCAAGAAGTGATGCAAGAGCTATCAACCTGTAGCTGAGAAGATAGAAGGGGATCAGGATAAAGACAGTAGATATCTGTTTTGCATAAAACAATTTCTGAGCTTTTCTTATACTGAGAGTTTCCATGAGAAGCATAGGTATCCACGCTATCTCAACACCGTAAACTGCGTTCAGCATAGATCCTATCGTGAGGGTATGAACCGCCAGCTGAAGAGGAACTACACCAAAGATGAAGTGAAGAAACAAAAACAGAGATGATAGAGTCAGATATGTAGCAGAGACACCAAGGAACTTTACCGTTACGGGCATCCAGTTTTTCACATTAAGAACCAAATGAATGAAGAAGGTTACATAGGAAAGGAACATAAGGACAGAAGCAGTTTTATACATATGAAAATAGAACAGTATCAGGGACAAGAGTATACCTGTAAAAACCGCATAGGATACCTGATAGGCTGAAAGCCTTCTATTTTGAGAGTTAGGAATTATCTGGTACATGGCTCCGATCAGTGTAGTTCCCACAAAGCCGAAAACAAGAGAAACGAAGAAAAGAACCAGATCTCCACCGAAAGCTTTAATTATCAAGGATAATAGAAGGTTTACGATAGCAACTATGAACATAAGCGGAGATGCCTTTGATATATAAAACATGCCTTTGCACCCTCAATAAGTAATCAATTATTTACTATAATCAGTCCAAGCGACCAGGTCAATAAATGATATTAATAAGCCTATTAAAAAATCTATTCTGTAAATACACGTTTATTTGGGGTATATTTATACGTATGGAAAAGACCACTCAGGATTTTGGCAATGCCTGGGAGTATCAGGGCTGCATGATCCCGAAGGATCTCTACTACGATATAGAGAATCAGGTCTGGCTCAGGATAAATGAGGACGGAACGGTAACGATGGGTTTAACAGATGTAGGACAAACGAGAGCAGGTAGACTTCTACATGCAAGGATAAAGCCTATAGGGACAAAGGTTAAGAAAGGGAAACCTGTCGCAACTCTTGAAAGTGGAAAGTGGGCAGGACCCGTACCTGCACTCGTTGAGGGGGAAGTTGTGGATGTAAATCAGAAGGTTGCAGATGATCCAAATTTTATAAACATTGATCCATACGGAGAAGCTTGGATAGTTAAGCTCAAACCCACAAACCTTGAAAGGGATCTTCAGGATCTCGTGACAGGTGAGGAGGCACTTCAAAAGATGAAAGAGCATATAGATGAATGGGATATAGTATGTATGAGGTGTATGTGAGATGAGTGCGCAGGATAGGCACGTTATACTTCTGGTATCTCAGTGGTGTCCTACGTGTCCACATGCAGACGCTCTCTGGAGAAAACTTCAGGCTGAATACGGTTTTAAATACGAGGTGCTTGATATAGCCACTCCAGAAGGAAGATACTGGGTGAACAAGTTAATGGTCAGGAGTGTTCCTTCCTCGGTGGTTGACGGGAAGCTTGCTTTTGTAGGTGTTCCAAGCGAGGAAGAAGCCCGTCAGGTCATAGAGCAGGGCGTGCAGACCGACTGATATATCTAAAATCATAAAACTTCTTCTATTCAAAGGTAAAATTTAAGGCTATGAAGGTAAAGATAAACGGAAAGGTATTTGATATCCCCAAAGGGGTAAGGTTTGGCGAACTCAGTCACGAGATAGAGAAAGCTGGCATTGAGTTCGGATGCACCGACGGTCAGTGCGGTGTATGCATAGCAAGGATTCTGAAAGGTCTTGAATGTCTGAACGAACCTTCTGAAGAAGAGGAAGAGACCCTCTGGAGGGTAGGGGCGGTTGATGAGGAAGAGAGGCTCACCTGCCAGCTGATAATAGAAAATGAAAGCTGTGATGAGATAGTTATAGAGTCTGAAGATTGATGAGCTATAAGATCCTTCAGTACCAGAGAGAAGTTCTTGAAAAGGGGAAGGTTAAGCCTGTAAATCTTATCCACGGAGAGGAAGAATACCTCATAAAAGCTTTTATAGAAAAACTGAAAAGTATATATGGAGAGAATTTCACGATTGTCTGGGGTGATGAAATTAATCCTGAAGATCTGTATGAACTTGTTTCTGAGGGAAGTATGTTCTCAGCCATCACCGATAGGGTAGTTCTTATACTGAACTTTGATGAACTCATAAAAAAAGTTGGCAGAAAGAAGAAGAGTATGAACACTCTTGTTGATCTCTTTAAAAAAATCAACACTGCAAAGCTTTTTGCTGTTGTGAACAGAAAGTTAACTCATCAAGAGCTTGCAAAGGAACCTTTCAAATCTATTTCAACGCTTGGAGACATAATACTTGCAGACAGACTTTCCACAAAGAAGATAAAGGAAATTGTTAAAAAAAAGCTGGAGAGGGAAGCTGGCGGGATAGAGGATGATGCCCTTGAGCTCCTTGTTGAGATGTGTCAGGGGAATTTGATGATCCTCAAGCAGGAGAGCGAGAAATTGATAGCCTACGCTGATGGTAAAAGGATAACAGTGGAAGATGTAAAGAAGGTGTGTTTTCCATGGGAGAGCTACAGTCTGTTTGACTACACCGACAGCTTTCTTGAAGGTGATGTTGAAAAGACCCTTCGGGTGCTTAAAGACGTGTATATGAAAGGCATTCCTGCCCTCCAAGTTCAGGCGCTCCTTTCAAGTTATGCGATAAAGATATACACTGCTCACAGACTGCTTGAGAAGGGAGTGAGCCTTGATAAAGCCCTCGAAATCGTGGGTGTGAAGCATCAGTTCATAAAGCTTAAATTTAAGAACTACCTTGAGAAAATTTCAAAGGAAAAAGCTGAAAAGCTCATAGAAGCTCTGTACAAGCTTGACTATGCAGAAAAGGTATACTTTGCCGATCCCGAAACCCATCTGAGAAAGTTCACCGTTAATTTTCTTTTCAGTTGATTATCTTTAATTTCTATGAAGGTAAAGCTGAAGCGCTTTACAGGAGAAGGATACATAACTGATGTGTTTGAAGTAGAAGCAGGAGATAATCCCACCGTTCTTGAGATTCTTTACAGGATAAGAGAGGAGATAGATCCTTCATTATCTTTCAGGGCAATGTGCAGGGCGGGAATATGCGGAACGTGTGCAGTGAAGGTGAACGGAGAGCATAAGCTTGCGTGTAACACGAAGGTAAGCGGGGATGAAGTTCTGATAGAACCTGTAGACAGCTCTATCCCGATAAAAGACCTCGTTGTGTTTCAGGATGTTCTGTTTGAGAAACTCAAGGAAGGTAGAGTATGGCTCGTTCCCAAGAAGGATATCAAACTCTTGCCTGAGGATTTGAAAAAAACATCCAAGGCATGGGACTGTATTTTATGCGGGATATGTAACAACGTCTGTCCTCCGTTGGCTGAAGGTAAGGATTTTGGAGGTCCTGCCTTCTTCACAAAGTTCTACTCAATTTCTGAAGATCCGAGAGATAAAATCGGTGAGGATAGGCTTAAAGATCTAATTCCTTTCAACATTCAGAGCTGTGTTCACTGTAGTAACTGTAACATATACTGTCCAAAAGGATGTATGCCCGAGAGATGGATAACACTTCTTGAAGGAAGATTAACTCAGAAGGGTTATATTCAGAAGAAAACTGAGGACTTTGGATTTTTAGGGTTTTAATATTAGGTGATGGCTGAGGCTACGGGAAGGGAGCTTTCAAAGGCTGAAAAGGCTGCTATTTTACTCATGTCCATGCCTCCTGATGTTGCTGCAAAGATACTGAAGGAGCTTACAGAAGAAGAAATACAGAAGATATTTCTCACCGCTGCAAGATTAAAGGATCTAACTGCATCAGACATAGAAGCCGCTGTTAAAGAGTTCCTTGATGATTTCAATTACGTAGTAACCCAGTATTCCAACCTTGAAATGCTCCTTGAACAGCTTCAGGGTGTATTACCACCTGAGGTTTATGAAAGAATAAAGAGTTTGATCGGCTCCGCAGGTGTTGCAGAGGGTTTGGAACAGCTTGAAAAGATAGATACAAGAGTTTTAGTAGGATTAATAAAAAATGAGCACCCCCAAACTATAGCAGTTCTTCTCTCACAGCTTACACCGAGAAAAGCGTCGGATATACTTCAGTGGTTACCAGAAGATCTGAGGTTTGAAGTTGTTAAGAGAATAGCTACCCTTGAAAATGTATCCCCTCAGTTCCTCAGAGAACTCATAGAAACCGTTACTGAAGAGATAAAAGCGCTTGGAATAGCAGGGGGAATAAAAAAGCAGGAAGGAGTTGCTATCGCAGCTGAGCTTATGAATATGCTTGATAAGGAAACAGCTGAAACTCTGCTTAGGAAGATAGGTGAAGAAGATCCTTCTCTTGAAGATAAGATAAGGGAGAAGATGTTCACCTTTGAAGACATCAGGAAGCTTGACAACAGGGCGATAATAGAAATCCTCAAGGCTGTTGACAAGAACACGCTAATAATAGCCCTGAAGGGGGCACCTGATGATATTAAGGAAAAGTTTTTCTCCAACATGTCAAAGAGAGCAGCAAAGATAATGCAGGAGGACATGGAAGCCCTTGGACCCGTTAGAAAATCAGAAGTTGAGAAAGCTCAAAAGCAGGTTGTTACAGTTATCAGAAAGCTGATGGATGAAGGAAAGATAGAACTCGGAGGAGAAGAGGCTTATGTCTAAGGAATTCCGCCCCATTTTTGGGGTTGAAGACACCCCAGTAAGCTCCTCCGAGCTTAAGGACGATCTCCAAAAATTGCAGGAAGAGAAAAGAAGAGCAGAAGAAAGACTGAAAGTTGTTGAAGATAGACTCAGAACCCTTGAGCAGGAAAACAGAAAGCTCCTTGAAGAAATTAAGAAGCTTCATCAGGATATAACGGAGAAGGATAAGAAGATGGAAGCCATGATAGCTGAAATTAAGAATAAGGAACTTGCTGAAAAACTTATTAGGGAACTTGCTGAAAGCATAGATAGAGGGCTATCCGAAGCAAAAGAGAAGTTAAGAGACGAGTTTATTCAGATTTCAAGGGAGGTCATCAAGGAGTTTTTAATGAGTGACGTGGTTCCTAAAGAGGAGATAGTTACGAAAATACTTGATGCAGTTTTTAACAGGATAATTGACTTGAAAGGTAGCATAAAGATACATCTGAACCCTTCTGATGTTGACAGGGCGTTTGAGTTCATCGGTAACATAAAGGAGAAGCTTGGAAACAAGATTGATATAGACATATCTCCTGATCCTGAGCTCAAAGTAGGTGAGATAAAAATTGAAACATCTAAGTTTGTGATTGAAAGAAAGCATGAGGAGATACTTGAGGAGATATTCAGAGAGGTTTTAAAACGTGTCTTTGAAGGGAGTTAGGATATACGGCAAGGTTGTAAAGGTAAGCGGTATATATCTTGAAGCATACAATCCGGGTAGTGCAACGGGAGATCTCGTTGAGATTTATCCTTCTACGGGAAGGAGCATTTACGGAGAGGTTATAGGTTTTAACGAAGACAAATGCATAATCATGCCCTACGGAAAACTTTCAGGTATTAAACCCGGGGACAGGGTATTGATAAAAAGTGAACACGTATCAACCCAAACCGGGAAAGCTCTTTTAGGTAAGGTGGTAAATCCCTTTGGTGAACCGCTTGACGGAAAACCAATCTATACCGCCGAGAGGGTGCCAATAGAACTGACGAACATAAACCCCCTTGACAGGGAAAGAATAAAAGAGGTCTTTGACACAGGGGTGAGATCTATAAACGCCATGTTTACCCTTGGCAAAGGACAGAAGGTAGGTATATTTGCAGGAGCAGGAGTCGGTAAAAGCACGCTTCTTGGGATGATAACAAATTACAGCAACGCGGATATAGTTGTTCTCGCCCTTATAGGAGAAAGGGGAAGGGAAGTGAGGGAGTTCATTGAAGATGTTCTCGGAGAAGGACTGAAGAAAAGTATAGTGGTCGTATCAACCGCAGATGAATCTCCCGTCGTAAAGGTGAAAGGTGCTTTGAGTGCGATAGTTCACGCGAGATACTTTGCTTCTCAGGGAGCAGACGTTCTTCTCGTGATGGATTCAATAACAAGGTTTGCAATGGCTCAGAGGGAGATAGGACTTGCAGCGGGAGAGCCACCTACTCTCAAAGGTTATACACCCTCAGTGTTTCACATGATGACCAATATAGTTGAGAGCTGTGGAAACTTCAGAAATGGTGGAAGTATAACTGGGATTTTCAGCGTTCTGGTTGAAGGTGATGACATAACCCTTGATCCTGTAGCGGACGCTCTCGTTGGTGTCTTTGACGGTCATATAGTCCTTTCAAGGAAAAGAGCTAATGCTGGGATATTTCCTGCTGTGGATCCTGTGAAAAGTCTTTCAAGGCTAATGCCGAAGCTTGTGAACGAAGAGCACATGAGAATGGCTATGCACATTAAGGAGCTCTTGAGTTCTTACGAATCCATGGAGGATCTTGTTAATCTTGGTCTATATAAGAGAGGTTCAAACCCTGCGGTTGATAGGGTCCTTGACAATAAGGAACTGTTAGATAGCTTTTTCAGACAGGATTACAGAACGGGAGCTTCCTTTGAGGAAAGTATTAAGGAGCTGAGGAAGCTCTACACAGCCCTCAGGGGCGAATAAGCTTAAGCCCAGCTTTCTCAAAGCGTTTGTTATAGGAAATAACTTCCTTTACCTTCCTCTTTTTAGCCTTAGCGGTTTTAAGACAGTCTATAAAACTCAGCTTTGTTTTCAGATACACTTTTACAGCGTTTTGAACAGCATCCCTATTTTCAATACTGAAGAGGCTGTCAAGAAGTATGGTCTTTATCACGTCCGCTATCACCTCCCTCTCCCAGCCATAAACTTGTTCAAGGTAGTAAACAAGTTCAAGGATAACCTCTTCGGTTATAAGTAACTTCTCCTTCTGTTTCTCAAGTTCCCTGAACAAGGCATCTATTTTGTCTATTTCCTCTTCCGAACCTGAAAAGAACTCCAGAAGAACTCCAGCATCCAGAAGCTTCATGATAATGAATTTTGTCAAACATTGGAAAATGTCAATACATTTCTCATAAATTGACGCTTGAAAAATTTTGACATGTGCCGATATTTATACATAGCCATGGATGACATAGTTAAAGTAATGGCAAGGGGCTTGATAGCTCTTCCAAGCGATATAAGAAAAAAGCTCGGTGTGAAAGAAGGAGACATACTGAAGATAGAAGTAAAGGATAAAGAGGTGGTGTTGAGAAAAGAAAAGAGGATATATGATCTCAAAGGTACCCTTGCCCAAAAACAGCCTAAGGCTGCTCATAAAAGCTTCGGTGAGATACTTGCTGAGGAACTGAAAAGAAAACAGGGGGAGAAGAGATGAATACTGTAGATACAAAGTATGAAGTTAAACCTCCTGAACCAAAAATAGTTGGACCCGATTATGTTCAATCCTTTGATAACATGTCGGCAACAGATTTTATGAAAATATACCTTGAAACACTCAAGTTTCAGGATCCTTTCAGACAACAGGATCTTTCCAAATCCTTGGAAGATGTGGTAAGGCTAAACCAGGTCAGATTCTATATGGATATGAAGTCCTTTATGGAGAATTTTACCTCTTGGATGAATCAGATAACATTTATGCAGACGATAAATCTTATAGGAAAAGAGTTTGTCTTTGCAACAGATACTTTGGATACAGTACGGGGAGGGGAATACCACATACTTTCGGGAGAGAAGGTGAGTAACGTCACGGTGAAGATATACGACGGTGAAGAAGTTGTAAAAGAGATAAAAATGGATCTTGAAAGGGGGCTGAATCCGATAGACATCAGCGACCTTCCGAAGGGACAGTTCACAGTTAAAGTCTTCAAAGGAGATTATGAAGTTCAGGGATGGCAGCTCGGGTTCAAGGACTCGGTCAAATCTGCTGGGATAGTTAACGGAGAGCTGATGCTGGATCTCCTCTCTGGGAGGCAGGTTTCTGCCTCTCAGATAATCTATACAGGAGGATAAGACATGCTGAGAAGCTTCTACAATGCCGTTAGTGGAATGAACACTTCCAGGTTCTGGATTGATATAACCTCTGACAATATCTCAAACGTGAACACTGTGGGGTTTAAAGCTCAGCGTCCTATCTTTCAGGATGTTATATCTCAAGTGAGTATTGGACTAAACGTTACAACAGGAACATTAAAATCCACGACCTATGGAGCAGGAGCAGTAGTAGACAGTACTCGGAAGGTATGGACTATAGGCAACTTTAAACAAACAGGTATAAATACAGACCTCGCAATTCAAGGAAGAGGATTGTTCGTACTTGAGGATCCTGTTTCTGGAACGAGGCTGTATACAAGGGATGGAGAGTTCAGATTAAGCAGTACAGGATACTTAGTGAACAGTGGAGGACTATATCTTTTAGGATTTAAGTTGAACGACAAGGGAGAGGTTGTTGGTACAGGTCTGGAACGCATAAGCGTGGTTCAACAACTTCCTCCAAAATCCACAAATATAATTTCTTTTCTTCAACCTTCTAACCTTAACGCAAACGTAAGTACTCCTTCCTCTCCTTCCTTTGATCCTAATGATCCTAATTCCTACAATTATAAGTACTCTATAACCATATACGACTCCTTGGGAAAGCCTTATCAGGTGGATGTATACTTCAAGAAAGTAGCAAACAATGAATGGCGCATGTTTATTCTCTCAGACTATGATGGAGATGGAAGATTAGAAAACCTTATTGCTGATAGCAATAAAGGGGGCTCCGAAACTACCGGGGGTAGGCAGTACAACTTCGTTAGACTATTCTTTAATAATGATGGAAAGCTTATAGCTCTTTCAGATACAACGGTAGCAGACAGGATAAAGTCAACAACTATTGGAAATAAGAGGTACTATTATATAGACCTTTTTGATAGCACTAATACTCCTGTGGACGAGAACGGGACGGCAAACAGCGTATCTACCTCTTCTGGAGGATTATTAGGAAGCAAAATTGACAGATTTAGCGGTTTTACAGATCCGAATCAGATGATATTTATAGTGGGAGAGGAAAGTGTTGCACAAAGTACAACAGATATACTAGATTTAAGTGCTGATCCAGATACAAACAATGAAGACCTTATTACAAACTCTTACCTAAACCAGTTTTCATCTGACTTCGTACTAACAATAGAACAAAACGGATATACTAAGGGGGATCTTATAGATGTATATGTTTTATCAGAAGATGGTTCGGTCGTGGGAGTATATTCTAATGGAAAGTCTTTGCCTTTATATCGGGTCGCTCTTGCTGTATTTAACGATCCGGAAGAACTTACTAAAAAGGGTGCAAATTTATATACATCTATCCGTACACCAACTATATTATTAGCAGGGGGATCTGAAAAGGTAAGATCAGGTATGCTTGAGATGTCCAACGTAGATATTGCAAAGGAATTCATAAACCTCATAACTGCTCAGAGGGCGTATCAAGCTAATGCGAGGGTGGTAACTACATCAAACACTATACTTGATGAAACTGTTAATCTTGTTAGATAATAGGAGCCATGGCTGACGAGGAGAGGGAGGCACAGCAGGCTGAGGAGAAGGGCGGCGGAGGCAAGGGCAAGCTTCTCCTCATTGTCCTCCTTCTCCTCATACTATTAGCCGGCGGGGGAGCAGGGGCATACTTTTTCTTTTTTGCAAAAGAAGATGAAAAAAAGAAAGGGGAAGTTTCTAAACCTACAGTATCACCTGAAGCAGTTGGTGTTATGTACAAGCTTGAACCTGCTTTTATAGTCAACCTCGCTGATCCTGAAATGACAATGTATGCGAGGGTTTCTATAACCTTGGAGTTGTCTTCACCTGAGGTTGTTCTTGAAGTTCAGAAGAGAGAACCGATAATAAGAGATGCAATCATAGAAATTTTATCTAATAAGACATCAAGAGAACTCAGGTCTCCTGAAGGTAGAGAACAGCTGAAGCTGGAGATTATAAAGAGGATAAACACTATTCTTGTTCAGGGGGGTGTCAGAAATGTTTACTTTACTGAGTTTGTGGTACAGGCTGAGTGATGGAACTCTCTGACTACATACTTAAAGTTGTTGTTTCCCTCCTAATTGTTCTTATTGTGGTATTTGCAGTTCTCCCGCTTATTCTAAGAAAATCTATAGGATTCAGAGGCTTCAGCGGTAAGGGAAGTTTTGAAATAAAGAAGGTATCGCCGGTAGCCAAAAATATATTCATAGTTGAACTTGAAATAAAGGGAAACACCTACGTCCTGTGTGTGAGTGAAAAGGGGGCTGATGTAATATATAAGGAAGATGATAAGGACAATAATTCTTCTTCTTTTCCTAAGTCAAGTGGTTCTGGCTCAAAATCAGATCATTCCTCCGATTGAACTCAGGATAGGAGAGGGAAACTTAGACACATCTATACGTCTGCTTATCCTCCTAACGATCCTTGCTCTTGCGCCTTCAATACTCATAATGACCACAGCCTTTATAAGGATAGTTGTTGTCTTATCTATCCTCCGCCAAGCCCTTGGGATGCCGCAGGTTCCTCCAAATCAGGTGATAATCTCCCTCGCTTTATTTTTAACCTTCTTTATAATGAAACCTGTATTTGAAACTATCAACACAAACGCACTTCAGCCTTACGTGAAGGAGGAAATAAGCGATCAAGAGTTCTTCAACAGAGTTTCAGCATCCATAAAAGACTTCATGCTGAAGCAAACCAGAAAAGACACTATAGAGGTGTTTTTTGAGGTTGCTAACTTAAAAAAAGAGGAGAAAGAAAAGATAAAGAGTACAAAGGATATACCACTCAGCATACTAATACCAGCTTTTATGGTTAGCGAACTCACCACTGCCTTTGAGATAGTATTTTTGCTCTACATTCCCTTTCTTATAGTGGACATAGTAGTCGCTTCTATACTTATATCAATGGGAATAATTATGATTCCGCCTCAGATAATATCCCTGCCTTTCAAGATAATGCTCTTTGTGCTTGCTAACGGCTGGGAGCTGGTAATACTGTCTCTCGTGAGGAGCTATCAGTAATGGGAGGTTGAAAATGAGTTCTGATTTAGTCATTTCTCTGGGACAAAAGGCTCTTGAGATGGCAATCCTTCTTGCCATGCCTGTCCTTGTAGCAACCTTCATAGTTGGTCTTGTAGTCAGTATCTTTCAGGCTGCAACGCAGATACAAGAGATGACTCTCGCTTACATACCTAAGATAGTCGCTGCGATGATAACCATTTTCCTCCTCGGAGGATGGATGATGGGCAAGCTCGTTGACTTCACAAAGGAGATATTCATAAACGTTCCTATCTGGATAAGATGATAGTTATAGATATTAACGCTCTGCTGACTATGCTCCTTCTTTTTTTCCGAGTTGTAACATTTGTTTTTATGGTTCCAACCTTTGGGACATTATTTTTGCCGAACTTTGTGAGGATATATCTTGCGTTCGCGATAGCCGCTTCCATCTTTTACTTTACTAACATAGAACCTGTAGAGATAAACTCGGCTCTTACCTTCATGAAGTTCATGGCTCAGGAAGTTATCTTTGGCTTTCTTGCCGGCTTCTTCTTAAGACTACTGTTTGACTCCATATTCATAGCAGGAGAAATTATAGCGGTAAACACAGGTCTTGGTTTCCTTATGATGTTTCTTCCCCAGCAACCCCAGACAACAGTCCTTGCCGGATTTTCTACCCTGCTTGCTACGAGTTTGTTTTTAACTCTCGGAGGTGCAGAAGCCATCTATGTAGGACTCGTAAAGAGTTTTGAAAGCGTTCCTCTTGGATCCTTTGATATTTATTCGCTAAACGGGAAAGTGTTCCTGAGTCTTTTCTACAAGAGTTTCTCAACCGGAGTAAAGATAGCCCTTCCTGTTCTGATTGCAGCACTCATCACAAACATAATCCTTGCGATAGTGAACAGGTTTATTCCTCAAATTAACGTCTTCATAGTCGGTCTTCCGCTTCAGGTTATAGTAGGTCTGATCGTCCTTATGCTCTCACTTCCAGTCATAGGTCTTGTGATGGTCTCATACATGAGGGAATATATGCTTGATTTCCTAAGGTTTGTAGGCTCAGGTTCCTGATGTATATTAAAAGTCTCTGGGGGAGATATGGCACAGGAGAACAAAACAGAGAAAGCTACGCCGTATAGACGGAGAAAGCTAAAGCAGGAAGGTAACGTTGCCAAGAGTGTAGAGATAGCATCTTCACTGACAGTTCTCGTTTCCTCCATGATCATTTTCTTCACAGGAGCTTTGATTTTTAGAGAAATTGTGAGTTTCCTGATGGCTATATCCGGTTTTAGACCAGCCGAGTTCTCGGTGCTTGCAGGGAATACCATAAAGGAGTCTTTTACGAACACGATGAAGATCCTTATTCCCTTCTTCGTGATAACCATCCTCGTGGTTATCGGAGCCCATGTTGCCCAGTTCGGATTCATATTTACCTTGAAGCCTCTTCAGTTTAAGTGGGAAAGATTAAATCCCTTTGAAGGCATAAAAAAGATGTTCTCTTTGACAACTCTCTTTGAGCTCACCAAGAATTCTCTAAAGGCGTTTCTCCTCTTCGGTATCGCCCTATTTATCCTTAAAGGCAGTGTTCTTCTAATTCTGAACTCCGCTCAGATGCCTCTGCTGGAAGGTGTGAACTTCCTGGTAAATCTCATGATAAAGGTGGTTTTAATACTTGGGGTGATAGCTTTCTTCATTTCTCTCCTTGACTTCGCCTATAAGAGGTGGGAATACGAAAGGAAGATAAGAATGTCCCGTCAGGAAGTTAAGGAGGAGTTCAAACAGTTGGAGGGACATCCAGAAATAAAGGCGAAGATAAAAGCAAGAATGAGGGAGATGGCGAGGGGAAGAATGATGGCAGAAGTTCCCAAAGCGAGCGTTGTGATAACAAACCCAACCCACATAGCCATAGCTCTGAGATACGATGCGGAGAGAGACAAAGCTCCCGTTGTGGTTGCAAAAGGTAAGGGAACAATTGCGGAGAGGATAATAGACATCGCAGAGCAGCATGAAGTTCCAGTCGTGAGGAAGCCAGAGCTCGCAAGAGCGATGTACCCTTCCGTTGATGTGGGAGATGAGATACCGCCTGAGTTTTACCGAGCAATCGCTGAAATAATTGCCTTCGTGATGTTCAGGAAAAGGAAGACCTACGCCTGACTCTGATATAATACTCATCCTTTTCTCTGAAGGAGGCATGCCAAGGTTGAGCGTGTTTTTATATCCTTATCAAGGACTTCTTCTGTCAGATAAATTATTTCGTCCAGACAACGATATAGGGATGTACGGCATAAGTTCGGTGCCCTCTAAAATACCTTTACTATGGAGGGGACTGTCATGGAAGTAATAAAGAGAAGTGGAAAAAGGGAAAAGCTTGACATAAACAAGATCAGAATAGCCCTTGAGTTCGCCTTTGAGGGGTTGAATGTTGATCCTCTTGAGCTGGAGACTGACGCCCAGATCCAGTTTAGGGATGGGATAACAACTGAGGAAATACAGGCGGTTCTCATAAGAACGGCTGCGGAGAAAGTCTCTCCAGAAACTCCTGATTGGCAATTCGCAGCTGCAAGACTTCTTCTTTACGACCTCTATAAAAAGGTTGCCCACATAAGGGGGTATGAAGTCAGGGACGAGCTTTCCAGAGAATACAAACCCTACAACACCGAAGGTTTCTATGAGTTTGTAAAGAGATATGTTGAGGAAGGGATTTACGGAAAGTACCTTCTTGATAATTATTCCGAAGAGGATTTTAGAGAGCTTGCTAAGGCTTTAAAACCCGAGAGAGATCTTTACTTTAACTACACAGGGATAAAGATCCTTGCAGATAGGTATCTCACAAGGGACGAAGAAGGAAGGATAATTGAACTCCCCCAAGAAATGTACATGCTCATAGCTATGACTCTCGCAATTCCCGAAAAGGAAGGGAAAAGAGTCAAGTGGGCTAAGGAATTTTACGATCTTCTGTCAGAACACCTCGTTACAGTAGCAACTCCCACATTGATGAATGCAAGACGTCCCTTTACACAGCTTTCCTCCTGCTTTATCTTGACTGTGGATGATGACCTTTACGATATCTTTGACAACGTTCAGAAAGCGGCACAGATATCAAAGCATGCAGGAGGTCTCGGAATATACATAGGAAAGCTCAGGGCTACGGGAGCCCCTATAAGGAAGTTTAAAGGAGCTTCCTCAGGAGTAATCCCGGTTGTAAAGGTTATAAATGACGTAATGACTTACGTTGATCAGCTCGGTATGAGGAAGGGTTCCGCTTCTATAACACTGGACATCTGGCACAAGGATATTTTAGATTTCCTTGAGGTCAAAACCAACGCTGGAGATGAAAGGAAGAAAGCTCACGATATACACCCAGCTGTATCAATCCCAGACATATTTATGAAGAGGGTCAAAAACAGGGAAAAGTGGACGCTATTAGATCCTTACTACACCAAGAATATCAAGGAAGGGAAGAACCTTGAGGATCTGTGGGGAGAGGAATTTGAAAAGGAATACTTGAGGCTTGAGAAGGAGCTTCCAGAGGAGGCAAAGAAAGAGATTGATGCTTTTGAGCTCTGGAAGAGACTGCTCACGGTTGCCTTTGAGACAGGAGAACCCTACATCTTTTTCAGAGATACTGCAAACAGGCTGAATCCGAACAAGCATGCGGGGATGGTTTACTCAAGCAACTTATGCCATGAAATTGTCCAAAATATGAGTGTTACCAAACACTTAGACAAAGAACTTAACCCAGAAACCGGAGAAATCACGTACAAAAAGCAGTCGGGAGATGTTGTAGTCTGCAACCTCGGTTCTATAAATCTCGGAAAGGTATATACGAAAGAAACTATAGAGCAGGTGGTTCCCAAGCTTGTGAGACTTCTTGATAACGTCATAGAGATGAACTATTACGCAATACCCGAGGCTGAATATACAAACAAAAGATACAGAGCGATAGGAATAGGGGTTTCCAACTACCATTACTGCCTTGTGAAAAATGGAATTCAGTGGGAATCGGAGGAACATCTAAGGTTTGTGGACAAGCTCTTTGAACTTATAGCTTTCTATGCGATAAAGGGTTCTATGGAGCTTGCCAAGGAAAGAGGTAAATACAGCCTCTTTGAAGGCTCTGACTGGAGCAGAGGAATATTCTTTGGAAGGAAGATAGAGGAGATAGAGAAGGATTCTGAGAAGAACGGCAACAATCTTCCATGGAGAAAACTTTCTGAAGATGTGAGAGAACATGGTATAAGAAACGCCTATCTTTTAGCCCTTATGCCCACTGGTTCAACCTCTCTAATCTTAGGAGCTACTCCCTCTGTTGATCCTATATTCGCCAAGTACTACAAGGAAGAGAACATGAGCGGAATCCTACCCCAAGTCCCTCCCGAAATAGACAGGTTTTTCTGGCACTACAAGAGTGCGTACAACATAGATCAGGAGTGGGTCATACGCGCTGCTGCAGTAAGGCAGAAGTGGATAGATCAAGCTCAGAGTTTGAACCTCTTCATAGATCCTGAGAAAATAGATGGACCTACTCTCTCAAGGATCTACCAACTCGCATGGGAGCTCGGGATCAAGACAGTTTACTATCTCAGAAGCAGATCAATTACGGACATAGAGGAGTGTGAGAGCTGTGCTGTTTAGCCTTTAAATTTGCTTGAAAGGAACGAAATTAAATAGCTGGAGGAGATCGGAGATGTTAGAAAGTGGAGAGAAGATTCTTGTTAGAAAACTCATATTCAATCCAGAAGGTGAAAGGGATGCTGCAAAGCGCAAGATAATAAATGGTAACCCGACCAACATCATAGAGTTAAACAACATCAAATACGGCTGGGCTTTTGACCTCTACAAGACGATGGGCTTTTCCAACTTCTGGATTCCAGAAGAGATACCTCTTATGGAGGATAAGAAGCAGTATGAGAGGGTTCTCTCGGATTACGAAAGGAGAGCCTACGAGCTGGTTCTCAGTTTTCTCATAGCGCTTGACTCTTTTCAGGTTGACATGCTAAAGGACTTTGCAAGGATGATAACTGCTCCTGAGATAGAGATGGCACTTACGGCTCAGGAGTTTCAGGAATCAATCCACGCATACTCCTACCAGTTCATACTTGAGTCTGTCGTTGACCCGATAAAGGCTGACGAGATATACAACTACTGGAGAGAGGATGAGAAACTACTTGAAAGGAATCAGGTGGTTGCTGAAGTTTACAACGAGTTTATCCAAAAACCTTCAGAAGAGAACTTCATAAAGGCGGTTATCGGGAACTATATACTTGAATCCCTCTACTTCTATTCAGGCTTTGCCTTCTTCTATACACTCGGAAGACAGGGAAAGATGACGAATACCGTCCAGCAGATAAAGTATATAAACAGGGATGAACTAACCCATGTGACACTCTTCAGGAACATGATACTCACTCTCCAGAAGGAGAATCCTGAACTCTTCACCCTTGAGATAAAGAACTGGATAAGGGAGTACTTCAAGTATGCCGTGGATCAGGAGATAAAGTGGGGACAGTACGTAACTCAAAACCAGATACTCGGTATCAACGATCAGCTGATAGATAGGTACATAAAGTACCTAGGAAATCTCAGAATTACCCAGATAGGCTTTGATCCTCTATATCCAGAAATAACCGA
The DNA here is from genome assembly GCA_964590265.1 of uncultured Aquifex sp. Taxonomy (GTDB): domain Bacteria; phylum Aquificota; class Aquificia; order Aquificales; family Aquificaceae; genus Hydrogenivirga. Next base: position 1,479 of record CAZPVY010000020.1, on the reverse strand, counting down.
GAATCCGATGAAGTGGATAGATGATTTTAGAAAGATAAACAATACAAAAACGGACTTTTTCCAGAGAAAACCGCAGACTTATGCGAAAGCTAATGAGCTTAAGTGGTAAAATTCTCCTCCATGGAGAGCTACGACCTACTTATAAAGGATGTCCTGATAGCTCAAAAAAATTTCAGAGGCGATATTGCGGTAAAGAACGGAAAGATAGTAAAAGTAGCATCCTGTATACATACTCCTGCAGATTACACGGTTTACGGAAACGGTAAGATAGCTATCCCTTCTTTTGCCAATATGCACACCCACGTTCCTATGTCTCTTCTGAGAGGAATAGGAGCGGATCTTCCTCTTATGGACTGGCTTCAGAAGGTCATCTGGCCTCTTGAAGGAGAATTTGTCTCTCCTGAGTTCGTAAGAGCGGGAACTCAGCTCGGTATCCTTGAAATGATAAAGTCGGGAACAACCCTCTTTATGGATATGTACTTCTTTGAGGATGAGGTTGGGGAGGTTGCAAAGGAAGCGGGAGTCAGAGCTGGTCTTGGCTTCGGAATTCTTGACTTTCCCACTAAGGTTGCAAAAACTCCCGAAGAATATATAACGCGAGCAAGGGAGTTCGCAAAGGCTCTTAAGGGAGATGAACTTGTTTTTCCTGTTATATGCCCTCATGCACCTTATACCTGCTCTCCAAAAACCTTACAGATGGCAAAAGAGCTTGCTGATGAGTTTGACCTCTACCTTCATATACACGTTGCGGAGACAAAGGGTGAGGTTGAAAGGATAAAAGAGGAGTACGGGAAGACGCCTGTAAAACATCTTGAAAGTATAGGTTTCCTTTCAGAAAGGGTTCTCTGCGCACATATGGTTTGGCTTGATGAAAAGGAAATGGAAATAGTCAAGGAAAGAAAAGTTAAGATAGCTCATTGTCCTGAGAGTAACCTTAAGCTCGCTTCGGGAATAGCACCAGTTTCCGAATATATAAAGAAGGGAATCCATGTAACCCTCGGAACTGACGGTTCAGCTTCAAATGACAATCTTGATATGCTTGAAGAGATGGCAACGATGGCAAAGCTCCACAAAGGAGCCAATATGAATGCAAAAGCTATAGATGCAGGAACTGCTTTAAAGATTGCAACAGAAAACGGCTTCTCTGCTGTTGGAATAAAAGCAGGGAAAATAGAGGAAGGTTACGAAGCGGACATAATACTTATAAATCCGGATAATCCTCACCTCCAGCCCCTTTATGATCCTGTAGCTCAAATAGTTTACTCAGCCCAGTCCTCGGACATAGATACGGTAATCTGCAAGGGTAAAGTTCTTATGGAGAAGAGAGAGGTTAAAACCATGGATGAAGAAAAGGTACTTAACGAAGCAAAGAAGTGGGGGGAGAGAATAAAAAGCTTCCTTGACTCAATCAATAAGTGAGGGTAAGTTATAAGCAATGAAGAAAGACCTCACAAATTTACTTAAAAAAGAAGAAAAAGT